>CACXRO010000001.1 GCA_902770045.1 uncultured bacterium
GTCGCGATCTCCAGAAGCGCCTGCAGCTCCTCGGGCGAAAAGTCCCCTTCCGGTCCCACGTAGATTGCCGGCTCCAGCTCACCCCGGCGACGGCGAGCCGCCTCCGCCACCGGAACCGGCGGCGGCGTGACGAGCGCCCCGACGAAGCACTCGGTGCCGCGGACCAGCGCCAGCGACTCCGCAAACGGCATCGGAGCAAGCACCTCGGGCAGCCATTTCGCGTCCGACTGCCGCGCCGCGTCCGCCGCGACGCGCTCCCAGCGCCTCCGCTTCGCCTCGCGCTCGCCGTCGGCGATGCGCACGATGGTTCGCGACGAGACGACCGGCACAATCCTCGTCACCCCGAGCTCCGTCGCCTTCTCGATCGTCCAGTCCCAGCGCGACCCCTTGGTCACACAGGCGAAAAGCGTCATCGCCGGCGGACGGGCAAACTCGTCCGCCGGCGCAGCGGCGACGAGGGAGAAGCTGCGACCGGACGAGACGACAGCGTATTCGCGCGTCCTGCCCTTGCCGTCGAAGAGCTCAACCCGCTCGCCGGACTTTGGTCGCACCACCTTGAGATGCGCCGCAGCCTCGGACGACAGCACCGGCGTTTCACTCTTCAACACATCACTGTCTGCAATCAGTCTATGCATGATTCGTCCCCCATTTATTGATTGGTTTCGCTACTTCCCCACGCAGAATCTGGAGAAAAGCGCGTCCAGCATATCTGCCGAATACTCCGCTCCGATCATGGCGCCAAGACGCGAGGCGGCGTCGCGGACGGCGTTGGCTGCCAACACCAGGTCTCCCGCCGGAACTCGCGCAAGGATTCCTTCGACCTCGCAGAGCCGGTCCGCCCGCGCATCGCCGGCAACCTCGCCCGCGCCTTCAGCCTTGGCCGCCAGCCGCTCGGCAATCACGCCCTTGAGCCGCTCAATCCCCTCCCCGGTAACCGCGCTAACCGCCACCACCTCGGGGTCTGTCCCCACCAACCCCTGGGGTCTGTCCCCATAGGTTTGAAGGTCGCATTTGGTCAAAACCACGATTTTCCGCGGCAAATCTGCAGTTTCCTCTGACAAGACCGCTGGCTGTGCGTCATGGAGGTCGAGGATGATGTCTGCGGTAGCGGCAAGGTTCTTTGCCCGCTCGACGCCTTCGGACTCAACGGCATCGGCGGCGGTACGCAGTCCGGCGGTGTCGACAAGGCATACCGGCCAGCCGGCGATGTCGATCCACGCCTCGATGGCGTCCCGGGTGGTGCCGGGCCTATCCGAGACGATGGCGCGGGCAGAGCCGACAAGCGCGTTGAAAAGCGAGCTTTTGCCGACATTCGGCGGACCGGCGAGCACCACCTTTGCCCCGTCGCGGAGCATCCGGCCTTCGCGGGCGCGGACGATTTCGGCGCGGGTCTGTCCCCGCAGATCCTCGACGGACTCGGCGATGGAGCGCGCAAAACCGTCCGGCAGCTCCTCCTCCGAGATATCCAGTGCGTGCTCGATGGTCGCCGAAAGCGCCAGCGCGCGGTCGTAAAGGCCGCGCAGGGCGCGCGCGGCGGCGCCGGACGCCCCCTCCATCGCCGCGTCCGCAGCCCGGTCGGTCAGCGCGTCGACGAGCGCCAGCACCCCGGCCGCCTGGTCGTAGTCGAGCTTGCCGTTCAGGTAGGCGCGCTCGGTGAACTCGCCGCGGCGGGCGAGGCGGGCGCCGGCGGCGAGGCAGGCCTCGAGCACGCGGCGCGGCGCGACGGCGCCGCCGTGGCACTGGAGTTCCGCCACGTCCTCGCCGGTATAGCTCCGCGGCGCGGCAAAGGCGAGGAGGACGCCGTCGTCGAGCGGCGTGCCCGAGACGGGGTTGCGGAAACGGACGTGGCGGACCGACGGCAGGCGCTCGCCGACGCTCCCCGGGGCGGCAACGCCGGCCACCCTGGCGGCGACGGCGAAGGCGTCCGGTCCGGAAACGCGGACAACGGCGACGCCGGCGCGACCGGGGGCGGTGGCGACGGCGGCGATGGTGTCGGCGCTCTCCATGGCGGCGGCCTCAGGAGTCGTAGAACTCCCGTCCGCCGTCGACGAGCGTCCGTTCGGCGGTCGGATATTCAAAGCAGGGCTCGCGCTCGAGCAGCTCGACGTAGTGGGCGGACTCCCACTTCGCCATCGCGAGGTCGTGAAGGCGGTAGTTGCCGCAGGTCTCCGGCGTGGTGCCGGGGACTTCGCCCTCGAAGTCGCGGCAGTGCCGGAACGCGGCGAGGACGAGCGGCAGAATCTCCTGTGGCGACGGAGAGCCCTTGACGATTAGGTAGTTGCCGGTGAGGCAGCCCATCGGCCCCCAGTAGACGATGCGGTCCTTCCACTCCGGATCGCTGCGCAGGTAGGTGGCGACGATGTGCTCGATCGTGTGGATGGCGTTCGGATGGATCGCGGGCTCGACGTTGGGGCGCTTCATGCGCACGTCGAAGGTGGTCACCCGCTCGCCGCCGACCGAATCGACGCGCGAGACATAGATGCCCGGGACGATGCGGGTGTGGTCGACCTGGAAGCTGGCGATGAGCTCCATCACTTCACCTCCCGGAAGAACCGGCGCATCTCGTCCGCCGTCTTGCACTGGGCGAGCCGGCGGTAGCCGTCGTCGTTGCGCAGCGCCTTGGAGACGAAGCTCATGAGCTGCAGGTACGGCGTCTGCTCGGAGTCGTTGGCGAGGGTGAGGACGATGAGGTCGACGCGGGAGTTGTCGATCGTCTCGTAGTCGGCGATGCAGCCGTTGGCGGTGCCCTCGTTGTCCACGATCGCCACCGCGCCGGCGAGCCCGGTCACCGAGCGGCAGCGCCCGTGCGGCACGGCGATGCCGTGGTCGAGCCCGGTCGGCATCGACGCCTCGCGGTGCAGCACAGCCTCGGTCGCCTCGGTGGCGTCGCGCACGTGGTTGGGGCAGGCGGCGGCGACCTCGGCCACCATCTTGGTGATCGCCTCCGCCTTGGTGGCGGCGCGGAACTTCGGCAGCATGACGAATCCCTGCAGGTAGCGGCCGACGCCGGAGCGGCCGAGGTGCCGCTCGCCCTTGCTGCTGGCCTCGGAGAGCATGCGGTCGACGTCCTGGCGGCGGATGGGCTTCGAGATCGCGCGCGCGAGGTCGTTGATCTGGCTGGCGACCTCCATCCACGCGGTCATCACGATCGCCTCCTCCTCCGGAGTGCAGCTCACGTAGATGCGGTGGCCGCGGCGGCGCATGGAGAGCTCCATGTCGTCCATCGCCACCTCCCAGATGCTGTCCTCCTTGGAGAGCAGCGAAGTGAAGAAGCCCTCCTCGCGGAACTCGTCCACCAGCCGCTCCAGCATCAGCTTCGCGGCCTCGTCGTTGTTCATCTCGAAGCAGGTCTCGCGCGAGGAGCTGGTGGTTGGCCGCGGGTGCCTGACGCCGCGCGCCCGGGGCGCGAAGAGCCCCACCAGCGCCGGCGGCGCGACGATGGTGGTGACGAGCGTCATCAGGATGCCGACGCCGAACATCTCCTGGGTGAGGTAGCCGCTCGAGAGGCCGAGGCCGGCGATGATGAGCGCCACCTCGCCGCGCGGCACCATGCCGGCGCCGATCCTGAGCCCGCCCAGGACGTTGAAGCCGCAGCACATCGACGGCGCCATGCAGCCAAACACCTTCGACGCGACCGCGACGGCGGTGTAGATGCCGCCGAAGATGAGCACCGGCTCGGAACAGAGCGCGCGCACGTCCACCATCATGCCCATGGAGCAGAAGAACACCGGCACCAGGAAGGTGTAGACCGGGGTGAGCATCTCCTGGATCGGGTGCTTGAGGTCGGTGCGCGAGAGCGCCAGGCCCATAACGTACGCGCCGATGATCATCGCGAGGCCCATGTACTCGAAGAACCCCGCCAGCGCCAGCGCGAGACCGAAAGCCATCGTCGCGATCACCACCGGGCTCTTGAACGCCTTCTTGAGGAACTTCGCGATCCACCGCGCCGCCAGCAGCGCGACAACCGTGGCGCCAAGCCAGACGCCGAACGCCTTGAGCGCGACGAGGCCGATCTCACCCCAGTCCATGCCGCCCGCCGCCGTCCCCGCGGTTTCCGCCGCCTTGTGCGCCGCGATGATGCCGTTGCCGACGGCGAGCACGATGAGGCCGAGGACGTCGTCGATCACCGCGCCGGCCATGATGGTGACGCCCTCCTCGGAGTCCATCTTCTTCTTCTCGGAGAGGATGCGGGCGGTGATTCCCACCGAGGTGGCGGTGGACATGATGCCCATGTAGAGCGGGGCCGACTTGGTCATCGCCTCGGCGAGCGGAATGCCGGCAAGCGCGTGCTCCCCGCCGGCCGCGAACGCCGAGAAGAACTTCGGCAGCAGGAAGACGGCGCAGAGGTCGCCGAGCACGAACGACACCACCACGCCGCCGAGGCCGACCATCAGCCCGACTACCGAGTACTTGAGGAACATCTTGATGTTCGTCTCCAGCCCCGACAGGAAGAGCAGGATCACCGACGCCAGGGTGGCGAGGCCATAGAGCTCGTCGCTCGTGGCGTCGACCAGCCGTCCGGTGGAGCTGGCTATCTCCCGAAGGGCCGCGCCGTGGAAGAGCCCGCTCGCGAAAAGCCCGCTGCCGAAGCCGATCCCGCCTAGCGCCCAGGGGCCGATCACGATGCCGGCGCCGAGCTCGCCGAGGATCGAGGGGAGCTTCAGCGCCGACGCGATCGCCCCGCCCACGCGCGCGGCGAAGATGATGACGCCGATCTGCAGCACGAGGAACATCATCTGCTCCACGCGCGGCAGGCCGAAGTTGGGATATGGCTCGTTCGCGGCCCCGCCCGATGCGAAGGCGCAGAACGCCGTCAGCACCATGAAAACGGCTAAAAGAAGCTTACGGTCTTTCATAGGATTGTATAGTATATCAAATTTGGCCGCGGGCGCGGCGGAATGCGTCCTGCAGTCGGACGATCCGCGCGTACGGGTCGGGCGCGGCGCATACCGCGCGCACCACCGCGAAGTTGGCGAGGCCTGCCGCCGCAAGCTCGGGAATGCGGCTTTCGTCGATGCCGCCGATCGCGACCGCCGGGAAAGGCACCGAGCGCGCCATCTCCGCGGCGGCCTCGACGCCGAGCGTGGGGTCCGGGATCTTCTTGGTCGGCGTCGGCCACACCGGCCCCGCGCCGATGTAGTCGGGGCTCTCGCCGACCGCCGCCAGCGCCTGGGCGGGCGAATGGGTGGACTTGCCGACGATCTTCAGCCCGGGAAAGCGCCGCCGCACCTCGGCGACCGGCATGTCGGTCTGGCCGACGTGGACGCCGTCCGCGTCAGCCTCCGCCGCGGCCTCGGGGTCGTCGTTCACGATGAGCAGCGTCCGAGAGCCGGCGGTAATGCGCCTAAGCGCGCGCGCGACCGACACCACCTCGGCGCGCGGAGCGTCCTTCATCCTGAGCTGCACAATCCGGACGCCGGCGTTGACCGCCGCCTCGCAGCAGCGCTCGTAGCCGACGACCGGGTTGGTCATCACCAGGTAGAGGCCGAAGTCTTCCATCTACTCGTCGAAGGTGACCAGAAACGCCGCGCTGAAGAAGTCCGGCTTCCAGAGCGTGAGGACGCCGTCCTTGGAGATGCGCGCCTGGTCGCCGAATCCGGAACGGACGAGCGGCTCCAGGTCGTGGGTGTAGTCGAGGACGACCGCCTTAGGCTTCGCGCCAGCGTCCACGCCCTTCAGCGCGACCTTGATCTCGCGGGACGTCCCGCCGTAGTCCACGACCAGCAGTCCCTTGCGGCCGTCGGCGCGGCGGACGGGGAACGAGGTCACCGTGCCGACCGTCGATCCGGCGCAGCGCACCGAGTAGTCGCGCATGATGTCGCCGAAGAGCTTGAGCGCGTAGAAGACCTTGTACTTCTTCTGCATCGAGTCCTTGAAGCCCCAGCTGCCGACGTGGCTGCAGCCGTAGTAGAAGGCCTGGTCGAGCTTCGAGGACTGCATGTTGGCGAGGGTCGCGAGCGTGAAGCACGCCGAGCGGATGCCGTTGTGGCTGTCGGGGCCGCTCCAGATGCGCTCCTTGACCACGGGGTCGGAACAGCGCTGCATGTCGGTCCACGTGTAGTTTTCGCCGAAGTAGTGCCACTCGTTGACGATCAGCTCGCACTTCGGAAAGCCCATCTCGTCGCACATCCTGCGCGCGCGGTCGGCCTCGCGGGAGAAATCGGACGGGTTGTTCTTGTAGCCGTGCCAGGAGATGAAGTCCGGCGCGACGCCCGCGTCCTTGCACGCCTGCAGCAGATAGCGGAAGTATTCCTCGTTCAGCCAGCAGAGCGCCGGCCCGCCGACCTTGATCGAGTCGCCGAACTCGCCCTTCAGGCGCTTGACGCACTTCACGAAGAGCTGCGCGAAGAGCTCGCGGCGCTTCAGCTCGTTGCTCTTCGTGCCGGCCTCGTCGGCGCCGGCGTCGCCGCCGGGCAGGCAGAACATGTTGTTGAAGCCGTCCGGCTCGTTCCAGATCTCCCAGTACTTGATGTTCCACTCGTGGCCGTCGGCCCAGCCGCGGTTGTAGTGGCGCACGGTGCCGGCGAAGACCTCGGCCACCTTGTCGAAGTCCTTCGGGATGAGCGTGTTGAAGTGGACCTTGGGGCCAGAGTGCTCGATCGAGGTGCCGAGGCGGAAGAAGACGTCGAGCCCGGCCTCCTCGCGCGTGCGCTTCAGCAGGTAGTCGGTGGGGCCGAACACGTAGTTCTCGGGCTTGGTCGCGTCAAGGTCGACGAGCGGAAAGATGTGGTGCCAGTCGCAGACGCGCTGGTTGGAGTTGACGAGCGCCCAGTCGTGGGTGCGCGCGCTCTTGAAGCCCATCGCGCGGACGTCGTTGAGCGCCTGCTGGGTGAGCGAGCAGATCGTCGGGCCGAAGCCCGAGGAATGCAGCTCGGGGCGCACCTTGCCCACCTCCTGGGTGAAGTCGGCTATCGGCAGCTCCGCCGCGCAGGCTATGGACAACGCAGCCGCCATCGCCGCCGCGGAAAGAACAGTCTTGGTCATAATATACTCCTTTCGTTTGCGCGTATTATACCATAATCGGGAAGAGCCCACGCCGGGAAACTGGCATAAAGTGGATTAGTAGAAAAGCAGCTCGATTTTCAAGACATCGCCTGGGCGGATGGCTCTGGTGCGGATGCGCTGCTCGTCTGGCCTGAGCAGCTCGAAACCCCAGTTGTCGACAAGTTCGACCTCCTTGCCCGTGCGCAAAAGCGTGACCTTCTCTATCTTGCCCTTGAGCTGCGGCAGAATCGTGTCGCCAAGCGGGCTCTGAAGGAAATGGCAGTAGAGCGACCTGCCCTTCTGCGTATAGACACAGCCATGCGGCGGCGTAAGGTCGGACTTGCCGCACCCTGCAACAGACTCGCCGTTCACCACATACCAGTCTGCAAGCGCCTTCAGGATATTTACCGAGTCGGCGGGGATCAGCCCCCTTTCCGTCGGGCCGACGTTCAGGAGCAGGTTCCCGTTCTTGGACACACAGCCGACAAGGCCGGCAATGACCGCCTCGGGTGTCTTCCAGTTCTCGTCCGTCCTGCAATACCCCCAGCTGTTGTTCATCGTCGCGCAAGTCTCCCAGGGCACTTCACGTCCCTTGACCTGCAGCGGCTGGTTCGGGACGCAGATCTCTGGCGTGTAGTAGTCGAAGTCGCGGCAGTTGTCCTTGAAGTACGAGAGGCGGTCGTTGACGATGATGCCGGGCTGGTTGCGGTACACCATCTCCAGGATGCCGTCGCGGCCGAAGTAGTCGAGATCGGCTTTCGTCCGGGACGTGTAGTCGAGGAAAAGCAGGTCGAGCTTGCCGTATTCTGTCGTCAGCTGGTTGATGTGGTTGTAGACGAGATTGGTAAACGACGCATACTGCTCCGGCGTCGGCACGTGCGGCTCCTTCTTCCCGCCCACGATGCACTCCGGCGACTCGGTGTCGGCATAGCCGGGGTGCGTCCAATCCGGCAGCGAATGGTACAGGCCGACCTTCAGCCCTTCCGCGCGAAACGCCTCCAGGAACTCGCGCACCGCATCCTTGCCATACGGCGTGTTGGTGACCTTGTAGTCCGTGAAGTGGCTGTCGAACATGCAGAACCCGTCGTGGTGGCGGCTTGTGAGCACCGCATACTTCATTCCGGCGGCCTTGGCCAGTTTCGCCCATTCGCGGGGATTGTAGTCCACGGGATTGAAGACCTTCGCGTTCGCCTCGTACTCCCCGGGCGCATACTTGTCGACGGCATAGCTCCACTCGCCCTTCCCCGGAATCGAGTAGATTCCCCAGTGGATAAACATGCCAAACCGAGCGTCCTGGAACCAAGCGCATTTCCCTGGATTCTCGCATGACGACGCAAATTCAGATTTCTCCCCTGTCGCTGTTTTCCCGCTGCCACTGACAGGGGATTCGCGGCGGAAGTGGAAGAACTCCGGCTGCATCTGGGCAAAGGCGCACTTCGGCGTCCAGCGGGCGGAAACCGTCTCGGGGAATTCCTCGCGGCCGTCGGGACCAAGCCGCGAAACTGCCGAGCCTCGCCATTCCGCCGCAACCGCGAACGCAAGTCCCTCGCGCACGTCGCCGGAGAGGTTGTCGACCATCACCATCATCTCGCGGCCATCCTCGGAAACGCTCGCGAGAGTCCAGATGCCCGGGGCATCGAGCGCCGCCACCGGCAGCGCATTCGGCGCAATCTGGTTGAACAGGTTCCGCCACATCTCTTGCTTGCGCAGGTTGAGGAGACCGGAGGAGCGGTTGCCGAGAAGCGACGTCGCAAGCACCGCGACGCACCCGCCGCGCATGTTCTTGGCAACAGTAAGCGACGGCGTGACCTCCTTCCCGTCAACGCCGTAGAACCGGCTCCAGACCTCGGTTCCGGCGTGCGGCGCGAGCGTCGCGAAGGAGCGCACCGTCCCCTCCGTCCCGGCGCTGAAGATGTAGAACGCGTTGACGTCATGGCCCCTTCGCGTCAGATCCGCCGCCGGCAGAATCTCCTCGCGCACGACCGGCAGCCGCCCTGCCGCGAGCTTCACGTCCGCCCCGAGATCGCGCCCGAAGCCGCGCTTCGCGAGCAAAGCTGCCGCGGGCGCATCGACGAGGACGGCACCGGAGAGCAGCTTCGCGATCTCCGCGTCCGAAAGCGACTCGACGATGTTGCCGGCGAGGACCGCCGGGCCTTCGGCGTCCGCGCGCGTCGTATAGGGCAGGCCGAACTTCGAGAGGACAAACGCCTCGTCCGCGAGCTGCGCGTCGCGAACGCCGCCAAGCCCGCGTGTGAGCGCCATGGCGTCGGAAGTCCACACGATGCGCACGCCGCGGAGCGCCGCGCGGCGCGTGCGGTTGAACTCCGCCACCGCCTCGAGCCGCCGCCGGAGCCGGTTGAATTCGTCCGCGTAGCCGGAGTCCTCGAACGGGTCGTCCAGGTACTGGAGGCAGTAGAGGAGCACGTTCTGGGCGCCGGCGAAGACTGCGCCGGACATCAGCGAGCCCATCTGCGCGGCAGAGGCGAAGAAGCGGTTGTGCGGATACGGGTCCGCCTCGTAGAAGGTCTCGATGTCCTTCGGCAGCCGCTCAAGGGTATAGAACGTGTGCGCGACCGCGCCAGGCACGTCGGCGGGCGTCGTCTGCGCGCCGTAGATCGCGCCGGATGGACGAACTGCGGGGCGGGTATTAGGTCCCGCGAATGCGCGCGCGACGGACTCGACCGACGCGCCGTCCTTGTCTGCGCTGGCACCCGGCTCGCAGACGCAGATGCGGACGGAGGGGTCCACCTCGTCCACGGCCGCGCGCACCTTGCGCGCGAGGATCGCGAGCGACTCGCGCACCGCGGCGGCGAAAGCGCGGCGGATCGGCAGGTTCTCGTCGGTGCGGCGCTCGAACGCCGCGGCGATTTCGGCGGCCGTAAGCGGCTTGCCGTAGATCTTCGCGAAGAGCGCAAGGTGGCGCTCGCAGAAACAGCCGCCGCCGTTGAGCCCCCTTCCCCACGCAAGCGTGTAGTCGTCCTCGACGTTGACCATGCGCGGACGCGCCGCCGCGACGACGGCCTTCACCTTCGCCGCCCAGTCGGCCTGGAACGCGGGGTCGAGCGGGCATTTCTTGTTGTCCTGGCTCTTGCCGCCGAAGGCGTCCTCGACCGGCGCGAAGCCGGAGACGTAGCGGATGGACGGCGAGCACCACCAGCCCACTTCGACGCCGTCCGGCGCGACCAGCCGCGCAATCTCGCCAATCTCACGCCCCATCTCGGCGTAGAGGTTGGTCGCAAACGGCGCATACATGACCTCGTTGAAGCCAGGACCGGCGACGCAGAAGCGGCTGAGCCCCGACTTCGCGCGAATCTCGCGCAAGTCCCGCGCCGTCTCCTCGACGGCGCCGCGGCGCCACATCACCGGCACGACGGGTTCCATCGCCTCCGCCGCGCAGGCCGCCAGCATCACCATTATGGCCAATGTCTTCATGGTGACTATTCTACCATTTCACCCCCGCATCCGTCAACCGCACCCGGCAAATATGGTATAATCCACACCGTGGAAGAGCAGGTAGAGACAAAGGACGCAATTCGGCGGCGGATGCGCGCGCAGCGCAGGGCGCTTACGCCCGAGGAGCGCGAGCGCGCGTCCAAGGTCATTTGCGCCAAGCTGATCTACGACGGCAACATTTCGGTCGCCGTCGACCCGTTTGACGGCGGCGGTGCCGTCGCGGTCTACCTCGCCACGCCGGACGAAATCGACCTTTCGGACTTCATCCGGGAGATGCTCGACCGCGGCGTCAAGGTCGTCGCGCCGCGATGGAACGGCAAGACCTACAAACTGGTGAGACTAAAGAGTCTTTCCGAAGGCGACCTCAGGCGCGGACCGATGGGCATCCTTGAACCAAAGGCATCGAGGATCGTCAAGCCCTCGAAGGTCGCCGCGTGGATCGTCCCCGGGCTCGCCTTCACAATCCATGGCGACCGCCTCGGCTACGGCGGCGGCTGGTACGACCGGCTGATGGCCAATGCCAAGGGCTTCAAGATCGGCGTCGCCCACGACTTCCAGATCGTCGAGAATCTGCCGCACGAACCGCACGACATCCAGCTGATCCGCATAGTGACCGACAATCTCTCAGACAAGCATGTGGAATTCACTGAAACAGCGGACGGCTTCCGCGCATCAGCATCAATCGGCGCGCAAACGTTGCGCCGCGTTTTGTTCATGTTGTCGCTCCTTGGATTCGGCATGTTCCCTATCATGTTATGGCTCCCATTTGGTTTCTCGCACGGAACGATTGCGATGCCGATGTGGATATTGATCGCGGCACTTGTTGCAATGACCGCGGCGATTCTCGCCTCCGCCATCACGCTGTTGTATATCGTAGGCGGACCCGTGACTGCCGAGATCGAGGTCAAGGGGGAGCAAGGCGTCTGCCGCAGACGGTTCCTTGGACTGATTCCTCATCGTGCCATCAACTTCCGCTGGAGCCAGTGGTCAAAAGCCATTCCGTATGGACACTACAGCTTATATTCCGCGCCAGGCAAGACAATGCTTTCAATCGTGGAAGGCAATGTCGAGCGATGCCTGTTCAGGACATACGAAGACACTGCGGCTGAACTGGCAATCCTCATGAATCTATCACACCATGTCAATCCCGAAGACATGGATGCATCTGCAAATGCGATTCTTGCTTCCCTTCCACCCGGGATGCGCATTGTCTGCGACGGCGCGGCGGAGACGATGGAGGTAAAGGTTCATTCGCTTACTGGCTTGAGCCGCGCAATTCGGCTCTGCTTGATGCTTGGAGTTATTGGAACGCTGCTGGCCACATTCATGGCTCGGTGGCCGATTGTTTTCGTATTATCATTGTTGCTTCTGTGGGGCGCGATTTCGCTTGTCGTCGTCTATAACGCGCTTTGGACTCTTTTCGGCAGACACCGGCTGACGATTGCTGGCGCGAACTGCGAATACGAGGCACGACTCGGCCCCCGCGTTAAGCGGCTAAGCTTTGTGATAAACGGCGACTCGCATGCTACAGCAGAATATCCCAGCAGTTCGCTCTGCGTCACCGATGCCGGCGGCGACCACCACTACTGCTTCAACGACCTTCCTCCCCGCTGCTACCTTCCGCTGATCGCCTTCGTAAGACACTGCTCTTCCAAGAATCAGTAGCACAACTTTCTAAGAACCAAGGGAATGATACATACAAATCGCCGACGCCGTTGGCGATTTTATTGCAGAATCGCCGACAGCGTCGGCGATTTGCTATTGACTCTTCGGCCGCTATAATGATATAATGTGCAATAATTCAACAAATCATTAGGAGAAATCAATGTATATCCCGCGAAAACTTGATGTCGCCGCGATATTGGAGAAGAAGTCCTGCTTTTTGTTTGGACCGCGTCAATGCGGGAAATCATCTCTGATTCGCGAAACCTTGCCCGACGCATATGTACTGGATTTGCTTTCAGGCGACACATTTAGGCGATTGGCAAGGAATCCAGGCTACATTGACGAGATATGCCGAGAACCACGCCCTGTTGTAATCGACGAGATTCAGAAAATGCCATCCCTCCTCGACGAAGTCCATCGGCTCATCGAGACCAAAGGCATAAACTTTCTTCTGACCGGATCAAGTGCCAGAAAACTGCGCAAGGGCGGAGTGAACCTTCTCGGTGGGCGCGCAAGGGTACGCAACATCCATCCATTCTCCGCATCCGAACTCGGCGATGCATTCGATCTCGACCGTGCCATCAACTATGGGCTTGTCCCCGGCATTTGGAATTCCGACTCGCCCGACGAAGACATCGCCGGCTATGTCTCGCTTTACCTTGAACAGGAAATCATACAGGAAGGCGCGACACGCAATCTTCCGGCATTCAGCCGCTTTCTCGAGGTTGCCGCGCTTTCGAGCGGCGAGCAGATCAACTACCAGTCCATCTCTTCCGATGCGCAGATTCCGCGAAGCACCGTACAGGAATACTTCAGAATCCTCAAAGACACACTCCTTGCCCAAGAAGTCCCAGTCTGGCGGAAAGGCTGCTCGCGCAAGACGGTCGAGACGGCTAAGTTCTATCTTTTCGACACAGGCATAACGCGCCACCTCCAGGGAAGAAAACCGCTCGTCAGGGGAACGCCTGAATACGGACACGCCTTCGAAAGCTGGATTATGCACGAGATCTCCTCATACATCGACGCCTGCCGACGAGACGCCAAGATATCCTATTGGAGGACGCGCACCAACCTCGAAGTCGACTTCATCGTTGACGACGAAGTTGCAATCGAGGCGAAAACCACGCGCAGCGCAGCGAAGGACGACCTCAAGGGACTCCGTGCAATCGCCGAAGAGGGAGCGTTTCGCCACCGCATCCTCGTCACCGACGAACCGCGCCCGCGGGAAGTCGACGGCATAGCAATCATCCCCTGGCGAAATTTCATCGACCATCTCTGGACAGGGAAACTATTCTAAAACCAGCGACCAAATCCGCATCTATTGTCTTCCATACGCACCATGATCCGGCGATTGTGCTTTCAAGCGCCATATTCTACCCCATAAGCGCGAATATCCGCCTAATCCCCTTTCGGGCGAGCGAGCGCAGCGCGTCCAGCGACTCCTCCGTGAACGGCTTGTGCTCGGCGGTGCCCTGCAGCTCCACGTAGCGCCCGTCGTCGGTCATCACGACGTTGAGGTCGACCTCCGCCGTGGAGTCGTGGGCGTAGTCGAGATCGAGCGTCGGCCGGCCGTCGCACACGCCGACCGAGACCGCCGCGACGCGGTGGACAATCGGGCTCTCGGCGAGCGTGCCGTCGGCGAGCAGCTTCTCCACCGCGTCCTGGAGGGCGACCATGCCGCCCGTGATCGACGCGCACCTCGTGCCGCCGTCGGCCTGCAGGACGTCGCAGTCGATCGTGATCTGCCTGGGACCGAGCTTCGCCATGTCGACGGCGGCGCGGAGCGAGCGCCCGATTAGGCGCTGGATCTCCGTCGAGCGGGCGTCCTGCCTCAGCTTCTTGATGTCTCGGTCCTTGCGCCCGCCGCCGGTCGAGGACGGGAGCATCGAGTATTCCGCCGTCACCCAGCCGCGCCCGGTGTCCTTCAGGAACGGCGGCACCTTGTCCTCGACGCTTGCGGTGCAGAGGACCCAGGTGTCGCCCCACTTGACTAGGACACTCCCCGCCGCGTGCTTGGTGAATCCGCGCACAAACTCGATCTTGCGAAGTTCTGTCCGTCTTTTCATTTCCTACCTCCTTGGCCAATGAACGCAAGCAGCGCAGTGCAGCCCTCGATGACGTCGTTGTAAGTCGCGTCGAAGTCGCCGGTGTACCACGGGTCCGCGATAGGGCGCTCCGAGCCGGCGAACGACAGGAGGCTGCGGACCTTGGGCCGGTCCTCTGGACGGACAAGCCGGCGGAGGTCGGCGAGGTTGTAGTCGTCCATCCCGACTAGCAGGTCGTACTCGCTCGCCTTCTCGGCGGTCAGCAGCCACGCCGCGCGCGGCGAGAACGGAATCCCCTTCTCCTGCAGCTTCGCGCGCGTGCCGCGGTGGATGTCGCTGCCGATCTCGTCGGAGTGCAGCGCCGCGGACTCGACCTCGACGTCGTTCCGCCCCGCGCGGCGGAGCAGCTCCTTCATCACGAACTCCGCCATCGGCGAACGGCAGATGTTCCCGTGGCAGAGGAAGAGGATCTTCGCCGCGCTCACTTCGCGATCTCAGGATGCTGGACCGCGAGCGGCGTGCCCTTCTGCGAGATGTAGAACATGTCCAGCACGACCGTCTTGTCGCCGCGGTTCTCGCCGTGGTGGACGGTGCCGACCATCTCGACGACCGCCTCGCCGGCGCGGACGGTCTTCTCCTTGCCGTCGATGCCGATGATGGTGAGTTCGCCCTGCTGCACGATGCCGTAGTTCATCACGGGATGGTGGTGCCAGCCGAGCCTGCTGCCGCGCGGGAACACGTAGCGCCTGACGACAAGCTCGGGCTTCCCGACGGGATAGTCCGGCAGCTCCACGCCGTCCCAGCTCTGCGACGTGCACTTGAGCTCGATTATCTCGACCTTGGTCGCGCCGTCGTACTTGGCGAACGCCCCTCCGCACGACGACACGCAGCCGGCCGCCGCGCAGGACAGCACCGCCGCCACCGTTACCAGCGCCACGTGACGCAACTGCCGATGCATAGTCTTCTTTTCCATGTTTTCCTCCTTCAAAGTCACTTGGCCCATCCGATTCTGGCGTAGCCCGATGCCGGCACGGCAAGGCGGACAAACCCATTCGACGGCGCAGCCTCGCCGGTCTTCTCGCCGAACACGTCGAAGTACTCGACCTTCTCCGGCTTAGCCGCCAGCTCGGCGAGCACGCCGGCCCTGCCCGTCGCGTTCACGAGGAAGACTGGCCTGTCCGCCGCGCCGGCCCTGGCGCACACGTCGTCGGCATACACGGCGATGACGCGTTCGTCCGCGCTCTCGCCCTCGATCCAGGTGTAGCCCAGTTCGGGGTGGTGCGGACGGAACGCGCCCTTCAGGAGCGCCGCGCGGTGATCCTGCGAGAAACGAATCCAGGACGCGATCACCCGGCGGTGCTCGGGCGAGACCTTCGCGAGGATCATCGAGTACTGGATCGTCGAGAAGAGCACGTTCAGGATCGGCAGCGCGGCGCCCTCCGGCGTCTCTTTCCCGCTCCAGACAAGCATGTCGGAATGGACGGCGATCGTGTCGGATGTCAACCGCAGGTCGCAGACGCGGCGGCGGTTCGCCGTCGGGTCGGCCGGACAGTCCGCCGCGCGGATCATGTTGCCGTACTGGAGGATCGCCGGCCCGCAGTAGTGCTGGCGGAACTCGAGCAGCACGTCAGGGTTGATCTTCACGAGGCGCGCGCGCACGTCCTTCATGAGCTGGTTGAGCGCCTCCGGCACCGAACGGAAGTCGCGCCCGGCGAAGTCGTCCTTGAGCGCCGGGTCGTTCGCCGGCAGCCCGAAGGAGTCGATGAAGTCGAGCTTGAGGCCGTCGAAGCCCCACTCGCCGACTGCGCGCTCGTAGGTCGAGATGAGGTATTCGCGCACTTCGGGGAAACGCGGGTCGAGCACCCCGGTGTCTCCGTCAGTAAGCAGCATCTTCTTGAAGCGCTGGTAGTTCTTCGCCTCGCAGCCCATGAACGGCACGGACAGCCACAGCATGTACTTGAGCCCGGCCGCGTGGACCTTGGCCACGTGCGCCTTCATGTCGGGAAAGCGGCTCTTGACCGGCATCCAGTCGCCCGTCGCGGTGTAGAACCCCTTGGACTCCACCTTCTGCCAGCCGTCGTCGAGGATCATCGTCTTCATGCCGATCCCGGCCGCCAGCTTCGCCTCCTCCTCCAGCACTTCGGCGTGCACGTCCTGCAGGAACGCGTACCAGGTCGAGTAGAGCGGGTCGAACGCCGACTCGGGAGCATAGGCGGTCTTGAAGCCGTTCTCCTTCGCCACCCACCGCGAGCATGACGTGACCGTCTCCGCCCAGTCGCGCCCGCGGCGGTCGAGCATGACCTTCGCGACGTACTCCTTCCGCGCGACGGTCGGCTTCGTGAAGAACTCGCAGCGGCCGATCACGTCGCACGAGCGTTCCTCCGCGTAGAGGCCGAAGGCCAGGTGCTCCATCGCCTCGCTGCAGGCGATGGCGACGGGCGCGGCGCCAGCCGAGTTGAAGCCGACCGCGATCGGCATGTTGTACGCAAGCTCGGAGTGGTACTGCGAGATTCCGCCCCACCACAGGCGCGGCCAGAGATGGGCGCCGTCCGCCCGGTGGTTGCTCGTCCAGACGTTCTGCACGCCCGCGCCGGACACACGGAAGAACACGCCGAACCTCGGCGGCGCGGCGTCGTCCGCCCGCGAGAGGCGCACCGTCACCACGTCGCGGCCGTCGTCAACCGACGCGGAGATGTCGAAGGACCAGCCCTTCGTGTCGTCGCAGGTGAGCTCGGCCGTGCCTGCGAAGGCGGTCTCGACCGTCCTGATCACGGCGGCCTTCTTGTCCATCACGTCCGCGACGAGCGGCGACAGCGCCGCCGCGGCCAATAACACAGCTATGGCATGTCTCTTCATGGGAATCGCAGCGCGCTAAAGTTCGTTCCGGTCCGCGGCGCCGCCGCGTCTGCGGCGCCGATCGCGAAAGAAGAGGATGCCGAAGACCTCCAGCCCGAGGAGCGAGAGGACCGTCGTGGCGACCGCGAGCACGTACATGCCCGCGGCAGTAGCCATTCCGATGCCGGCCGAGACCCAGATGCCGGCGGCGGTGGTGAGGCCGTGGACCGAATGGCGATCGACCATGATCGCCCCGGCGCCGATGAAGCCGATTCCGCTCACGATCTGCGCCGCGACGCGCCCCGGATCGCCAGTTCCGCCGAAGCCGTGCTTCGAGACGAGCAGCATCAGCGCCGCGCCGAGCGCGACGAGCAGATGCGTGCGCGTCCCCGCCACCTTGCCGCGGTATTCGCGCTCAGCGCCGATGAGCCCGCCCAGCACTCCGGCGAGCACAAGCCTCAGCACCATCTCCGCCGTCTCGTTCATGCCGGGAGCAGCCGGACAAGCCTACTTGAGGAGCTTGCGGACCAGCGGGAAGACGAAGAGCGAGAGGACCGCACCCCAGACGAGGGAGTTGACGACCATCAGCACCCACCACAGGACGCCGCCATCGGCGATTCCGAGCGCGCCAGCGACGGCGTAGCCGGGCTGGCCGAGGAAGCCCTTGAAGATCAGAAAGCAGATGAAGTGGACGACGCTCAGCGGCACGTTGGCGAACAGAAACGATTTCATTTTGTTTATCCTCCTTGTTTGGTTGCGTGTATTATACCATAATCAACCGTCGCCCGTTACTCCGGCTGTCGCGACAAAACACCAGGCTAACATGTCATGCAATAGTCAACATGTCGTCTGATCCGATACCGCTGGAGAATTCTACGTCGGAGAAAACTTCGCCAAAATCACTTTCCTCCGGTTCGGGCATCGAAAACGCGAAAAACGCCGGTGATGCGCGCAAACGGGAAATGGACGCCGATCCGCCTTTTGTCGCAAGCAATATCGCCTTCCATAAAGCCGCCGCCACCGACCGGCTCTCGATGGGCAAAGGATCGCATCTGAGATACTCGCCCTTCGCATTACCCATCCGCAACAGACTCAGGTCGCACAATATCCAAAGCGCATATTCAAGATTCCGTCCAATTGTCGAACTTGCGCCGCGCATCTCTTCTATACGACGCTGGATCTGCTGCCGGAATATGCTTTCCTGCATTCCGAAAAGACGTCCGGCGACAAGCGACACTTCCATGAAGAACGGATATGTCGCCGAAAGAATCGCCCAGTGAAGCGCAATGCGCTCTTCGCGAAGGCACTGCTGCGCAACTTTCAGCATCTGCCCGGCGAACACAGCAAGGCATTCCTCTTTCGGAGCAAACCATGACGCCAGCATCGAAAGCACCTTCTTTGCGGATTCCTTGCCGCGAAGGCCTTCTTTGGTTTCGCTTCCTGAAACAATTGCAAAAAGTCGTTTCCTCGTTTCTTCGGGCGGCGTCTGAGCAATCACCATGTTGAGCGTTGCATCGAGCCATGCCCGCTTTATGTTCTGGCCTACGCCAAGCGATGAAAATCTGTCGCGCGTCATGTCCGCGATCCCTTTCTCCTCACACGCACGAAAGGAACGATTGTCTCTTCGACCGATATGCCTCCGTGCGCCATGAGTTTCTCGCCATTCGGCGCGAATGCCCCGCGCCCAGTCTTGATGAGTGGCGAATATTTTTCCGGCAAATCGGCGCATTCCCAAGCCATCGCATCATCCGGCGCGAGTTTCGCCTTTGCCGCGTCGCGCAGAATGTCGTTAGAATAGACGCGGACGCGTTCGCCGCGAGTCTCAACTGCCTGTCCTTCCTGCAGATTGCCCGTTCCCGTCGCTTCGATGTTGCCGTGGTCGCTCGTCACGAAAACCTCAAAGCGAAGCTCCTCGACAAGGTGCGACAATAATGTTTCAAGATAACCGCCCTCCAGCCAGTCTTCTATCCTTGACGCAAGCTCGCGGTTGCCCGCAATCGTTCCGTGCGTCATCTCGTCTATGGAGTCCACGACCAATCCGAGCGCATGGCAGTTGGTGAAGTATTCCGCAACGTCGCTTTTGGCATCGCCGAGGCCAAGCCCCCTTTTGTATTTGACGTAGGCGGGTTCGATTTCACGCGCAGCCCACGCTTCGCGCCACAAGATTGACTCGCGCGACGTGCTGTTGATGGAATCTGCAAATTCCAACGGCGGTTTGCCGGAGAATATCGCTTGGCGGGAAACACTCGTCACGGTCGGCACAGCTGCGAACGTTCCGTTTATCGAGAAGTCGAAGCGCCCCTCAAGCCGCCGACGGATGATCGCCCAATCCTTCCATGCCATGCCGTCCACCACCACAAGCGCGAATTTGCGGAATCCTTCCGTCTTTCTCGCGGCGGAGATGGATTCTATCGTGCGGTAAACGACAGGCGGAACGGCAGACGGCACATTGGCGAGCGATGCGTATGCCCAACTTATCCACGCAGCGAATTCGTTGTCAATCTTATTCCACACCTCGCCATAGCGCAGGACGTCGATTTTGCGAGTATCCATCGTGGCAGTGAGAGCAGCCCAATTGCGGGCAAACTGCGTCCAGTCTCGCCACGACGAACGCACCTTCGGCATATCGCGCTCAGTCTCGGCGAGCGCAAAGTCGAGAGCACCGTCACCGCGTCCGTCAGCCAGATAAGCAAGCTCCTTTGCAACGGCATCCGCATCGCCCTCGACGGCAATTACACCCGCGAGGTGCAACATCACAAACGCCTCGCGTACAATCTGCACATCTAAATCGATCTGCAAATCATTATTGCCAGCCCATTTCCCGCGCCAGAGCGTATTTGCCCAATCACGGAACACACCGGCATCCGTCAATGCCTCATCCGGCAAGGGCACGCGTCCCGCCTGCCCGTCAGCAAACACCGCCTTCCCCCGGATGCACTTCCTAAAGTACCTGAGCAGTGTTGGCGACGTGACGCATTTCTCCACATGCAGCCATGCGAGGGTCGCAAACAGGATTTCATGCGTCGTTATCGCCGTTGCCGACCTGCCCCACAAATCCTCGAATACAAACTCACAGGTCTTCTCCGTATCGTTTGGCCTGCACCCGCGGGCATCTGCTTGCCCGCGAATGCGAAATAGGGCGGCAATCTCGTCGCGACCGAGTTGCATCAGAACGCCACGGTCGAGCATCGGGAACAGCTTGCCGTACGTAAACCCTCCAAGCCGGCATACAGACGGATCGTTGAGAATGTCAGGCGGCACGACGCGCTCAAGATTCTCTCCGCCGCGGAATATCACCACCTCGCGGGCATCGGCGTTTCCGTGCGCCCGCCATTCGTAGATCCGACGCAGCTCAAGCGTCTCGGTAAATACGGAGACGCAATATCCTCGTGCACGGAAAACACCGAAAATCTCCTCGTCAGCAATGACAGAATCGGGATCCTCGACCAGCGTCAAGCCGGCCGGCGGACGGCCGTCATGAGCGGACGGGAAATGCGCGAGAATGTGATCAGCAAGCTTCATCGCGATCATTCCCCGATGTAGTTGTCGGCCTGGTCGAGATACCAGGTAAGCATCTCGTCGGTTTCGACAATCTCCGCCGGTGCCTTGCGGGCTATGGTGACGATGTTTTTCCAGTCTCGGCGGCCGTAATCGCGCTTGAAGCCGGCTCGGAGCGCCTCTGCCCGGACCTCCTTGAGCTTCTTGGCGGACGAATAGGTGTCGTATTCCCGCAAAAGGGAGGCCTCGCGCTTCTTTTCTACGTCGCCTGCTCGGCGCGGATCGGGCACACTCCAAACGCCATCTTCGTCGCGTATGAAGTTTTCTTCCAGAAGATCCTTTAGCTCAAGCTGGCGTTCTTTCTTGTCCCATGCCGAAAGCGCCTTTACGAACTCCGGCATGACATCCTGGTATTTCGACGGCTTCTCCTTGAGATAATTGCGCAGCCAGGCAATCGCTGTACGTTCGTCGGTGACGAAAAGCTCGCCCTGTTCGACCACTTCCAACTTGTCCCGCGCCGCGCGGTATTCCTCGACCTGCTCAGGGAGAAACACCATATCGTCCTCCTCTGAAAAGCGTTCGCCGAGACCATGCTGGAAGTCTCCCGCGTCCATTGGCACAGTAAAGCCGTTACGAATGTAGTAAGCAAGGAGCTTGTCGTAGACGATGCGCGGATCGCGCTCGCGTACACGCTCGAGCGATTTGCCCCTGCTTTTTACGACAGGCAACTTCCCGAGATGCTCGCGCACGAAGTCCCACACGCCGTCCGGCGTCTCCGCCTCTTTCGCAAAACGCCTCTGAAACGCCTCGTCCGGTTTATACGCCGAAATGACAAGGTCCTGTTTCACGGCGGTTGGCGTGGTGACGGCCTTGAAGCTACCCTGTTTCTTGTCAAGGGCAGAGACATTGGCTACAATGAAACCGGCATCAGAAAGCGCCGTCTGGATCGAATTCCATATCGCACTTGAAGTATTGGAAAACTCCACCGTCATCCAGCGTCCAGGCTTCAGGACACGATACGCCTCGCGCAAACAATCACGCATCAGCGAACGGTATTCTGAAACCCCTTTGTGCTGGACATCGTTTTCTATCGCCTCTTCTTTGTTGTCGGTCACGACACCAAGCCAAGATTCCCAAATGAAGTTCAATTCCGAGTAGTTGATGTTTGCGCCAAAGGGCGGATCAAGGAAAATGTAGTCGATGCTATCAGCCGGAATGCTATTCAATCTGGAGGCCGAGCCGGTGTTCTGTAGAAAGTTATTGCCGGTAAATGTCTGCGAAAGACTATTCGCACAAGTCTCGAACCGATTTTCAAGCGAAAATATTGGTCGCTTCTCAACAGAGAGACTTGGTATATATAGGGTCCCAGCCAATCCAGGTATGAATGGGCCTCCTCCACCATTGAAATAATATCCAAGTTTCATCCGTCCCATCTTTGTTGAGTCTAAAGTTACTCCAGTAAGGACGAAGCGAAATATGTTGCTTGGAATAAGTGTAGCGTATTTCGCCAGCGTCCACAAATTACGCTTGGTGTAGAACTGGTGGACGTGGGTGATGCCAATGGGTATATTCCGGCTAGTTTCTTTTCCAGGCGGCAGTTCGACGACGGGGAACGGGTATGGGATTGGCGTGTTGTCTATTTGCTGGATTTTTTCGAAGTCGGCGGCGTCAGGCATTTTCTCGTAGCGTCTTCTGCCTACGGCGTAGTTGATGAGCACGGGAACTTGCCGCGCTGTCTTTAAGATGTGTCCGAGCGCGTGATCCCAAACGGACGAGAACATGCGTTTGGAGTTTCGTTTCGTCATCTCCGCACGGCAGTGCGGACATTCAAACACATCCTTCACCCTGCCGTTTTCACGATCCACCGCCGCGTCCCAAAAGACGACCTCTCCTTTGCAGTTAGGACATTCGTAAACGTCGCTCCACACGACGTAGTTGATTTTGCCCATGACGGGTTTACCGTCACTGCCGACTGCGGGCAAACCGTCTTCGAAATGCTGCGTTTCATACATCCAACCGCATTCCTTCTCCACTTCGGAGAGAATCTTCTCCGCTTCCTTGAGAAAAGCGTAGGCGGAGACTGGCGTGTTATAGTTGGAGGCAATAAACGTGGCAGCAGGCGAGAGATCATTTAGAATGACTCTGCGAGCACCGAGACGAGAGATCGGTTTCTTCGGGTCCTTGGCTTTCGGGTCGAAGATGCGGCCTTTGCCGTCAACAGTGTAGCCGAGCGATTCCACCTGTCTGCGGTCGCCGCACATCTGGGCCGCAACACCTGTCATGCCCGTTCCACAGAAGCCGTCGAACACGACATCCCCCGGCTCCGTGTAGTGCAGGATGTAGCGCATGATCGCCTTATGCGGCACCTTGGTGTGGTAGGTATGGGCATTGTAGATCGGGTCGTTCTTGCCCTCGGAGACATCGGAGGCAAATGGTTCGCGCTCGTACTTGCGGTCACTCGGGACGCGCGATCCAGCCTTCCATTCACTGATGAAATCTTCGATCCACGGATTGGGGCAGGCGCAGTAATAGGGAGGGTCTGAGAGCGACAAGATTGCCTCATCGCTGCCTTTCGGGAAGCCCTCAATGGCACGAAATGCCGGATCTTTCAGCTTTTTAGCGAGGAGCGCTCTGAAATGCTCGCGCCTCGCGGCGGCATTGGGAAAGGTCTGGCCGAGGCAGGTCTCGGGCTGGTTAGCCGGGTCGAGATGAGCGAAGAAATCTGCTTGCGTGTCGGTTGCCACGATTGACTCCCTTATGGTCATGCCACGACGAAACGTACTTTGTCTTGATTGCAGTTGGCGGATTTCACATCGAGGAAATCGGCGAACGCTTTCTTGGCCTTGGCGGGCTCCACAGGACCGAGCTTCTTGAGCGTCTCGGCGAGCTCCTCGGCGGCGATTTCGATCTTCTCGAGTCCGCCGAGGGCGTTCTTGAGGCCCTTGACGAGAATCGGCTTAATGGGAACCGACAAATTGCGCTTGCGCTTGTATTCCTCGACCGCCTTTTTCTCGTCGCCCGAAAGCACGTCGAGCGAAGCGCTTTCGAGTTCTCCGAGAAAATGCGTGTTCCATTTTTCGATTGTGGATTCAATCAACTTCGGGAGCTGCTCGAGAACTGCGGCGGCATTTGTTTCTGCGCCATGCTCCTTCGGCGAATAACCGCAGAGGCAGAGCGGTGAGCCTTTGAGCGCATTCCTGTCGAAGCGAGTGCAGACGCGGAGCGCGGCGAGCTTTGCGTCAATGGCGTCCAGATCGGCCTTCGGCGCGACGGATATGACAGAGAGATCCCGGAGAACTTTCAGCTGTGGCGAATTGAGGACTTTCCGTTTGTCAATTTCGCCTTGGGTGCCGAGGCATGATTTCTCGTGAACTTCGGTGTAGTGTTCGATCCACTCCGCCTCGAGGTTGCGGAAGGTAGCCGGCACATCCTTCAACGCATTCATGACGCCATTAAGATCTGTGGCGGCGACTATGGCGGTTTTAACCGCAGCGAAGGCAGTATCCTTTTCAGCGAGCCATTCATCGCCAGGAGGACAATTCGAGGCGGCCTTTTCGAAGTAGGCTACGTTCATACTGTTGCGCTCACAGAACTCGCAGAGTTTCTTCAGACTGTCGACTAGAGCCACATCGTCCTTGTGGGCTATGATTTCCGCCACAGAGAACGGCATGGTCTTCAGCTTCGCGCAGGTGTTGACTCGAAGGAATCGTTCGAGCAGGGATTTGGCGGAGGCGATGCGCGTAAGGGCATCAGCTATATGCGCCTGCGCGAGGAGATCTTGATCGAGGAAGGATACGCCAGAAGAAATACGCGGGGAGAGTTCGGCTGCCGCGTTGACGATGGACTGCGCGTTGGTGGCAAATGCTGTAACAGCGTCCAGGTCGTCATGGAGAGCTTTCATCACCCAGTCATGTCCGAGCCCGACTAGACCGAACGCCGCCTCAAGCGCGTCGGAGTTGAAGCCTTTCGGGTGTGAGACGTGTTTGAATTCGGCAAGATCGTCAATGTCCGTGGCAGCGAGCTCATCAATGTTTTGCGCGGCAAATTCGTGTCCTGGGATTGAGAGCGTCGTCTTTCCGGTTGCAACAAGTGCCGCGTTCACAATGACGAGCAGATCGGGTTCCAGACGGAATGTCTCAGGCTCGAACCATTCCGAACCGTTCACCTCAGTCACGAGATCGGAGCGATTCAGCACCTTGCCTTGTCCGAGATCGGCAAGTTTGTCAAGAATCTTCTTCGCATAAAGCGAACCGGAAACAGTGAGCCTGTTGGCGTCGAGAAGCTTGAGCCCGTCAAGTAGAATCACGCCTTCTTTGGTTGGCTTTCCGTTTGCGATTCCGGCGAGTGATTGCTTGACGGCGTTTGGACGGCCTTCTGCGGAGACGAAACGCGGGAAGACGGGGTAGTCCGGCGCTTCGTTTGTAAATTCGCCCTCGAGCATGTGCGATGCGAGGGCGCTCACGACATCGCGCCAGTTGAACGGGTCGTTCGTGCCAACGCCCCATGCACCGCGAAGGTCAAGTCCGGACATCGCTTCGACGCCCGTCTTGCGCTCGCCCTTGTAGATGATCGAGAATGCATCAAGACGGTTCGACTGCATCCATGTATTGAAGGCGTGGAGGTAGCGGTTTGAGTAGGATTCGTATGTCGTTTTCGCGGACCCTGACGATGTCGAGCGCAAGTCAATCGCAGCGGCCATGAGGCGAAGATATTCCTTCGCCTCCGGATCGGACGGCGTGAAATCGAAGATAAGTTCGTCAGGACGTTTCTGGTCGTGGTAAGCGGCTCCGCCGAACGGACTCAGGAAGTAGAGGTAGAAATCGAGCGGAGGCTGTGCGGTGGAGCGTTCGTCCGGCGCGCCGAAGAAAAGGTAACCGCGGCGGAATGTGCGGTGCGAAAGCCAGCGCACGTTGTCGTAGCGCCAGATGCGGAATCCGTTTACGTGGGTTGGGACATCGGTCACCTCAAAGAGATGGGCGATTGCGGCGAAATATGCGCGGTTCATTTCCTCATCGCCAATCGTTTCGGCGCGTTTGGAGACGAGTTGTTCGTAGTCAGTGTCTTTGGCAATGTCGATGTAGTACTGGCCGTTGTCGGGATTCTTGGCGATGTACTGTCCATCAACCGCCTTCATGGTCTGGCGCACCGAAAGGTCGATCTGGTTGGCAAGCGAGACGGATGGATTTTCCTGTTGCGCACTCATCCTGTCGAACACAAACAGCATGTCGCGAATTGCGTTCGGGTCGAGACCGATGCGCGAAGAGATGTCGCTGCGACTGAGGCGGTCAACCGCGAGGGCGTGCACGATGCGAAGCGCGTTTGGAACGAGACTCTTCTTGAGAGAACCGTGAATGATTTTCGACTCAAGGGCATCGACAACCTCGATTACTTTGCGCACATCCGCGTCGGTGCGGGCGGTGCCGTCTTTCGCGACATTCTCCCAATAGCCGTCGAAGGCGATGACGCCAGGTTCATCGGCAGGGACCTCCGAATCTAGGATTTGCGAGATCTTTTCCGAGAGAGTATCAAGGACGCGGCGTTTCTCGACGCGGCGCATCTGCTCGAACACGTTGATGAAATCGGGATGGACGGGGAACATGGCGGCGTACTCGTCCATGTTCGCGAGAAGAGGTTCATAGCACTTCGTGAACTTCGCGAGGTGGGATTTGATCGCTTTGAGTTGTTCAGGTGTCTTCTTGAGGAGACGCTCGGCAACAACGAATTTCACATCCGTCTTGGCAATCTTTACCTGGGCGAAACGCTCGGCGACACGGGCAAGGGAAGTCGAGACGAATGCAAATCTGTCCGAATCGAAAATTGCCTCCTGAACACCGCCGATGAAACGGAAGCCGTAAAACTCGCCATTCTCGTCGCGTTCGTTTGCGAATTCCCCGAGTTCGCGCATGAGGCCAAAGGCGAGAATGACGTTCTGGTCATTGCCGAGGGCGCGGAGGTAGTCGAGCATCTCGTCGATCACGAGAAGCAGCCCCTTCCCCGGAAACTTCTTGCGGTATGCGACCATCATATCCCGCATCCACGATTTGTTGTTCACGCCTGTAGAGCCGCTGGCGGGGATGACGAAATCGACGCCGACGGAATCGAGGTGGTTCTGGAGAAGTCCTGTCACGATGTCACGGAACGGCGAAGTAACGGCACCGATATCGTCGCATACGACATTGTATTGGCCGGCAAAGGCGGTTGCCGCGCTACGAACGGATTCATTTGAGATTGCCGGCACGACCGACGCGTCGGAAGCGATGGCTGAGATGACGGTGAGAAGATGCGATTTACCTGTGCCGTAGTTGCCGACGACAAGCAACCCTTTATGTTCGTCCGCTCTGGCTGGATCGAGATGCCTGAACACGATATCAGTCAACTGCGCCGCCATCGTGTCGGAGATGACGTAGGTTTTGACACGTTCGACCTTTGTGCTTTCATCGCCAAAATCATTCCTCAGATTGGCGATGGTCGTGATCGGCTTGAAATCAACGAGCGATGAATACTTCATGGCTGTTCCTTTATGATCGTTACCTTAGGATCGATTTTGAACTTCGTTCCAAAATAGTCGAGCTCGCGCTTTTCTGGATTCCATCCGCCGCGCCAGCGAAGAGCGGTTTTGCGGCAGCGGGCGGTGGACGCGAGCGCGGCGGCAGGATCGATGGGAAGCCCGTCGCCG
Source organism: uncultured bacterium (assembly GCA_902770045.1). Taxonomy (GTDB): domain Bacteria; phylum Verrucomicrobiota; class Kiritimatiellia; order RFP12; family UBA1067; genus UBA1067. The sequence continues at coordinate 27,157 of CACXRO010000001.1, forward strand.
AAAATAATCTCCGCATTGGAGAAAACTACTTCATTTCCGTTGCCGACCGTTTTCAGAAAATCCATCGTTGCGCGTGCGCGATCGCGCTGAGCGCTACCATGCAGATGCGCGGAAAGCTCCTTGCCGAGATTGACGATTGATGATGATACAACAAGCAAAGGATCATCAATTTGGTCGACGATCTCGGGCTTTTTTGAATCTTTATGTAAAAGGGAGCGCATTTTCCTTTCCATGCACTCCCTGGAAGCCCTGGACAGGCCTAAGTCAGAACACACGGAGAAAGAAAATGCGCCCCCATATGGGCGCATCTCCACTCACATGCCGTTCTAACTTTGAAATATGTCCAGTATTCCCAGGGAACGACTTGTTAGCAGATGATGCTAAATTGTCCTGCCTCCCTTGCGCCTAACGGCGGTTACGGAGGTTGGCGGTTTTCTCCCCGCCTATCGTTTACTGTCTATCTGCTTTCTCCTTTCATTTTCAGCTTCCACGATTGAAATAGGTCTAATGCGTCGACGACGAGACAGCAAACCTCGCCATGGAACGATCCATGTCTGGATATGGCTCGCCGTTGTGCGCTGCTGACCACAAATCCCTGACAAGTCGATATGCGACTTCCAATCTCTTGTTATCGTCCATTGCCAGCGCCCAAGAATAGTCTTCCTCTGGCGGTGTGCCGCGATATGCTTGAATCGTCTTGATCATTTTCCAATCCTCTCAAGGACTTCCACGTCGGCCAAGTCTTTTGTCCTTCCGGAGGCCTTCTTGTTCGCAATCAAGTCGCCAATTGAAATCACCTTCAGTGAGATACCGTCGATTTCCTTTGCTACGGCACGCTGGGCGGCCTCTGCATACGACACTCCACTTATGCGGGTAATGATGTCAATACGACAAGGAGCGACGCCGATTTGAAAGATGATCCCATCCTCGGCAAATTCCTCAGGCTTGACATCCGACATCGGTGCGCCAAACTCGCAAAGCGCGGCATAGACCCGCCGAGCGTTTTCTCTGTCGGCAAGGATCCAGATATCGAGATCGACAGTGGCCCTTATGTAACCGTACAGATTGACAGCCCACCCTCCAACAAGGATATAATCCACCCCTGAGGCGTTGAGGCATTTCAGCATGTCTGTGTAGTTTGTGTCCATGTTCAATATCTACCGGTCGCAGACCACAGCGAGGTAATCGATAGATGGTGATATTATCGCATTTCCGGGCTCAAATGTCAATGCCGATGCGGGAAATGCGACATGTTCATTTGCGGTCCTCCACAGGTTCAAACCGCTTCATCTTCTTTCCATCCCGCTCGATGGTCTCGAAGAACATCTTGGCGGGGCGCACCCACAGTCCCCCTTCGCCATACAGCGCGCGGTAGACGACCATCTCCTCCAGAGTCTCGGAGTCCTTGGCGAACCCCTCAATCCGGTAGCGCCCACCCTTGAAGTGCCAGAACTCACAACCGACCAGATGCTGTCTCTGTTCGCTCTGCATTGCCAAAGGTTGTGCTACATTCAAGGTGAAATGAAACGCCTTCAGCGGATGAAGCTCGTCATCTGCCGCGGACTGCCGTTTACCATCAGTACCTTCATTTTCCCCTCCGATTTTTACCAACAGTCATTGCGTCGGCTCCCAAAACCAACAACCGCCCAGACTAGAGGCAGAGGCGGTAGATCGCCGCCACGTCGTCGTCCGCAAGCGGCATGAAGCCGCCGAGCGTGTTGCCGCTCAGGTTCAGCTTCCTGACGAGGAACGGGATGTCCTCCTCGCGCGCCCCGAGCTCCGCGAAGTTGAGCGGCAGCCCGAGCGACTTGAGCCAGGCGCGGAACGCCGCGATGCCGTCGAGCGCCGCCTTGGCGTCGCTCTCGCCGACGCCGACCCCGAACACGTTCCGCGCGAAGCGCGCGAAACGCGCGTCGTCCGCCGCGTGGACATAGGTCATCCACGCCGGCATCACGACGGCGAGCCCGGCGCCGTGCGCGCAGTCGTAGAGCGCCGAAAGCTCGTGCTCGATGCCGTGGCTGGACCAGTCCTGCACCCGCCCCGCGCCGCAGACGTCGTTGTGCGCCAGGGTGCCGGCCCACATGATGTTCGCCCGCGCCTGGTAGTCGGTTGGGTTCGCCATCACCTTCGCGCCCTCCTCCACGACCGCCCGCATGACCGCCTCACAGAGGTTGTCCGAGAGGACGACGTCCGCGGTCGGCGAGAAGTACCGCTCGCAGAGGTGCGCAAACATGTCGGCGAGCCCGCACGCGGTCTGGAACGGCGGCAGGCTCATGGTCAGCTCGGGGTTCATCACCGCGAACTTCGGGCGCAGGATGTCGCCTCCGGCGGCGCGCTTGAGGTTCTCCGGCTCGAGGTTCACCACGCTGTTCGGCGAGCCTTCGCTCCCCGCCGCGGCGATCGTCAGCACCACGCCGACCGGCAGCGCCGCGGGAATCGCCGGCTTGACCTTCACCTCGCGCCCGACGTAGTACCGGCGCCACTCGCCGCCGTTCGCCGCGCCGATGGCGATCGCCTTCGACGAGTCGACCACGCTGCCGCCGCCGACCGCGAGCAGGAAGTCAACGCCCTCGGCGATGGCGAGCCGCACGCCCTCCTCGATGAGCGAGCTGCGCGGGTTGGGCTTCACGCCGCCGAGCTCCACGAAGCCGACGCCGGCTTCCGCAAGCGACGCCTTGACGCGGTCGAGAAGCCCGCTCCGCACGGCGGAACCGCCGCCGTAGTGGAGCAGCGCCTTGTGTCCGCCGAAGCGCCGCACCAGCTCGCCGGTGCGCGATTCCTTGCCCCTGCCGAAGGCGATGTACGTAGGCGACCAGTAGTTGAAGTCGATCATCTCAGTTCCTCCTTAGCTCGCAGACTGCGGGTATTATACCATAATTATCCGGGTCGGCAGGAGGACTAAGACTACTCCCGGTAGGCGCCGAGGAACTCGAAGCGCTCGATTTCTGGATCCTGCGAAAGTTCGGAGAGGAGGCTCCTCACGCCGGCGTCGGCGGGCGAAGCCTCGAAGTCGAAGATGAAGCTGAACTCGAAGTCCATCCCCGGAATGGGACGCGACTCCAGCTTGGTCAGGTTGACGTTGACCGCGGCGAACTTGGAGATGATCGCCGCGAGCGCGCCGGGACGGTGCGGCAGCGAAAGCATGATCGAGATGCGGTTGCTCTCGGGGTAGACCTCGAGGTCCTTGGAGATGCAGATGAAGCGGGTGTAGTTGTACGCCGCGTCCTGGATCTTGCCCGCGAGGACATTGAGCCCGTAGAGCTCGGCGCAGGCGCGCGAGGCGATGACCGCGGCGTCGCGCCGCCCCGACGCCGCCACCGCCTTCGCCGCCACCGCCGTGTTGCCAGCCGGCACCGCCTTCGCCGCCGGCAGCTCCTTGAGGAACCTTGAGCACTGCGCCAACGCATGCGGGTGGCTGATCACCTCGCGGACGTCGGCAAGCTCCGTTCCTGGCGGCGCCAGCAGCACGTGGTCCACCTTCAGCCGCAGCGAGCGGGCGATGTGGAAGCGGTGCCGCTGCATGAGGTCGTAGACGCTCGCCACCGAACCGGCCGCCGAGTTCTCCACCGGCAGCACTCCGTAGGGACAAAGCCCCTTCTCCACCGCCTCGAACACGCTCTCGAAGCCGTTGAAGTAGACGATCGTCGGCGTCAGTACCATCTGGGACGCCGCCTGCTGCGCGAACGACCCTTCCGCGCCGCAGCACGCGACGAACGCCCGCGTCGGGAAGCCCTTCGTCCCCTTCTCCATCGCGCGGTCGATCTCCGCCACGAGCGGCGAGTCACCGTTCAGGATGCTGCGCTGCCGCGCCTTGGAGATCGAGAAAAGCGTGGAGAAGAAGAGCCGCGCCGCGTTCTCGTTTCCCTCGCCGGCCTCGGCCGTCACCCGCGAGAGGATCTCGCGTTCGCGCGCGGGATCGGATATCGCCGCCCCCGATTCGCGCTTGGCGTCCGCCACCTCGCCGACCAGCTCCATTCGCTCGAGAAAGAGCTTCATCAACCCTTCGTCGATGGCGTCCATCCTCTTCCTCGTCTCGTTGATGTCCTTCATTACTTCATTCCCTTCCCTTTTGCATTGTCCGCCGCCGTTGCCGCGGCAAAGGCGCGCATGAAATCTTCCAGCCGTGCGGCGCTCTTGATCCCTGGCGCGGTCTCGAGCGAGCTGTTGACGTCCAGGACGTCCGGCCCCGCAGCCACGGCCATCGCCACATTCCCGGCAGAAACGCCGCCGGCGAGAATCGTCCGGTACGCGCCGCGCCGCAGTTCGCGCTCGCCGTCGCCGTGGGAGGAGTCGAAGAGGACTCCGTCCCCTTCCGCGCCGCCGGCAAGCGTCCACACCTCATAGCCCGCGGCCTTGAGCGCGGCGACCACGACGTCGAGGCCGGCGCGGCGCATCGCCGCGGCGATTTCGTCCGTCGACTCGCGGACAAACACGCCGACCAGGCGCACGCGACGCCTTGGGTCCGCGCCGAGCGACGCGTCAATCTCCGCCGCCTGCGAGATGGTAACGTGCCGCGGCGAGGACGGCTCGAAGATGAAGCCGAGGTAGTCCACCCCCAGCTTCGCCGCGGCAACGGCGAAGGCGGCGTCGCGCACTCCGCAGACCTTGACCTCAGGCTTCATTCCCGAACCGCTTGACGAGCGCCGAGCCGACGACATAGCCGTCAGCATGGCGGCATATCTCGTCCGCCTGCTCCTTCGACGAGATTCCGAAGCCGGCCGCGACCGGCAGGTGAACCGCGGCGCGGATGGCGTCCAGCCGCTCCAGCAGGCCTTCCGGCAGCTCGCGCCGCGCACCGGTCGTCCCCTTCACCGTGATTGCGTAGATGAACGAATTCTCCAGCCCCGCCGCGCTCGCGACGACGCGCTCGAGCGGCGTGTTGGGCGCCACCAGCGGAATGTAGGAGATGCCGCGCGGCCTCAGCACCGCGAGGAGCTCGTCGCGCTCCTCGAGCGGAAGGTCCACCGCGAGCACCGCGTCGATGCCGGACGCCTCCGCGGCGTCGGCGAAGGCGTCGAGCCCGCGCGAAAAGACGAGGTTGTAGTAGGAGAAGAGGACGAGCGCGACGTCCGGGTGCCGGGCGCGGACGCGCGCAGCGAGCGCCAGCACGTCCTCGAGCGTCACGCCCTGGCGCAGCGCCTCGTAGGCGGCGGAGCGGATCACCGCGCCGTCCGCGAACGGATCGGAGAACGGCGCGCCGAGCTCGATCACGTCAGCGCCTTCTGAGATGAGTGTCTCGACGGCGGCTTCGCTCCTTTCGAGCGTCGGATAGCCGATCGTCATGTAGGCGACGTAGGCGCCGCGCCCCTCGGCCTTCGCCCTTCTGAAGGCGTCAGCGATTCTCGTTTTCATTCTTGTACCTCCTTACCGATTCCATGTCCTTGTCGCCGCGGCCGGACAGGCAGACCAGCAGCAGCGCGTCCTTCGGCAGCGACGGCGCGCGCCTGATCGCCTCGGCGACCGCGTGGCTCGACTCCAGCGCCGGGATTATCCCCTCGTAGCGACAGAGCGCGTCGAACGCCGCCACCGCCTCCGCGTCGTCGATCGGCACGTACTCGGCGCGCCCGGTGTCGTGGAGATGACAGTGCTCCGGCCCGACGCCGGGATAGTCGAGACCGGCCGAGACCGAATAGGTGTCGATGACGTTGCCGTCGGCGGTCTGCAGCAGCATCGTCTTCGCGCCGTGCAGGACGCCGATCCTGCCGCCGGTGATGGAGGCGGCATGCTCGCCCGAGGCGATCCCGCGCCCGCCGGCCTCGACGCCGACCAGCCGCACCGACGGGTCGTCCATGAACCCGGCGAATAGCCCGATCGCGTTCGAGCCGCCGCCTACGCAGGCGATCGCCTGGTCGGGGAGCCGGCCGAACTTCTCCAGGCACTGGCGCCGCGCCTCGCGGCCGATGACGGACTGGAAGTCCTTCACCATCTCGGGATAGGGATGCGGACCGGCCGCAGTGCCGATCACGTAGAAGGTGTCGTCGCAGTTGGTCACCCAGTCCCGCAGCGCCTCGTTCATCGCGTCCTTGAGCGTTGCGCTCCCCTCCGTGACCGCGTTGATCTTAGCGCCCAGCATCTTCATGCGCTCCACGTTTGGCGCCTGCCGCTCCACGTCGAGCGCGCCCATGTAGACCTCGCAGGGCAGCCCGAAGAGCGCCGCGACGGTGGCGGTAGCCACTCCGTGCATGCCCGCGCCCGTCTCGGCGATGAGGCGCTTCTTGCCCATCCGCCGCGCCAGCAGCGCCTGGCCGATGGTGTTGTTCACCTTGTGCGCACCGGTGTGGTTGAGGTCCTCTCGCTTGAGCGCGATCGTCGCGCCGCCGAGCGCGGCAGAGAGACGGCGGCAGACGGTGATCGGCGACTCGCGCCCCACGTAGTCGCGCAGCAGCTCCTCGAACTCGCGCCGGAAGGACGGATCCTCCCGCGCCTCGAAGTATGCACTGGCGAGCTCGTCGAGCGGCTGCGCGAGCGTCTCGGCGACGTAGCTGCCGCCGTAGGGTCCGTAGTGTCCGTTTCGGTTCATCATCGTTCTCCTTTCAGTTCCATAAGCTTCTCCGCCGGATTGGCGGCGCGCATCAGCGCAGTGCCCACGAGAAACGCGTCCGCGCCCGCGGCGGCAAGCCGCTCCACGTCGGCGCGCGTGGCGACGCCGCTCTCGGCCACCCTGACCACTCCGTCCGGAATCCTCCCGAGCAGCCGCTCCGCCACCGCGATGTCCACGGAGAGCGTCTCGAGGTCGCGGCTGTTGACGCCGATGATGTCCGCGCCTGCGGCGACGGCGCGCGCGATCTCCTCCCCGGACCGCGTCTCGACCAGCGCATCCATCCCCAGCTCCCGCGTCCGCGCGAGGAGCGCGGCGAGCGCGGCGTCGTCCAGGTAGCGCACGATCAGGAGCGCGGCCGCGGCGCCGGCCGCGGCGACCTCCTCGAGCCGTTCCGGCGCGGTGATGAAGTCCTTGGCCAGCAGCGGCAGCGAGCTCGCCGACGCGGCGCGGCGCAGGTCGTCGGGCGAACCCTTGAACCTCGCGGCGTCGCAGAGGACGGACATCGCCGCGGCTCCGCCGCGCTCGTAGGCGGCGGCGTGCACGGCCGGGTCGGCGCCGGGGGCGATGTCGCCGAGCGACGGCGAAGCGCGCTTGAACTCGGCGATGATGCGTATGCCCGGACGGGTCAGCGATTCCTTGAAGCGCATTTGAGAAACTCCTCCAGTTTTCCGTTGGCGCGGCCGGAGTCGACCGACTCCGCCGCCTTCAAGAATCCCTCCTCGAGCGTTGGCGCGAGGTCTGCCGCGACAATCGCCGCGGCGGCGTTGAGCAGCACCGCGTCGCGCCGGGCGTCGCGGATCTCGCCGGCGAGGACCGCGCGAAGCGCGCGGGCGTTGTCCGCCGCGTCGCCGCCGGCCAGCTCGGACGCCGCCGCAGGCGCGGTCCGCCGGGCGATCTTCGGCCCGTCGACAAGGCTGGTCACGACCTCGCCGTCCTTCAGTTCCGCGACGAGCGTGAAGCCGCAGGGCGAAATCTCGTCCATCCCGTCCACCCCGGAGAACACCAGCGCGCGGACTGCACCGAGGTCGCGCAGGGCGCGGGCGACGAGCGGCACCAGCTTCGGGTCGTAGACGCCGATTGCGTGGCGCACCACTCCGGCCGGATTGGTAATCGGCCCGAGCAGGTTGAAGATGGTCTTGAAGCCGAGCTGGCGGCGCACGTTCGCCGCGTAGCGCATGCCGGAATGGTAGCGCTGGGCGAAGAGGAACGCCACCCCGGTGCGCATGAAGCAGTCCCGCACCCGGTCTGGCGGCAGCGAAAGGTCGACCCCCAGCTCCCTGAGGACATCCGCCGCGCCGCACTTCGAGGTGGCGGCGACGTTGCCGTGCTTGGCTATCCTCGCGCCCGCGCCGGCGGCGACGAACGCCGCGGTGGTGGAGATGTTGATGGTGGGGAAGCCGTCCCCGCCGGTGCCGACCAGGTCCACCGGCGCCGGCGAGTCGCTCCGGGGAGACCGGCGCGTCGCGGCCGACGCTGAGGAGCGCGGCGAGCTCGCGCTCGGAGTAGTCGCCCCTCAGGACGCCGCGGAAGTCGTGGTAGGCGAGCGTCTCCTCCGGCGACTCCTCGCGCGTCGCGAGACCGAAGAAGTTCCTGAGCTGCCGGACGCCCTCCGGAGTGCCGATCGACTCGGGATGGTACTGCACCGACTCAATCGGGAACTCGCGGTGCCTCAGCGCCATCACCTCGCCGTCCGCGGTCTCGGCCGAGACCTCGAGGCAGTCCGGCAGCGAGGAGCGCTCGACGGCAAGCGAGTGGTAGCGCATCGCCTCGAAGTTCTGCGGCACGCCCGCGAAGATGCCCTTGCCGTCGTGCTTCACCCGGCTCGTCTTGCCGTGCATGAGCGACTTCGCCGGCACGATCCTGCCGCCGAACGCCTGCGCTATGGTCTGGTGGCCGAGGCAGACGCCGAGGATGGGAATCCTGCCGGCAAACGCCTTGACCGCCGCGAGCGACACGCCGGCGGAGTCGGGGTCGCCCGGCCCGGGCGAGATGACGAGCCGGTCGGGACCGAGCGCCTCGATGCCGGACACGTCGATCTTGTCGTTGCGCACCACGCGCGTCTCCACGCCGAGCGACTCGATGGCCTGCGAGAGGTTGTAGGTGAACGAATCGTAGTTGTCGATGATGAGCGTCATGCGATCTCCTTTGCGAACTTGGCCGCGGCGAAGATCGCCGCCGACTTCCCCAGGGTCTCGCGGTACTCGGACTCGGGGACTGAGTCCGCCACTATTCCCGCGCCCGCGCGCATGGTGAGCGTGCCGCCCTCCAGCACCATGGTGCGGATGACGATCGCGAAGTCCATGTCGCCGGTGTTGCTGAAGTAGCCGGCCGCGCCGCCGTAGACGCCGCGCGGCGACTTCTCGATCTCCGCGAGAAGCTCCATCGCCCGGATCTTCGGCGCGCCGGTGAGCGTGCCGGCCGGGAAGGCGGAGCGGAACAGCCCCGCCGCGTCGGCCTTGGCCGGGTCGAGCTCGCCGAAGACGTTGCTCACGAGGTGCATCACGTGGGAGTAGCGCTCGACGTGCGCGAGCCCCTCCACCCGCACCGTGCCGGTGCGGCAGACGCGCCCGAGGTCGTTCCGCGCGAGGTCCACCAGCATCATGTGCTCGGCGCGCTCCTTGGGGTCGGACACCAGCTCCGCCTCCAGGTCGGCGTCCTCCATCGCAGTCGCGCCGCGGCGCCGCGTGCCGGCGATCGGCGCGATCGACGCCACCCCGCCCTCGAGCCGCACCAGCTCCTCCGGCGACGAGCCGATGAGCGTCTTCGCGCCGACGCGCAGGAAGAAGTTGTAGGGCGATGGGTTCACCAGCCGCAGCGCGCGGTAGAACGCGAGCGCCGGGATGTCGGTCTCGGCGGTGAACTTCTGCGAGGGGACGATCTGCACCACTTCGCCCGCCCTTATCGCCTCCTTGCACTTCGCCACCATCCCGCAGAACTCGGCCTCGGTCATCTCGGGACGGAACTCCGTCAGCCTTCCGCCCTTCCCGCCGCCGCGCCGCGAGACGCACCGCTCGATCGACTCCGCGGAGAGCAGGCGCTCGTTGAGGACGTCGATCTCGGCCATCGCCTCGTCGTAGCCGCCGGGGCCAGCCACCTTGGCGATTGTCACCGTCGAGCGCACCGAGTCGAACACCGCGAACGCGTCCACCTCCATGAACGCCTCGGACGGCGTGCCCTCCTCGTGCCGCCGCGGGACGCGCGGCTCGAAGTCCGACACCGCCTCGTAGGAAAAATACCCCACGCGCCCGCCCTGGAAGGACGGCAGCTCGTCCGCCGCGGCGAACGGTGCCGACGGGTTCGCCACGCCGCCGCCGAGGCCGAGGTAGGAATACCGGCCCTTGCGGTCGCCGTTGTAGACGCTTTCCAGCAGGAACACGTCGTCCTCTCCGTCCGCCACCCGCGACAGCACCGACACCGGCGTCTCGCGGTCGGCGAGGAACTCGCGGTACACCGGGGTCCTCGCCCCGTTCGCGGTCCTTCGCTCGAAGGCCTCGCTCCTTTACGAAGCGAGGCTGCCAGGATCAATCACAGACTACGTGACCCGTCACCACGCTTCGTAAGCGAGGTGCCAGCGCCAGAAGAAGTTGAAAATCCTATTGTCCATGACGGTGCGTATTTTACCACAAACGCCTCCGCGCTTCTGTAACCGGAAGATACAGAAGCGGAAAATTTTTCCGCAAGGCCGCGCAAAATGCCGCGATCGGCTATATGAGGCGGATTACGGTGCCGGTTCCGTCCGAGCCGCTGTGCGGATCGGAGACGCTGAGGACATTGAGATTAGGATATAGGATTTCGAAGTCGTCGCCGCCCTCGGCGCTGTTGGGATAGAACCTGCCGCCCTCAAGGATGTTGCGGAAGCCGCAGCGCCCGTCCTCGATTGCCGGCTTGAGATGCAGGACCAGCGAGGTCTCGTCCGCATAGTCCGACCAGATCTTCACCTCGGCAAAGGCAACGCGCGAGGTATAGGTGATGGTACCGGAAGTGTTCATTGCGAAGAACGTCAGCGGTGCGCCGGCAACAGTCAACCGTTTGGTAGTAGTGTCAAACGAGTCGGTTGTGCTATCATAGACGAACTGGCCGTCGCGCATTGCGACTGTGTGTAGGGTATTGCCGGCTGAGATTCCGCTTTTTACCACGTAAGTCACCTTCCCTCCGAAATCGACTCTGAGTTGGCTGCTAGGCCACGAGCTCTCCTTGTGGAGTATCATGCCAAAGGACTGGGAGCTTGAACTTTCGCGGCCAGTCCACAGGGCCGCCACTTCTGACATAGTGTCAATGAATGCAACCCTTGCCTCGACCATCGTATTGCTGGTTGCCGTATAGTCCGTCACGATGTACTGCGTCCCCGATGACTTGAGCAACTTGTCGGCAAGAGAGTCCGAATTCCCAATGGTGAAGAACCGGGCGCAGGCAACCGATTTGCTCCACGCAAAGGGAAGCACAGCCGAGAAGGAGGTTTCGTCGTTGGCGACTGTGCCCAGGACCGAACAGCTGTCCCAGTGGGCGGGGTTGGCACCGCCGTCCGCCGCGCCATACGCGACTACCACCTGGTTCGACGCGAATCCAGTAGTTAGCGCAAGCCTGGCCTCCAGCGCGCCATTGCGCGACACGATGGACGACGAAAGGATCTGCTTGTCCGCCGTCAGCGCCTCCGTAACCGATGCAACGGTCAAATCGCCGACCGTCGGCGACACGACATCGGCCTCGTTGTAGGTGAATGTTCCAACAGGCGACAAAAAGCTCCCGTCCACGCGGTTGTAAAGCGTCACCGTGTCGTCGTTCTTGACACAGGGGATAAGGTCGTAGATAAGCGAGGCGGCATCCGTCCGATTTGTCCACACGCGGAAGCTATAGAGGGTCATCTTTCCTCGGCTCAGCGAGGTAGGTGATCCGTCGGAGTTGACGGCGAAAAGCCCCATCGGACAGGGCGACGTGAAGGCGTCTTTGCTGACATTTACCGTGTCAGATCCGCCATCCCAGACAAGGGGTACGTTTTGGTTTGTCTGGTCAATCTGATATCGCCGCTTGTCTGTACCGGTGTAGGTCGCTATTCCGCCTGCCATGTCAAAGCGAAGAGTGGTGCCACCTTGGCACAGGCAGAGGAAGGCACTGTTGTAGGCCGCTTTTCTGGCGCCCCAGAATCCTACGGTACTGCCAAGGGTAAAGCTAACATCAGCCACAACGCGCCAATCCTGGTTGGGGCATTTGTCCCCGAGGATAAAGTACTGCGAGCCGGTTGACTTGAGGAAGGCAAGCTGCTTCTTGAAAGGAGCTTCAACCGAGGCCAGCATAAAGCGATAGAATGCGTCGCGGGGGCTGCTCACAGGATAGTTGAAGATCTCTTCACTTTCGCTCGCCGGGACGGTGGCCACGGAATCGATGGTATCCCAGGCGTTCATGTCCGGGCCTTGGTCAACGGCGCCGCGCACGGCGTAGAGGGAAATTTCGTCCGCGCCCGCCGACACGGCCAAGTCCACCGAGGTCACTACGCCGCCCTCCGAGTTAACGGCGGCGATCCGCACCGTGCGCGAAGGACCCTGCGCAAGCGTTTCGCACGGCAGCGCCGCCACCGCGATCAGCAGACACGCCAAAACCGATCCTGGAATTTTCCTGTTCATCGCCGTCACTCCTTTCATTGGCGCTAATTATACAATATTCGCGCCAATAGTAGAAGACCTATATATAGCGGTTTTTTGCGCCGTCATCAGCGCATCGTGGATTCGCGGACGACGTCTACATCCGCGTCTGCCGCGCAAACCGCCGCGTACGGGCCACCGCCCCCACTCCATAAGGGCAGCGTGCGCGTCCATACCGGCCATCGCCCCTGCCCCGCCTGACCAGCGTCCCAATTTGCCGCCTTTTCTCGGAGTTTTGCCGCCAAATTCCGACACAACGGCGGCAAATCACGAGATAATGGCGGCAAATTGCCGCTTGCGCTACTTCACCCTCACGCGCAGGAAGAACGAGGGCGGCGCGCCGTCGGGCGTAACCGCCACCTTGGCCTAGCTCGCCGTTCGCTTTCTTCTGACCAATTGCGCCATGAATGGCGCAATCTCACACCGCGCAACCTATTTACGTCGATTCGGGAGTCCAGAATCCGGCGATTCATCGTCGGATCGCCCCCCTAGCAATCAGCCGCGCCCAATCGTTGTTTAGATGGCAGTTGTCGTAGTTAATCGGTGTTGACGGCACCGACTCCGGGAAGCCCGACAAAACAAGCGTTTTGCTCTCTGCCAAGCGTTTGACGGCTACGCCATGAGGCTTATACCCCTTGAGACCATAAGGCAGCAGGCAGATCACCTTTGCTCCGCCAATCTCCAACACACCCTTTGCGACTTCTTTCTCTCCTGGCGAAATAAAGCCGCCAATCAAGGTCGCTCCGCCCTGCGCCAGCTCAAGATAGCGCGACACCTCGGCCGCGCGCTCTTCTTCGGTGATTCGCCGATGAACGACCACCGGCTCAAGCCAAGGCGCGTCAAGAAGCGACCTGTCGCCGATGGCCGTCCAGGAAATGCCGCGGGGCAGGCGCGAATGTCGAAGCGCAAAGTGCTTGCGGAAGAAGTCGGGGTGGTCGCGCTTCCATTGCCAGCGAATCGGATTCGATTTAACATACTGCGTATAACGGTCAAGCTCATCGCCGGAGAAGGAAATGAAGTCGTGAAAATTCCCCTCAAAGAGGCCGAGCGTTCTGTCCCCCGCAAGATCGCGCACAGCTTTTGTTGCCCGCGCCTTGAAGCGCCTGATATGCCATCCAAGCGGATGCGTGCTCCGGCGGCGAAAGACGATTATGGCATGAAAGTGATCTGGCATAATCGCGCAGACGCGCAGGTCGATCTCCGGCGAATCTGTGCTCATCTGAAGATACGCCTTCAAGACAATCTCCCCGAACGGCAGAAGTTCGACATTCCCACCGACAATGCGCGAGAGGCAGTTCCGCCTCGGAGCGGTGTTGATCGTTACGAAGTAATATCCTTCGTGATAATCATGTCCCGTCATCCGCGCATAATGCATAGCAATTCCTTTTGCTGTTGAGTACGTCTTGATTGAAGTATTATATCATATTCCCAATATGCGCCACACAGCGGCAGAAAACCGCCGAGCCCACAACGAGCGCGGCGGATTCAGGTTTGGCGCGTGTTCCGCAACTACGTGCGATTCGCCGCTACTTCACCCTCATGCGCAGGAAGAACGAGGTCGGTGCGCCGTCGGGCGCTAGGCGCTATATCATCGACCGCCAATCGCTTGGAGCATAGACAAAGCGTCGTACCTCCATGACTTTCCCGATTACGATCCCTCTCGACACTCGCAACAATCAGTTAATCAAGAAGTTTTTAGATTTCATCCGCATCCTACTACACATCTATGCTTTCAGAAGATGACGATTCAGCTTCTGCCACGCAGTCAATCATCTTTATGGGCTTCCCTTTCAGCAATGCGCCGCTGGCGACCCCTTTTATGGACGCTTTCAAGAAAAGGAGCGTCGCTTGACCTCCCAAGCACAAAACGTCATCGAGAGGGGTTGGCAGATTGATTGGAAGAATCTCATAAAGGAAAACCATTCCAATAATCCATAATGGTGTTTCGTCAAGCCGATTTGAACGAAACATTATCAATGCCAATGAAAACAGCAGCCCCGATCCTATGCATGTAACTGGCGAAAAGAAATCAACCACGAACAAGCGAACTGGCGCAAAAATGATTCCACAGAATAGACTGATTGGAATCGGGAGGATGCAATCTAACGCCGTCACCGTGCCTCGTTTTTCGGACGTCCCTATGGCCACAGCACCGCAAAGCGCCACGATGAATCCAAGAATCCCCCATATGATTCCAGTCCAGATTCCGCTCCCCAGCCAGATGCCGATTGCGATTGCGACAGCTGGTGATGTGACAAACAGGCAAACGCCCCGCAGCACATTGATGTTCGTTTTGTTTCGTTGCATAATCATCGCTTCCCTATAGTCCGACAAACGAAGGACATCGTTGTTAAGTTACGACATCGTATCCCAAAGTGTTCCGACATTTTTGAAGAAAGAATACACTGAATAACCATACCAGGCAAGCAAAGGCCATTCAAATAACGACGGCGCACCCCAATGAGCGACACAAGCAGTACTTTCAGGCGTCAAATAGTATCCAAAATAACAGATGAGCGCTGTTATCCCCATTGAACCCAAATGACCGAACAAAAATGCCATTCCACCAGGAGCACGAACTATTCGTATTAAACCGTAGCGTAGTTGATCTGTATTGCATCTAAACAATTTCCCCAAACTAACGATGGTCAATAACGGCCCAAATGTCGCCATCCAAACAGACAGAGCCATAAAGGCAGTCCAAATGCAAAAGAACAGAAATGCCCCCATCCCAGAGTGGCCGCCCCATCCGCCTGTCCACCGTATGAAGATGTATGAATAGAAGATAATTTTAATCATGGTATCACCTCCAATCACAGCTTTGTTCCACAATTCCTGCAGAATTTCCCTGCAGATGCTTTCGCGCCACATTCAGGACAAAACCTTGGATATCCAAACTCAGATGAGGTCTCCGATGAATCTTGCTTTGCCATTGCATCTTCATTTTCAGTATCCGCCTTTTCTTCGCCATCCATAAAAGTATCACTCTCTGCATCCTCTTTTCCAACATAGTCAGACGCATCCACATCGTTCAATTCGCCAGATTCCCGCTGTCGTGTAAACATATTTTTTGCTTCTTTTAGGAGGCTCCTTATATTTTCACCTGCCACCACCTCTTTCATCGTCGCCTTCATTTCCTCTACCGAAAGCGATTCAAAAGAAACATGCTTTACCGCAAGCAGGGTTAAAAGCTTTAGATAGACAATTCCAGAAACCCATGTCAGCGCAAATACCATGGCTCCATTAATTCCAGCTGCCGCCACACTTCCTAAACCCGGCACCAACGATGCAAGTGTCGAACCGACAAAGGTTGTAGCCATGTATGCAGCCAAATTGGTACATAACGCACTCGCGACGGTCTTAAGAATATTTTTTCCGATGGGGACCCCCAACTTGCTATTTATACGCCCATACATTGTCCATACAAAGCCAGCTGCCGTTGCAACGGCCAGCGTCGATCCTACACCTGGTGCCCACCCTGCGGCAAGGCCCGCCACCCCAGCTCCTTTCGCATGGAATTTTACAACATCGGCTATTTCGGTAGGCAGTGTTTTGTCAGCAACTTTGTCCAGCGCTTTGACAAGAAGTTTCGCAGAGCGCAAAACTATGTCTGCTTCATTCATAACAATGACTCCTTTCTTTCAGATCTTCTCCCAACGCGTCCACTTCGGGCAAACGGTTGCCGCCGATGCGGAGCCGTTCGACTTCGCCATGCATGTTGAACTTGAATTGCCGACCTTCACGTAGTACGGCTGATTGGCGCGGAACTCAATGCCGCGCTCGCCGTTCCACCAGCGGCAGGTGGCACACTTCTTTTCAGTGATTCGATAGACTGCTGACATGACTGTTTTCCCTTTCTTTGTTTGTTGTTTTTGATTTTCGGTCACGCAGGACGCGTAACCCTACCATTTTTACTTTTGTTCAAAATCTCCCTTGTCACCCATCCGGGGCGTTTCGGGCCGATAACGCCGCGCTTCTCCAGCTCGTCGATGAGATCCACGGCCTGATTGTAGCTGATGCACATCTGGCGCTGAAGATGCGCGACCGATGCGCGGTTCGTCGTACGCACCACTTCAACCGCACATTCGTAGAGCAGCCTTGCGGCCAACAGATTTGGCCATGACTGACAATCAACCCCAGATATACTACACATGCTTTCTTCTTTTGCCCTTGTCTGGTTTCACGTCGCAAGAACCGGGCCAATCCTCGTTCCGTGTCGCCACTCGCAATCAAACGAAAAAGAAAGCCTCTCTTCGTATCTCGAAGGAGGCTGTGAGATTGCCTTGACTGAAACACGAAGAGAGGCAAACGCGTTATGCGTTCCCTCTGCAATGTGTCGTCAGTCTTGAAACTCTCACATTCCCTTCGACGACCGCTTTGCAGCGCAAATTGTCTATGCGGCGGGTCGTTGCCCGCCTATGTACCGGTTAGTGACTGATTGTCGTTCCTTTCATTTGCAGTTTAATCAAAGTAGTCGTTATCCGTCATAACGCCACCAGGTCCTTTCTCACGGTATAAGCGAAATAGGGTTCCCTCGACAACGCATCACTATCCACAACATCTACGCCCTGTCCCAAAATGGAAGACAATCCTGACTGAATTGCTCCTTGATCGAACAAAGATGCCCCGCTACCAAACTTCACGAGAAAATCAATGTCGCTGTCGGGGCGCTCCTCCTTTCGGGCGCAGGAGCCGAAGACCCAAAGCTTCTCGGCCTTGTGCCTCCTCGCGATAGCGTATATCTCATCCCGCTTCGCGCGTATCTCGTCCAGCATGCACATCTATCTTGCCGCTCCCGACCAAATCCAGGATCACTGCCTTGCCCCTGGACACCAGCCCGAAGACGCGCATAGTATAGCAAAACCGCCGCGGAGAAATCAAGCGACCGCCGCCATTAGCGAGCCGTGGATTCGCGGACGACGAGATCCGCGGCAAGCATAATGCGGCGCTTGTCCTTCTCCGGGTTGTCGAAACGCCAGAAAAGCGTCTCCAGCACCGTCGCGGCGATTTCCGCACACGGCTGGCGGACGGTCGTGATCGTGGGCGAGACGAGCGTGGCGAGATTGACGTCGTCCACGCCGGTCACGAGGATGTCGCGCGGACACCTCTTGCCAATCCGCTGCAGCAGCTTCAGCACGTTCGCCGCGACAAGGTCGCTCGAGCAAACGACCGCGTCCGGCGGACTGCGCCGCCATTTCGCCGCCAGCGCGGCACTTTCTTGGAGATAGAGGCCGCTGCCAGCGAACGTGACGCCCCGCTTCTGCGCGATCGCGGCCATGAGTCCGTCCAGCCGCCGGCGCACGTTGGCGCTCATGTCCGCCCAGGCGGCGAAGGCGATCTTCTTCGCGCCGTGCTCGATGACGTGGCGGCCGACGATCTTGCCGATCTCGAAGTTGTCCACGCCCACGAAGTCGAAGCGGTCCCTTGCGGATTCCGACTCCATGTCCGCGTCGAGAATCACGACCGGAATCTTCGCCGACCTGAAGATGCGCAGCACTTCGCGGTTTGTCCTGTCGGCGCGGTCGCCGAAGTCGACGGGATGGAACACGACCCCCGCCACGCCGTCCGCGACCATCCTTCTGGCGGCCGCCACGACGACCGGACGCACCCGGTCCGAGCGCAGCGCCGATATGTCCGCGAAGTCGATGGACACTCCCTTTTCGAGACAGAGCCGCGAGAACTCCTGGCAGATCGGAGGATAGACCTCGACCTGCTTGAGCATCGGCATGACCAGCCCGACGGTCATCATCTGGCGCTTCACGAACGTGCCCACGCCGTTCTTCGCCATCACAAGCCCCAGTTCCTTGAGCGCCTCCGTGGCCCTGACCGCCGTGAGATACGAAACGCCGAACCGGCGGCAGATCATCTTGAGCGACGGAAAAGCCGAACCCGGGGAATACTTCCCGGCCAGGATTTCCTTTCTCAGCAGATCAGAAACTTCGCGGTACTTGACGCTTCCGTCAGATTTACCGTCGTTCGATATTCCTATGCCGACCGATTTCGCAGTTTTCATAGCCTTAAACGGACATGCAATGGACATTGTCACAGAAAGGACGCCATATAGGAGAACGATTTTTCCATTCAAGCAACTTATCGTATATCTTGCGCTTAAAAAGCATATTCGTCCCATTTTTAAATTGAATTATACCATAAAGTGTCTTTGGGAAGCAAGTGCAAAAACACGTTTTAAGCGATATGTCAGTCGTATTATGACACGTTTTTAAGCCTATACTACAGGTGTCGTCGGCACGTTTTTATGATTTCAGACAATTGCAAAATCTTGAAAATCATCTCGCGGATAGTTCGCGAAATGAGCAAAGTTTCATTTCCAAGATTTGTCAAGGGAATGCCGCTCGGCCGTTTTCATTGTGCAGAACGAAGCCTTGCCCCGAAAAGGCCAGGGGTGGAATCGGCGTCGTGCTGGGGATTCCAGAACTTCACGTCCCACTTCGCGCCTTTGCGCCCATGGTCTCCGAAGATGTTCAGGACATGCGTATATACCGTCACCTCAAGACGCCCGCGCGTCGCCGCGCCGGGAGGAAGATGCCAAGAGTAAGGCGCCCATGCGCGAGTGCCGAGATCTGCTCCGTTCCAACGCACATGCGCGAATGCGTTGCCGACATCAAGCTCCAGCGCAGTCGCTCCCGCCGGGATTTCGACATTATCGAGCGTATATGTCATGGCACCGCAAAAACCGGCGAAACCCTGCTCGGCAATAGCACCCGGCGCAAGGGTCGCGGGGATTGGCAAAAGGACTCCGCCCTTCTCCGCGAACACACCTGCCGCAAATGCCGCCGGCAGGAAGTAGTTGACATCCGGCTCGCCCGAAACAAGACGTAGCACATGCTCGCCCGGCTTCAGCTCAAGCGGCGCGGTTTCGGCGTAGAGCGGACAGAACTCGAGCGGCAGCGACGCGCAGGGACGCGCCGCGGCAATCGGCTTCCCGTCCAGCTCAAAGCGATACGGCTCCGCCTTGTGCCGCAGGACCTGCTCGCCTACCGGTTCGCCCTCGCCGTCGTCGACTGGACGCCCCGAGGCCGTCACTGCATACGACATCGCGCACGTCCGCAACACGAGCCGAATGCCGCCGACTCCTTCCGCTACCGTAAAGCGCGCCGTTCTGTCCGCCGCAAACGGCATGCGGAAAACGGGAACTCGGTTGAACGCGTAGTCGAGGCGGCCGAGCTTGAGCGGCACGCGCTTCTCCGTAGGTGGTTCCGGCGGCATTTCGCCGGGAGCCAGCACCAGTACGCCGCGCGGCTGGATCTCGCACGGACGACGGACATCGCCTGAAACGGCGGCAAGCCGACGCGGCCCGTTGCACATGAGGTCGAGCGCGGCAATCGTGCCGTCCGCCCATTCGCGGACAACGAGTCCGTCGGCCGGCGTGCCGTCCTGCTCCAGGAAGCGGACGCGCCGCGAGGTGCGCTCCCATGCCCAGAGCCCGGCCTCGGTCATGTTGGTGAAGACCGTGCCGCTCTTCACGTCGACAAAGCAGTTGTCATTCTTCGCCTCGAAGACGATCGGCAGGTCGGACGTCTCCTCGTCCGAAAGCAAGTCGACCGAAATCTGCCGTCCGTCCAGTTCGCGCAACAGCCATTCAATTCGCGGGCTGCTCCATCCCGCGAGACATGCGATTGAACCTTCGCGCCGCGGATAGCGCACTGCCACCTGATAGACCGAGTCCTGGCGGCGAGCGAGATGCGCCGCGCGCTTCGCGTCGGCAAAGAAGTCCTTGAGCTCGCCATGCCAGGGCTGGCCCGCCATCATCGGCGAAAGGTAGCCGTGCTTCTCGACGAGTCCGCGATGATCCATGACCTGCATCGATGAAATGTAGTGGTCAATGCCGTGAAGCGCCGACATCCACACCATCTGGCGCATCCGCGCGGCAGTCATGTCGTTCGGGCCGCAGGCGTAGAGCTCGATGAGTCCGCCACGCTTGTTGCGCGAGGTCGCGTGCTGCGCCGTCGCGAAGGTGAGCCACTCCGGCTCGTTCTTCTTCATGTCGTAGCCCTTGCCCAAGCTTGCCCGCGAATAGATTTCGTCGATGCCCGGCAGCGACTCGCCCTTGATTGCCACAAGCGGATCGCCGTTGCAGAGGCACGCGCCCCAGATTCCGTGCTCGTTGATCATGTGGCCGGTGAAGAGAATGTTCATCCTGTCGCACCACTCGCGGATCTGGTCGAAGTAGCCGGTGCGGAAGCGCCGCCCCATCAGCTTTGCGTAGACCGACCACACCTCGGCAGAACCACTGCCCGCAAGAAAGCCCTCGACGTCGGCGCGGAAGTCGCGCCCCGTCTCTGCGCGGTATTCGTCCTCCATGCCGATCCAGCGGCGGAAATGCTTACGACAGCCGGGCTTCAGGGGAACGGCGACGGGGTGACCTGGCTCGTCGGTGAAAATGCCGAGAATTGTCTTTGACGCGAAGTACTTTGCAAGGCGTTTTTCGTAGACCTCGTGCGTCATCTTGATGAAGAGCCGAACAGCCTCCGGTTCGCAGACGTTCACCCATCCCTGCGGCGCCATGGTCACTTCCCAGCTGAAGCCGCCCTCCTTCTTCGGATAGACCGCCCACTCGCTGTAGCGAAAACGCTCGTCGGCGGCGGGGACGCGTCCCTTGCAGGTACCGCTCGGCCAGTTGTACTCGTCATAGAGCCAGACCTTCATGCCGCTTTGCTCGGCCTCGCGGCAGAGCGTCTCGACCGCGTGGAGCCACTCCTCGCCCATGTACTTGTACTGGAGGCCGCTCCTCGCGTAGATGAGGAACTGGTCGAAGCCGTCGGCCTTGAGCGCGGCGACCTTGGCGGCGAGTTCGGCGTCGGTGGGACGGCCGGTCACCGCGAGAAACGGCATGACGGGGTTGATTTCGGCGGACGCGCCAAGCGCGCCAACGGCGACCGCAGCCGCCACGAACAGCATAAGGTAGTTCTTCATGGCGTGAATTATACTATATTCGCGTCGTGCGGACAACGAGCTCGGCCGGAGTCGGTGGCTGATTTCACTGGTTGAGGTCGGTGGTCCTGAAGTTCACCCCGTGACCCTCGCGCCAGAAGCGGCCGGGCCTGAAGTTCCCGGTCCCCAGTCCGAAGGCCGTGCCCTGGAGCGTGTAGGAGATGCTGCCGCGCCATCCGCCCGGCGTCTCCTCGGTCGCGGCGCGCTCGCCGTCGCCGTCGGGGTCGTCGGGGATGTAGTCGGCGTTGAAGCGCTCGGCGTTGAAGTCGATCGCCGTCAGGTGCCCGCGCCCGCGGAAGCGCGGCAGATGCGCGCAGCCCTCGTCGCAGCAGTTGATCATCGTGAGCGTCTTGGGGCTGCCGCGCTCGAACCAGTAGCCGTAGACGCAGCGCGCCGCCATGCAGCCGGTCATCACGAGGTGGTCTACCTCGTCGAACACGAAGCCGGTGTGCATTCCGCCCACGTTGACCTCGTTGTAGCGGCTCCTGGCGCTCTCGTCGTTGCTCCCCGGGAGCGAATAGACGCCGATCGACCCCTTCGCCGGCGTCGCCGGCTTCCGGTGCTCGTAGCGGTCGGGGAAGTAGCGCTCGGTGTAGACGCCCACGAGGTCGAGCTCCATCGAGCCGAAGTGGCGGCCGTCGATGCCGACGAGCGGCTTCGAGGCGTCGTGGAAGAGGATGCGGAAGTTGACGAAGTTCACGTTGTTGACGTGGGTGTAGGTGTAGGTGTCGCCGGGGCCCTCGGGGATGCGCCCGGCGCCGAAGAACACGCGGTAGA
Organism: uncultured bacterium; assembly: GCA_902770045.1. GTDB lineage: Bacteria > Verrucomicrobiota > Kiritimatiellia > RFP12 > UBA1067 > UBA1067. The sequence continues at coordinate 49,063 of CACXRO010000001.1, forward strand.
CGCCGTTCGTCGCCATCGCGTCCATCGCGCGCTTGGTGACGTGCAGCGTGGCGCCGCGGTAGGCGCCGTAGACCTTGCCCTCGGTGGTGCCCTTCACCGTCACCACGCGGGTTAGGCCGTCGTTGTAGCCGAAGAGAATGGCGGAGTTCCCCTCGTTCGTGCAGGCGTCGAGCCGGTAGTCGCCGTCCGCGAGGCGCACCGTGCCGCCGTACTTCAGCCGCGCGATCGCCGCGTTGATGACGGCCTCGTCGTTCGTCCCGGTGCAGACGAAGTCCGCCGCCTGCTTCTCGAACGCGCGAGAATTCGCCGCCGCGACGACGACTTCCGTCGGCGGCTCGGTCTCCGCCGGCGCCGGCGCGCACATTGCCAACGCAAGGACGGCGGCCGCGGCCGCATTCACTGTCGTCTGCTTCGTCATGACGTCACTCCTCCTGTTTGCGGGGAAGGATGAAGGCGGCGAGGAACGCGAGAAGGATCGGCAAGGCGACGACGTTGACGGCGACGGCGCGCGCGACTTCGCGGGGCTCGACGCATTCATCGCGGGAAAGCCGCTCGAGCGGAGTGAGCGACGAGACCGGGTGCGTCGCGTCGGCGACCGTCCGCGCCACCATTAGCCCGATCCGGTCGGAGAGCGTCGCGCCAAATTCGTCCGGATACTGCTCCACCACGCTCGGGCTCATCTCGCTCACCAGCAGGAAGACTATCGCCGTGAAGAGCGCCACCGGGCGCCCCAGCGCAGCGGAAAGAAACACCCCGAAGGCGACGACAAGCGTGACCACCGCGGCCATCTCTGCCCACGACCGCAGCAGGTTCCAGACAAACGAGTCCGCCGGCACCAGCAGCTCCACGTCGCGGCGTGGACGCATCATCAGCGCGTCTTTGCCGTCGTTGCGGAACGTCAGCACCCCCTCCTCGCCGGCGTCGCCGCCGCGGTCGGCGAGCGGGAAGACAAGCACCGCCTGGGTCAGGTTGGAGACCACCGCGGAAAGCGCCCCGAGCCGCAGCTCGCCGGACACGTCCTGTCGCGCGTTGTAGGTGTTCGAGAACTTGAGCCGCGCCGAGACTTCGCCGGAACGCGGCGCCTCCACTCCGTCGAAGCGGAAGCGCCAGCGCGCCGTCGAGTTGGTGCGCACCGTCTCGTAGCGGTCCCACGCGCGCGTCTCCAGAATCCTCAGCACCGTCGAGCGCCGGGCCTTCTTCACCGCCTCGGGCGTGTCCGGCGACTTCATATACTCCGCGTACATCGCCTTCGCCTCCTCGGCCGGCGACGGCATGACGGGATGGAGCACATGGACGCAGCGCCGCCCTTCCACGGCGGTTCCGGCCGCGAACGGGGCGAGCGCGCAGGCGAGAGCGAGCACCGCCGCGCCGGCTGACGCAAGCGCGGCGATCTTGGCCGCCGCGATCGTGAAGTACCTGACCGGCCGCACCATCGTCAGCTGCAGCCGCTTCGCCGCACGCTCCCGCGCGAGCGACCCGGTGGCCGCCGCCAGCATCGAGACGGTCACGAGCGCCATCACGCCGCCGAGGCCGTAGCGGAGGCAGACCTCGCGCATGCCCTCCGCAGTGCCGTCGCCCACCACCAGCCGCGGCACCGCGAGCATCCACGCCGCCGACGCCGCCGACAGCATCGCCAGCGACCACGAGCGCGACAGCGCCCGGAGCTCCAGCAGGAATATGTCGAGAAACGCCCTCATCGCCGCCGGTCACCCCTTGAGGAAAGGCGCGAGCGCGAAGTCCTGCACGTCCCCGACCTTGGCGAGGAAGAACTCCTCGAGGCTCGTCCCCAGCTCCGCCACCCTGCCCTCGGCGACCGACTTGCCGTGGTTGAGGATCATCACCCGGTCGCAGATGTCCTCGGCGTCCGCCAGCATGTGCGAGGTGGTGAGCACCGTCATTCCGCCGCGCGCGAGCGCCTTGACGAGCGTCTTCACCTCCTTGGTCGAGATCGGATCGAGTCCGGAGGTCGGCTCGTCCAGCACCAGCAGCTCGGGCCTGCCCACGAGCGCGGACGCGAGCGCCACCCTGCGCGCCATGCCCTTGGAAAATCCGCCCACCGGACGGTTCGCGACGTCCTCCAGCCCCACCATCGCCAGCAGCTCGCGCGTCCGCCGCGCCGCCTCGCGCCGCGGCAGGGAGCAGAGCCCGGCGTAGTAGCGGAGCGTCTCCGCGGCGGTCAGGAACGGGTGCAGGTAGCTGAGCTCGGGCAGGTACCCGAGCCGGCGGCGCGCGGCGACCGACCGCGGACCAAGCCCGAAGAGCCGCACCTGGCCGGCGCTGGGCGAGAGGAGCCCGAGGATCATCTTGATCGTGGTCGACTTGCCGGAGCCGTTCGGGCCGAGGAGCCCGAACACCTCGCCGCGGCGGACTCCGAGCGAAAGCGCGTCCACCGCCACCACCGTCGGCCGCAGCCAGAAGTCGCGGAAGGTCTTGGACACGCCGTTGAGCGAAACTACGATTTCAGGTTCCATGGTCATTCCCGGTTCAGGCTGAAGTGGATTCCGAAGATCAGGAAGCCGGCCACCGCCGGCAGCGCGGCGGCGACCGCGAGCGCGACGTCGCCGAGCGGGATCGACCCGCCGCGCGAAAGCGACTCGGCGCGGTAGTAGACGTCCATCGCCGGCAGCATCGCCGCGAGCACGACGCCGGAAAGCGCCGCGGCGGCGTTGGCGCGGAAGCGCACCGCAAACGCGGCGGCAGCGGAGAGCAGCACCAGCGCCGGGCAGGCGACAAGCACCGCCGCCGGCACGAGCCTGAGGCAGTCCCCTCCGGACAGCGCGGCGGACACCGCTCCGCCCGCGACGGAGACGCCAGCCGCGATGAAGAACGCCGTCAGCACGAAGCGGAAGCGGAAGAACCGGTTGAGCGCGGCGGCGAGAGCAAGCGGCAGGACAATCGCGGCGACGCCGACGGCGACGCACGGGCCGTAAACGCGCGCGAGCTGGGCGGTCTGCTCGGCGATGGCGCCGCCGATGGCCGCGCCGGTGAACATCGTGACCGCGGTGCCCGCGACCGCCGCCGCGAAGACGGCGAAGGCGACGGCGACGCCGGCGGCCTTCGCGAGGAAGAATCCGCCGCGGGCGACCGCGTGGGCGAGCGCCATCTCCTGGGTGCCGGTCTCAATCTCGCGGCGGACGGCGCGGATCGCGCCAAAGACCGCGAAGACTGCGCCGCAGGTGAGGAGCGCCGACAGCGCCGCGTCCCGCGCCATGCGGGTGGGGTCGCCGAACTGGTGGTAGTGGAAGACCGGCGCGAACACCTCCAGCGCCATCGCCGCCAGCATGACAAGCAGCGAAAGCGGCGACGACGCCACCTCAAGCGCGGTCGCCAGCGTTATGGAGACGTAGGGCTTCAAGCGCCAGATCAGAAGTAGTTGGTCTGCGTGTTCTGGTAGAGGAACCACGCGAGCACGCCGATCGCCACGCACGCCGCGAACTGGACGATCATCGAAAGCGTCTGCACCCAGCCGGCCACGTCGTCCACCGCCTGCACCGGCACCGGCGCCTGCGGCATGGACGGAATGTCCGGGATGTCGGCGACGTCGCCGTCGGCCGGAGGCTTCGCCGCGTCTGCCGGAGGCTTCGCCGCGTCGGCGCCGGGGCGCTTGACGGTGAACTTGCCGGACGGCCGCACCGGACCGCCGGGCCGGGAAATCTTGAGCGTCTTGCGCTGGGTGACGCTGACGGGCTGCGTTGTCGCGGCGGACTTCGCCGCCGGCGCGGCAGCCGTGCCGGCTGGCGCGGCCGGAGCCTCTGGCTTCGCCGCCGGCGCCGCGGGCGCGACTGCGGCCGGCTTCGCCGCAGGCTGGGCGGGGAGCCGCGAGGTGCCGCCCGCGATGTCGCTCGGCCGCTTGATGCGGATCGTCTTCATCGGGGCGTTCTCGTTCTTCACCGGCGCAACGCCCATCGCGTCCGAAAGCGAGATGCGGGCCGTCTTGTGCTTGGCGGCCTCCTTCTGCGCATCGGTCATCGAAGTGTCGGCGATGATGCCGGTCTTGTGCAGAATCGCCTGCTGCGGAATCGGCTGGGTGACGCCCTTCAGCTTCTGGGTGATCGTCTTGAGCGTCGAAAGCGAATTGGCCGGGGCGGCTTCAGCGGCCGGCGCGGCAGCGGGGGCGGCGGCTGGCGCGGCGGGAGCAGCGGGGGCGGCCGCCGGGCTGGTCGTCGCCACAGTTGGCGTCACCGGACGCGGCAGCGGCTTCGCGGCGACCGAGGCGCCGGGCTTGCGGATCTGCGGAATGCCAGGCTTGGTCGGCAGCTTGAAGCCGGGACGAAGCGCGCCCACCGTGGCACCGGGCTTCGGAGGCAGCTTGAGACCGGGCTTGAGGCCGCCGACCGTAGCGCCAGGCTTAGGCGGCAGCTTGAGACCGGGCTTGAGGCCGCCGACCGTGGCACCCGGCTTCGGCGGCAGCTTGAGACCCGGCCTGAGCGCGGCGGTCGCAGGCGACGCCGGCGCTTTCGGCGCGGCGGCGGGCGCCGTTGCTTTCGGCGCTGCAGGCGCAGGGGCGGGAGCTGGCGCTGGAGCGGGCGCTGGAGCGGGAACGCCCACGGTCGGCGCAGGGGCCGCGCCCACGGCCGGACGCGCCAATGGATTCGCCTTCGGCGGCTCTTCCGCCACCGGGGTCATCTCGACCGGAATCATCTCGACTTCGTCTGCCATGTCGTGCCTCCCGCGAATCAAGGGGTCAAACCGCCATCACCTCGGATTCCTTGGCCTTGAGCTCGGCGTCGATCTTCGCGATGCCGTCGTCCGTGGCCTTCTGGATCTTGTCGAGGCCGGCCTTCATGTCGTCCTCGGAAATCTTCTTGTCCTTCTCGAGCTTCTTCACCGCGTCGTTGGCGTCGCGGCGGATGTTGCGCATCGCCACCTTCTGCGCCTCGGCCTGGGTCTTGGCGACCTTGACGATCTCCTTGCGGCGCTCCTCGTTCAGCTCCGGCACCGTGATGCGCAGCACCTTGCCGTCGGACTGCGGGGTGACGCCGATGTTCGCGGCGAGGATCGCCTTGTTCATCGCGTCGATCACCGTGGGGTCGAACGGCGCGATCTTGATCTGCCGCGGCTCCGGGGTGGAGATGGTGCCGAGGTTCTTGATCGGCGTCGGGCAGCCGTAGTAGTCCACCTTGATCTGGTCGACCATCGCCGGGGACGCCTTGCCGGTCCTGAGACCCGCGAACTGCGCCTTCAGCGCGTCGAAGCTCTTCGCGATCTTCGCCGTTGCGTCGTTGAGCACTTCTGCTACCGTGTTCATTTCGTTTTCCTTTTGCCTTGTAGGTTCTAAGCCTGCCTCCGTCAGCTGACGATCGTCCCGACCGCCTCGCCCTTCACCACGCGCTCGAGCGCCTTCGGGTCGAAGAAGTCGAAGACCACGATCGGGATGTTGTTGTCCATGCACAGCGCGAACGCGGCGGAGTCCATCACCTTCAGCCGCTTCTCGAGCGCCGTCTCGTACTTGAGCGAGCCGTACTTCTTCGCCTTCGGGTCCTTCTTCGGGTCGGCGGTGTAGATGCCGTCGACCTTCGTCGCCTTGAGGAGCGCGTCCGCGCCGATCTCGCTCGCCTTGAGCGCGGCGGCGGAGTCGGTGGAGAAGTACGGGTTGCCGGTGCCGCCGCCGAAGATCAGCACGCGGCCCTTCTCGAAGTGGCGGAGCGCGCGGCGCTGGATGAACGGCTCGGCGAGTTTCGGCATCTCGATCGCGGTCATGACGCGGGTGGGGACGCCGATCGACTCGAGCGCGTTCATCATCGCGAGCGCGTTGATGATCGTGGCGAGCATGCCCATCGAGTCGCCGGTCACGCGGTTGACGCCCTTGCCGGCGCCGGTAAGGCCGCGGAAGATGTTGCCGCCGCCGAGGACGATGCCGACCTCGACGCCGAGCGAGTGGATCTTCTTCACCCGAGCCGCCATGAAGGCGAGCTTCTCGGGGTCGATGCACTCGCCGGTTTCGCGGTTGCCGAGCACCTCTCCCGAGAGCTTCAGGAGGATGCGCCGGTACTTCAACTTCCTATTCGCCTTTTTCACGTCGCGCATTTTACCATTTTGGCGGCAAGAACGCAACTACTGCTTGGCCTTCGCAGCGGGCGGATTCGGCGGCAGGATCAGGCAGCTGGTGCGTACCTCGTGGCGGTTCAGGAGGAAGAGGCTCCACGCCGAGCTGTCGTCCTGCGAGGTGATGACATGCGCGATCCGCCGCGAGCCGACGCGGTCGAGGGCGTAGTTGAGCGACTTGAGGTTGCCGTCCACCGTCGCCAGGTCGGTGAAGAAGCGGACCCTGTAGTCGTCCATGCAGTCCCCGCCGCCCTGCTCCTTCGACCACGGCACGCCGGAGCAGATCGGAATGCACCAGAGGAGCTGGTAGGAGAAGTTCTGGGTCAGGAAGGTCGCCATCGGCGTCTCGCCGTCGTTGACCTTGACCGCGGAGTTCCACCGCGCGATCTCGCTGTACGAGCTGCACCCGGCGAGCGCAAGCGCCGCGAGCGCGATGAACGTAGCCTTTGCAGACGTGAGCATTTTCATTTCGCACCACCTTCCGTTTTGGGCACCATCACCGCCGAGAGGCTGAGGTGCGACGACCCGAAGAATATCCCGATAAGCCCGGCGTAGCTGCTGAACCCGGCGTAGGTGGCGTCGGAATCGAGCAGCGAGTAGTCCACGAGGTCGCAGTTCTTCGCCGCGGCCGCCTTATGCAGCGTGTCCTGCAGCGTCTCGACGTCGAGGATGTCGTTGAAGAAAGTGACGCCGCCGTTGATGTCATTCGTCTTGTCGTTCCACCTCACGTCGCCGGCAAAGAGCGGGATCGACCAGAAGAGATAGTAGCAGGTCGTGTCGGCCACCACCAGCCTGGACGGCTTGCCATCCGTTCCCTTGACCTCGACGCCGTCAAGCGCGCGCGGCGACGAATAGGTTAGCGACGCACACCCAGTGGCCAGCAGCGACAACGCCGCGACTGCGCCCAGGAGCGCCCTTCGACATGTTTCTGTTCTCATTCCGATTGTCCTTTCATCAGGTGCTGTTCTGCCCTGTGTTGCGTATTATACCAAAAAAATCGTTGCTCGTGGACTACGGGAAGACCGAATCCGTCTCGGACTGTCACCTTGACCGCAGAGAACCTGACTGATTGGGTGTTCATGGCGTTTTCCCCGTTGTTGGCGTAAGAAGGCCGGCGCGGGACAGGGCGGACTTGAGCGAGGCCCACATCTTCCTCTTGCATTCCTTCTGCCCCTCCGAACCTTCGCTGAAGCGGAGTATGAATTCGGGCGAATAGGTGACGAGCGCATCGGCGCCAGAAGGCGTCTTCGTCCAGCTGCCAGGCTGACACGCCCCGCCGGGCATGATCTGCACAAGCGCATTGGAGCCCAGGACTACGCAGACCTTCGCCGGCGGCAGCGGTCCGCCGCCGAATACCACCTGGTACTGCCCCTCCCCGAGCTTCATTGCCTTGATGATGTTGTCCATCAGCGCCTGGGCCCGCTCCGTGAACGGCCGATGATGGACAAAGAGGATGGGGACGAGGTTCGTGGCTCGTGGTTTTGCTGGGGGCGGAGCCTCTAGGGATCCTAGATTCCCTAGAATCCTAGATGAGGGCGTTTTGGCGCCGGCACCAGCGAGCGGAGGCGAAGCCAAAACCTGACTCGCCTCCTCGAGCGGCGCGAGCAGCTTGCGGTCGCAGGGGACGATCCTGTTGCCGAGCTCGCGCTCGAGCTCGAGCGCGGATTCAAAGCCGTCGAGGATGGCGTCGAGCGCCGTCACTCCGCCTTGCCGCCCTTCCCGGCGTAGCCATACGGATTCTTCTTCTGCCAGCGCCAGGCGTCGGCGCACATCTCGTCGATGCCGCGCTCGGCCTTCCAGCCGAGCTCCTTCGCCGCGAGCGAGGGGTCGGCCCAGCACTCGGCGATGTCGCCGGGGCGGCGGGGGCAGATTTTATAGGGGACAGGACGCTTCGACGCCTTCTCGAACGCCTTGACGACCTGCAGCACGGAATATCCGTGGCCGGTGCCGAGGTTGTAGATCTTAAGCCCGAGCTTCGGCTCGCGCTCAAGCTTCTCGATCGCCTTCAGGTGGCCGATGGCGAGGTCGACGACGTGGATGTAGTCGCGCACCCCGGTGCCGTCCGGCGTCGGATAGTCGTCGCCGAAGACGTTGAGCTCGGGCCGGCGCCCGACCGCCACCTGCGCGACGTAGGGCAGGAGGTTGTTGGGGATGCCGGCCGGGTCTTCGCCGATCAGCCCCGATTTGTGCGCGCCGATCGGGTTGAAGTACCTAAGCAGGACGACGTTCCACTCGGGATCGGCCTTCTGCACGTCCTTGAACACCTGCTCCATCATGAGCTTCGTCCAGCCATACGGGTTGGTGCAGCCGGGGGTGGGGAAATCCTCGCGGATCGGCACGGTCTTCGGTTCGCCGTAGACGGTGGCGGAGGAGGAGAAGACGATGTTTTTGCAGCCGTGCGCGCCGAGGCGGTCGAGGAGGGTGAAAGTGCCGCCGAGGTTGTTGGCGTAGTACTTGAGCGGAATCTGGGTCGACTCGCCGACGGCCTTGAGCGCGGCGAAGTGGATGGCGGCATCGAACGGTCCTTCGCGGTCGAGGACTGCGTCGAGCTTCTTCGCGTCGCGGATGTCGACGCGGTAGAAGGCCGGCTTCCTGCCGGTGATGCGCTTCACGCGCGTAAGCGACTTCTTCGAGCTGTTGCAGAGGTTGTCGACCACCACCACTTCGTGGCCGGCGTTCAAAAGCTCGACGACGGTGTGGCTGCCGATGTAGCCGGCTCCGCCAGTGACGAGAATCTTCATGTCTATTCCGCTCCTTCCTTAGCCGATCATGCCGCCGTTGACCGAGATGATCTGGCCGGTGACGTAGGCGGCGTCGTCGCCGGCGAGCCAGGCCACCGCCTTGGCGATGTCCTCGGCGGTGCCGAAGCGGCGGAGCGGGATGGTGTCCATGTACGCCTTCTTCACTTCGTCGGGCAGGACGTCGGTCATCTTCGACTGGATGAAGCCGGGGGCGACGGCGTTGCAGCGGATGTTGCGCGAGCCGAGCTCCTTGGCGGTCGTCTTGGTGAGCGCGATGACGCCGCCCTTGGACGCGGTGTAGTTGGCCTGGCCGGCGTTGCCCATGATGCCGACCACGGAGGCGATGTTGATGATCGAGCCGCCGAGCTGCGCGCCGTCGGCTGACTTGTTCTTCATCATCGGGCGCGAGACAGCGCGGGTGAAGAGGAAGGTGCCCCTCAGGTTGACGTTGAGGACGGCGTCCCAGTCCTCGTCGGACATGCGCATCAGGAGACCGTCCTTGGTGATGCCGGCGTTGTTGACCATGATGTCGACCTTGCCGAAGTCGGCGAGGACGGCCTTGACGCAGGCGTCGACCTCGGCCGATACCGCCACGTTGACGCCGTAGCCCTTCGCCTTCACGCCCAGCGCCGCGAGCGCGGCGACGGTGTCGGCGCACCATTCCTCCTTGAGATCGCATATCGCGACGTCCGCCCCGCGCGACGCGAGCTCCTTCGCGATCGCCGCGCCGATTCCGCGCGCAGCGCCGGTGACGATTGCCGTCTTGCCCTTGAGGTTCTTGTCCATCTTCTTTCTCTCCTTGGTTTTTGCCGACTGGCGGCAGATTGTTTACGAAACTCCGAATTCGCCGCGGACGAAGTCGGCGAGCGCGTCCTGCCACGCGGGCGTGCGGTAGCCGAGCAGGTTGAGGACGCTCTTCCTGAGCGCTGAGTTGCGCGGGCGCGGCGCCGGGCGCGGGAACTCCGCGGTGGTGCAGGGAACGATCTCGCGCTTGAGTCCCAGGAGCCGGAAGAGCTCCTTGGCGAAGCCGCACCAGCTGACCTGCCCTTCGCAGGTCGCGTGGACTACCCCGCTCACGTCGGGCTTGCCGAGCAGGAAGCGGATGGCGTCCGCGACCGCCTTGGTCGAGGTCGGGTTGCCGACCTGGTCGTCCACCACCTTGAGCGGATCGCCGTCCTGCGCGCCGAGGCGCGCCATGGTGTGGACGAAGGACGGGCCGCCGGGGCCGTAGAGCCAGGCAATGCGCATGATGACCGCCTCGGGCAGGACCATCTGCACCATGCGCTCGCCGGCGAGCTTCGACGCGCCGTAGACGGTGCGCGGGCGCGGGATGTCGGTCTCGCCCCAGGCCCAGGGCTCGCTCGGCGGCTCGCCGGAGAAGACGTAGTCGGTGGAGATCGCGATCAGCCGCGCGCCGCAGGCGGAGGCGGCGACGGCGACATTGCGCGAGCCTTCCTCGTTGAGGCGGAAGGCGAGGTCGCGCTTCTCCTCGCAGTCGTCGACGCGGGTCATCGCGGCGCAGTGGACGACGACGTCGGGTTTGGCAGCGGCGGCCTTGGCGGTGAAGGCATCGGCGTCGAGGATGTCCCATTCCGGCAGGTCGGCGACGACGATTTCGTGGTCGGCAAGCTCATGCTGGAGCGTGCGCCCGAGCATTCCCTTCCCGCCGGTGACGAGGATCTTCACTTGCCGGCCTCCTCGGACGAGCGCGCGAACTCGCGCACCATGTTCGCGCCCAGCAGCACGATCTGCCAGCTCATGTAGAGCCAGGCGAGGACGATCGGCATGAAGGCGAAGGAGCCGTAGAGCGCCGAGGACTTGGCGATGCCGACCTGGGCGACGGCGCAGGCCTTCATCCAGCAGCCGAAGAGGATCGCGGTCGCCGCGCCGCCGCGGACGGCAGCGCGGAACGGCACGCGGCAGTTGGGCATGAACCAGAAGATGAAGGCGAAGTTCAAGGTGGCGGTGACGAAGGCGATGGCGAACTTGACCGCCCAGGAGTCGATGAGCCAGAGGAGCGTGTCGCCGACCCACTTGGTGTAGTCGGTGACGCCGGTGGTGGCGGTGATGACGCTCTTCACCGCGCCCATGATCGGGAAGGACATCGCGACCGCCGCAAGGACGGGCATGACGATCATGACGAGCAGGTAGACCCAGGCGCGCTTCCACACCGGGCGCGGCTTGGGCACCCCCCAGATGCGGTTGAAGCTCATCTCCACCATGCCGAGCGAGGAGATGACCGTCCAGAGCAGGAGACCGAAGCCAATCCAGCCGAAGGTGGCGACGTCGAACGCGTCGATGCGCTCGAAGAGCGCGTTGGAAATGGTCCTGGCCTGGGTGGCGAACTCCTCGGCGGCGATGCGCTTCTTCTGGACGTCCTCCTCGCTCGAGAACGCGCCAGCGGCGGCGGCGAGCTCGTCGTCCTGCCCCTTCTCGATGTTGGTGATGAGCGCGTCGATGCGCTCGTTGATGTGGCTGCGGGCGTAGTCGTCGACCCCGACCGCCTTGGCGACGACAAGGATGCAGCAGAGGATGGGCATCATCGCCAGCATCGAGAAGTAGGTGAGGCCGGCGGCGTGCATCGAACAATGGTTGTCGAGGAAGCCCTTGACGACTCCGCGGCACCAGGTCTTGATCTTGTTCATCATGGCTGTGTATTATACCAAATCACGAACCGGGGTGGACGGGCCTGGAGCCGGCCTTGCACATCGGGCACTCTGCGGCGGTCCAGGTCTCGGGGGTCATCCGGACGAGCGGGAACATCGGGACGCGCCCGAACTTGGCCTTGCCGCCGGAGCGGTCGACCAGCACCACCACGCCGGCCACCCTGCCGCCCGCCGCCTTGACGAGGTCGATCGTCTCCTGGACGCGGCCGCCCTTGGTGACGACGTCCTCGGCGACGACGTAGCGCTCGCCCTTCCTGATCGCGAAGCGGCGAAGCGCGAGGACGGTGTTGGGCTTGCCGGTCGCGTCCACGCCCTTGCCCTGCACCTTCTCGGCGAAGATGCACTTGACGTTCAGCTCGCGCGCGACCTCGTGGCCGACCAGGATGCCGCCCACGGCCGGCGAGATGACGCCGTCGATGCGCTTGCCGAGCTTGCCGCTCTTGACCGCGCGGCGAGTCACCTCGCGGCAGAGCTTCTCGGCGATGCGCGGGTACCGAAGCACGTTCGCGCACTGGAAGTAGCGGTTGGAGTGGAGCTTCGAGCGGAGCTCGAAGTGCCCTTCGAGAAGCGCCCCGGTTTTGCGGAACGCGTCGAAGGCCTGCTTGTCGGTCATGGTATGTCCCCTTTCCTGTTTTCGATCGATAGAAGCTCTGCACGCGAAAACGCCGGCTCCGGCCTCGCGCGCGCATCGGACGGAATCGGCTGCGGCGCGGGGGCGGCGGCGGATGGACGCCAGGCCGACTTCCCCCACTCCACCGGCCGCGGCTCCTTCGCCGGCGGCAGCAGCAACTCGCCGCCGAGGATCGGCCCGCTCTCAGTCTCCGGCAGCGCGCCGAGCGAAAGCACCCCGGCGCCGCGGCCGCGGCGGCCGCCGGATGCAAGCCACGCCGTCTTCGCGGCCTTGACCGCCTCGTCCTCCTCGTCCTCGGTGAGCTCCACGAAGGCGGCGGACGGCTCCGCCGGGCGCGGGTCGGAGGCGGCGAAGCCGACCGCCCGGCGCGGGAAGATGGCGGCGACGGCGGCGACGGCGGCAAGCACGGGCGCGGCGCGCATCAGCTCGGCGGCGATTCCGGTCATTCGCCCTCCCCCGCCCGCTTCTCGGCGAACAGCACCTTGCCTACGCCGCTGCGCTTCGCGATCGCCGCCATCTTCATGAGCTCGCCGCCGGCGACGCGGCGATCAGCGAGGACGAGCATCGTCTTGCGGTCGGTGCGGGCCGCGCGCTCGGCGAGGTGGCGCGAGAAGGCGTCGGCCGAGGCACCGTCGGAAAGCATGTAGCGCGCGTCGTCGAAGAACACCAGGGTCTCGTGGTGCATCGGCAGCACCAACGCCACCAGGCCGGACGCCTCGCCTTCGGCGACGCCGGGGTCGGGCAGGTCGAACAGGACGCCCTTCGCGGCGACGAGCTCGCCGTCGAGCAGGTGGAACATCACCATGAGCAGCATCACCGCGAGCCACGGCGCGGCGGCGACGAGCGGGCGCATCGCCGGCAGGCCGTGGCGCCAGATCCCCTCGGTGCGCCCGGGACGCCATCCCCAGGAAATCATCTGCGCTGCTCCTCCCGGCGGGTGGCGAGATAGCCCACGATCTGGCTCGCCGCGGCCTCGAGCTCCACGACGATGCGGTCAAGCCGCACCCTGAGCGAACCGTACATCACCGTCACCGCGATCGCCACCGCCAGGCCTAGCGCGGCGGAGACGAGCGCCTCCATCGCGCCGCCAACGAGGTCGGCGCGGCTGGCGAGGTCCGCCCCCGATACGCGCATCACCACCTTGATGAAGCCGACCACGGTGCCGAAGAGTCCAAGCAACGGAGCCACCTGGGCCACGATCGCGAGCACCGCGAGCCGCCGGTCGAGCCGCCCCGCCGCCGCGCGCCCCTCGGAGTCCACCGCGTCCCTGAGCAGCCGCGCGCTGCCGTTCGCGTGCCGGATCGCCGTCGCCACCACCGCCGCGACCGGCGCTGGCTCGTCCTCGCAGATCGCCAGCGCCTCCTCGTCGTTGCCGGAGTCGAGCACGTTGATCACTCCCTTGAGGAAGTCCTGCACGTTGATCTGCGCGCGCCGAAGGTCGACGAGGCGCTCGAGCCACACGAACGCCGACGACGCCACCAGCGCCAGCAGTATCCAGAACACGGGTCCACCGGTGATTGTCATAGAAACCTGCCTTTCCTTGAAATCCGCTCCAGGCGGCGCGCCGCCTCCTCGGCGGCGGGAACGTCGCTCGCCGCCACCAGCCTCAGCACGCCAACCGCCTGCTCCTCGCGGCCGCGGCTCTCGAACTCGTCCGCCAGCCGGAACGCCGCGCGGGAGAACGCCGCGCGCGCGTCGTCGTCGAAGTTCTCGCCTTTGGCGCGGCCGTCGCGGTAGGCCACCACCACCTGCGCGTAGTACTGCTCCACCGCCTCGTCGTAGCGCCGCAGCTTTTCGAGCGTGCGGCCGATGCGGAACGCCACCGCGAGCCGCCCGCTCGCGTCGAGCGCTCCGTCGAACGCGATCGCGCGGTAGGCCTCGAGCGCCGTGCCGTAGCTCGCCGGGTTGTCCGCCCCGAGCGCGAAGAGCGCGTCCGCCCGCAGGAGGCGCGCCCGCGCGCGATCCACCGGACGCGCCGACTCGGCCTTGGCCACGCGGTCCAGCACCAGCGACGCCTCGCCGTAACGCGCCTGCTCTAAGAGCGCCTCGCCCTGCACCAGCAGCGCGTCGGTCCGCGACGGCGAGTCCGGGTACTTCGCCACCATCCTGGTCGAGGTGTCGATCGCGCCCTTGTAGTCGCCGTCGGACAAGAATGATCGCGCCGCCCAGACCAGCGCCTCGGCCGCGGCCGCAGGGCGCGAGGACATCGCCGCGCAGGAGAGGAAGAGGTTCGCGGCGTCCTTCCACTCGCCGCGGTTGTAGGTGAACTTCGCAAGCCACAGCGTCGCGTCCTCCTTCACCGCCGCGTCGGGGCAGCCCTCGGCGAGGCCCTGCGCCTTCGTCCGCGCCGCGTCATCGTCGCCCTGCCCGTAGAGGCAAAGCACCTCGAAGTAGTCCATCCGGTCCTTCCGCCGCGGATCCGCCGCCGCCACCGCCGCGAACGCCTTCTGCGCCTCGGCGAAGCGGTAGTCGCGGAAGTAGTCGCGCCCGCGGGACTCCAGCTCCATCACCTCCACCGCCCGCTTCAGCTTCGCGGCGATCTCGGTCTTCGGGTATTCGGAGAGCACCGTGCGGTAGCGCGCCATCGCCTCCGCGCCGCGGCCGAGGTCGGCGAGCACGTCCCCCTGGCGCAGCACCGCGACCGCGCGGGCTGACGGGTCGTCCTTCGACAGCTCCTCCGCGCGCGCGAACGCCGCCAGCGCGTCCTCGCCGCGCCCGAGCCTGAGGAACGCCTCGCCGCGCCCCTGCTGCACGTCTGCCCGGAGCGCCGCGGCCGGCCAGATCTCGATCGCGTCCGCCCAGATCTCCGCGGCCTCCTTCCACTGCCCCGCAGCGGCCTTGGCGCGGGCGAGCCCGAGGAACGCCTCCTCGGCGTCCGGCGCGTCCGGCGACTCCTTGGCCACCGCGCGCACGATCCGCTCGCCCTCCGCAGCAGTCGCCGGGTCCTTCGCCAGCGCCATCCCCAGCCGCACGCTCGCCAGCGCGCGGAGCGACGAGTTCGGCGCCGCGTCGAGCGCACGCCTCAGCGCCGCAGCGTCCCCGAGATTGGCCGCCGCCACCGTCAGCGCGCGCGCCCCGGCGTTGGTGGACGACACCACCACCCGCCACAGCCGCTCCGCCTTTGCCCGGTCGCCCTTGCGCGAGAGCGCGTCCGCCTCCAGCATCAGCGCCTCGTCGACCCCGGCGGCGGACCCGCTCGCCTTCAGGAGCTGCGCCGCCTTGTCCCACTCGCCCGCGACCATCGCGCGGTAGTAGCCGAATCCCGGCGACTTGAGCCCGTCGCCCCAGGACGAAAGCGCCTTCTTCACTTCGTCCCAACGGCCCTCGTCGGCATAGCTTTCCAGGACGATCAGCTTAGCCGCTTCGCTCGCGTTGGTACGCGCATGCGCGCGGGCAAGCTCCCAGAGCCCGTCGCGAAGGGCCTGCCTCGCCACCGAAAGCCCGTCGTCCGCGCCCGCGCCGACGGCCACGGAGGCACAGAACGCGGCGGCCAGCGCGGCAAATGCGCGGCGGCAAACGGCCATACGAACGGCCACGACTATCTGGTTGTCAGACATTGATGCAGATTATACCATAATCCACACGAAGATGGCGTGGGGAAATCTCTTCAACGGCTGGACCGGGGGCCACGCAAGGCGAGGTACTCGGCGAGCCCGCGGCGGCGGAGGAGGCAGGCGGGGCACTTGCCGCAGCCGTCTCCGGGCACGCCGTTGTAGCAGGTGACGGTGCCGGTGCGGATCAGCTCCATAAGCCCGAGCCGGTCGGCGAGCGCCCACTCCTCGGCCTTGGTCTTGTGGAGGAACGGCGCGACGACGCGGACGGGCCAGTCGAGGGCGAGGCGCATCGCGCGCTCCTGCGCGCGCAGGAAGGCGCCGCGGCAGTCGGGGTAGCCGGAGAAGTCCGCCTCGCTCACGCCAATGTGCACCTCGGCCGCACCGAGGGTCTTGGCCCACACCGCCGCAAGCTGGAGGAAGACGGCGTTGCGCCCCTCGACGACGGTCGTCGGGCACTTCGCGCCCTTCGGCCGGACGATCCTCGCGCCGTGATCGAGGAGCGCGTTGGCTGTGATCTCGCCGAAGAAGCCGAGCCGGACCACCTTGTGGCGCAAGACGCCGAAGTGTTTCGCAAGCCGCCGCGCGTACTTCGTCTCGACCGCGTGCCGCTGGCCGTAGGCGAAGGTGATGGCGGCGACCGCGTCGGCGCCGAACCTGCGCACGGCAAGCGCAAGGCAGAGCGCGGAGTCCTGTCCGCCCGACAGCACCACCACCGCCTTCACTCCGCCGGACTTTCTGCCAGTCCCCTTCCCGTTACCAGTTCTCATAACGAGCGTATTATACCATATCCGAGGTTCGGGTCGGGCGCCTTTCAACTTTTCAACCCTTGCGGATGCCTGGGCTATTGCCGGAAGGCCCGGAAAACCGACCAGGCGGCAAGGGCGCGCGCGTAGTGGCGGCCACATTCCGCCTCGTCGAACGGATTGCGCTTCTCGCCATCGTAGCGCTCGCGGATGTCGCGCACCACCTCCTCGGCCGCGGCATAGTCCCCGGTCTGCGCCAGCCACGCCGCCACCACGTACTCGAAGCCGGTCATGGTTTCGGAATGATACGGGAACGGCGTGCCGGGACGGCGTCCCGGAGGATACCACGCCATCACCAGCGAGCGCTCCCCGGCGAGCGCGAAGTCGCGCATGTGGTTGAAGACCGGTGCGTCCGGCTCGCGGCGGTTGCGCCTGAGAATCGTCATCGTGGCGGTGCGCGCGTGCGCAAGGTCGGCAACCGGGTCGAGTCCGGCGCAGCGCGCGGCGTAGTCGCCCACGAGCTGGTCCACGAGACAGCCTGGCCCGAGCTGAAAATCCGGGTTCTTCGGGTCGGCGAGCTTGGTCCAGCCGCACTTCGTGGCGGGATGGAAGTCCCCTTCCGCCGACGCGACGCGATGCTCGTACCACTCGCCGTTGAAGAGGTTCTTCTCGGTCCAGGCGCTTCCGCGCGCGCGGAGGTCCGCGCACTTCGCGGCGAACGAGGCGTCGGCGTCGAACCTCTCCGCCAGGCGCTCGACGGCCTGGAGCGCGGCGAGGTAGAGAAACTCCATCTGCGGATTGGGGCCGTAGTAGTCGACATCCATCGTGTTGTGCTGGCAGCCTTCCATCACGCCGTCCCGGTCGGCGTCCCAGCCGCCCTCGGCCCAGCAGAACTCGAGCGCCTTCCTGACGCGCGGGTAGAGCGAGCGCATCCACGCGTCGTCGCCGGTCTTCGCCCAGCATTCGTAGGCCTTGACGATGCACTGCATCTGCCCGTCGGCGGCCGCGCGGGCGAGGCTGGCGCCGTTGCGCGCGAGCGGCTGCCCGATCCGGAACGAGATTGCGCCCTCGTCGGTCATCGCGTGCCTGAACTCGATGTCCCGCATATCCTTGGCGATGGACGGCCAGAGGTCGACGAGCGCATGTTCGTAGCCCCAGACGTGGGTGCAGCTGCCGTAGCAGCTGCCGGACGAATCGCCGACGCCCTCCCAGCCGAAAAAGTGTCCGTCGGCGGTGCGGAAGCAGGTGGGCGAGCGCAAGGTGGAGAGGTTGAAGAGCGCGGCCTCCTTCACCACGGCGGGCGCGCGCGGCGCATCGACGACGGACCGGACGAACGCGACGGTGGCCGCCTCCAGCTCGCCGAGGCGCGCGAACAGGTCTTCGGCGGCGGCGCTCGCGGTTGGATACTTCGTGCAGTAGAAGTTGCCGACATGGTCGTCCGCGGCGTAGAACCCGCCGTCGGTCCGCTCCCACGCGGCGCGGTTGGGGAAGCGCCAGGCAATCGCGAACGGAATCGACCTGGACTCCCCGGGGGCGATGTCCACCGTCGCCGCGAGCGTACCGAAGTCGCATTTCTCGCGTCCTGGCATGTCGCCCACGTCCCCCTTCTCCACCAGCCGCCGCCAGAACTGCTCGAGTCCGTCGCTCCAGCCGGCGTGGCGCACGTCGACGCCGGACGAGATTTCGCCCGCCGACGCCGGCACGACGACGGCGAATTCGCCGGTCTCGCGGCCGAGCGGCCTGTCGCCGCCGTCTTTGTCGGCGTTGCCGCGGAAGACGACCCCGCGCAGCGCGACGGATTCGAACCGCTCCTGCGAGAGCGCGCCGCCGCAGGGATTGGGCATCGCGGCGGCGACAGTCGCGCGGACACGCGTGCCGGAAGTGTTGACGAGGCGCCACCTCAGCAGCGCCACCGGCATCCCGCTCGAATCGGCGTCGCCCTTCACCAGCGGGTTCATGGCCTCAAGCGTCGCCTTCACCGGAACCGCGGCGTCGGCGAACTCGACCTCGGCAAGCGGATAGGCGGCCCGGAAGACGCAGTTTCCGAAGCGCGGATAGCCGTGGTTGGGCGCGGGGCACCCGAACGCGCCTTCGTAGCGGGTCTTGTCGAGCGGGCCCTCGAGCAGCCGCGCCACCACCGTCCCGGAGCCGTCCACGGTGCGCAGGACGAATGCGGGGCAGACGGACTGCCGGCAGGGCACGAAGCCGCGCTCGGCGGAGTTGCGGATCTCGAACGCGCCGAGTCCGCCAGTGCCGGAAAGGCATACTGCGCCGGTGCCGATTCCCCCAAGCGGCATCATGACGCGGCGGAGGCAGTCGCCCCGGTACTCGCGGACGGCCGGCCAGGCAGGCTGGGGCCCGGCGGCGGACGAAGACACGGCGACGGCGGCCGCCGCTGCCAGCATCATGCCCAGGGTGACGATTCTGTTGCGCATGGCCAGCACCTACTTTACCGGGAAGTCGAAATACGTGTCGGGGTAGGGCTCGTTGGCGAGGGTGAAGTGCCACCACTCCTCCTCCAGCGGCTTGAATCCGTGGGCGAGCATGATCTCGCGGAGCAGCATGCGGTTCGCGAACTGCTGCTGCGTTATGCCCTTGTAGTCGGGATGCGACTCCGCGCCGAACCAGTCGAAGGTTCCGCCCATGTCCACCTCCTTGCCGGTCTTCGCGTCGAAGAGCGTGAGGTCGACGGTACTGCCGCGGCTATGACCGGACTTCTCGGCGATGTAGCCCTGCGCGAAGAGGACGGACTTGTCCAGGTTGGGGTAGAACGGCGCCTTCATCCGGGCGTCGGACGTGTCCTTCGCCCAGCGCATGAAGTGGCTGACGGCGCGCTGCGGACGATAGGCGTCGTAGACCTTGAGCCGGTAGCCGCGGCGGACGCAGTCGTCGCTCGCCGCCTTGAGCGCCGCGGCCGCCTCCTTGGTGATCAGCGCGCAGGGGCGCTCATAGCCGTCGATGCGGTCGCCGACGAAGTTGTAGGTCGAGTAGTAGCGGATCTCCTGGATCACGTCCGGCACCGCCTCCGCGATGTACACGAAGCCCCTGCGCCCGGAATAGTCGTCAACCGAAGCCTCGAATGGACCGAGCGGAAGCCCGGCCGAGGAGAAGACGTTGCCGGTCCATGGCCGTTGGAAGAGATAGCGCACGCGGCAAGGAGCGGAAACGGAGTCGGACTTCAGGATCAGCTCCCTGCCCTTGACCACGCCGGTCGTCTTGTAGGCGATCGCCTCGCGCGTTCCGTCGTTGAGGTTGACGAGCCTCGCAGGGCGAAAGTCGCCGTCGGCGCCGGCAACCTCGAACGGAACCGAGGAACCCCAGTCCGCGTTGTACACGTACCATCCCTCGGCGTTGTCGAACGAAAGGACGAGGCTGTCGCCGTCCGCGCGCACCTCGCGGATCGTCGGCGAATCGGCGGCAAGCGAATCGAAGCCGTAGTCGCGCCGGAGCGCAAGCGCGGCAAGGCGTCGCCCGATCGGCCCCTTGTCCGCCGGGTGGATGTCGCAGTTGTTTCCAGTGTCGGCCGTGACGACCATCCCGGCGTTCGGCTCCTCGGCCGCGAACTTCGCCTGCGCGAGCTGGATGCCGGTTATGTCCTGGCTCCATGGCGCGAGCTGCACGAAGTAGAGCTTGAGGCCGGGGTTCTCGAACTTCGCCGACCACCCCTTGTAGAGCGCGTGCATCTTGTCGCAGTAGCGCTCGGGCTCGTTCCTGTTCGTGCAGCCCTGGTACCAGATGAGGCCCTTCATGGTCATCGGACACCACGGCTCGACCATCTCGTTCCACAGCACGGTCGGCTGCTGCATCGCGTTGAGGATCGGCCCCCTCGCCATGGTGTTCGTCCATGCGTTCATCTCGACGACCGGGAACTCCGCCGTCTCGCGGATGGATTCCGGCGCGCCGTCATAGCCCGCGCGCGGCGTCCAGGCGTCGATGTTCGAGCCGCCGCAGTAGGATCCGACGATCCCGATCGGGACGTCGAGCGCGTTGTGGAGCGCGATGGCGAAATAAACCCCCATGGCGGAGAAGCTCGGGGGGTTGCCGAGATTCTCGGGCGTGAACGGGCGCCAGGCGACCGGATAAGTCGCTTCGCGCCGAGGCGTCGCGCTTCCCTTGTAGTCGCTCGCGAACACGCAGCGCACGGTCTTGAGGTTCGTGATTCCGGCGAGGAGGATGCCCTCGCGGTCACGGTAGTGCGGATTGCCGAAGACGAGCGGCATGTCGGTGTTGGACTGCCCGCAGCAGAACCAAACTTCACCGACAAGCACGTCCTTGACCTCGACGCCGTTCGCCCTGAGCGTCCGTCCTTCCTTCGAGGCGGCCATCGGCGCGAGGCGGACAAGCCACCGCCCCTCCGCGTCCGCAGTCGCCGACACGCTCTGCCCCGCGAACGAGACGGTCACCCTTTCGCCCGCGTCGGCAGTTCCCCAGACGGCGGTCTTCGCGTCGCGCTGGAGAACCATGCCGTCCGCGAACGGCGTGGCGAGCTTCACTTCGGCGAAGGCGCACGCGAGCCCCGCCCCCGCCACGATTGTCAGCAGCATTTTCCTCATGTCTTCAATCTCCTTCCTTGCCATTTTCGTCTTTACACCCTCATGCCAACTGCCAATATGACATCAAGGTTATAGTGCGCAGCATCAAAAGGGTCAGACCCTTCTGTATATGTTTTTACCGTATCTGCTGCCCCTGCGTTCATGCCATGCCCGGCCTCCGACGGCGCGGCGGAAACGGCGAACGGCGCTATGTGGCTTATGCGCATGGTATTGCTCGGTCTCACTGGCGCGTATTATACCATATCCGCCGCGATTACGGTGCGGACGAAATCCAATCCCTTCATCGCATTTGCATCCATCATCCTACTTGCTATCGCATCCCTGTACTAACGCGCATAGCCAAAAACCATTGCCATTAGACACATTGTTATCAAAGGACTCGTTTTAAAAATTTTATGTCTAATTTTTTATTACATGACTTAAAATGGTACACAGAAATATTCTTTTTTTCTCCATCCGCATTTATCCCAACATCATATCCAATACAATCATAAAAAGCAATATTGCGAGGCAATTGGATCGATGGGATAAAGACAAGTTTGCTTGTTATACAACCTTTACCATCAAGACTATCCAGGCAACCAACCTCATAATGTGGATACGCCCTAAAACAATTTCGTGACACATATAATGTGCCAGATTCCATATTCATAATTGCCGCCTCTATTTCAGAATCTTTTAATTGCAATTCACCATCCTCGGCAATTACAAGCTCTCCATTACCCTCAACGAACAAATTAACCGAGAATTCCTCCACCCTGACATTATCATCTGTTGTCTCGCAACTTAAAATATATGTATCGTCATCAAAGCCGATGATAATGTCAGAATTTTTCTCGTTGATGCGGTTTACAATTTTTAAAGAGGGAAAAGAAACGTTATTGTTGACAGCACAACCGCATAAAGAACTAAACAATGCCATTATCCATAATAATTTATTCATATTTTTTATTCCATTCATCTTGTTTATCAGGAATAGTTCCATGTTCTGTTTCGCTATCATACTTGTTTTGTTTATCCATAAATTGACGAGGGGGACTGTCCCCCGCGATTGTTAGAAATCCGAAAACCATGATTGACTCCTTTCCCTTTGCAATCGTTTGCCTAATAGGATACCGAATTTTCCCCGCGAAATCAAGCGCGAATCGACCAGCCGTAGGCGCCGATCGCGTCGGCCACGGCCGCAACGTAGTCCGCCTCCTCGTCCGTCACCTTGCCGTCCTGCGCAATCGTCTCCTTCAGCCCGGTAAGAAGCTCGCGCTTCGCAAGCGGGGGCAGATGCATGAGCGAATCGAGCGCCGCAAGAATCTCAGTCGCATCGTCGTAGGGCTCGGGCATCGGCGGCAAAGCTGGGCCAAAGAGCGAAAGTTTCCGCCCTGCCGCCACATAGCCACCCTCGGGGTCGCCGCCAAACGACGCTACCGTTGCTATCACGCGCGCGGCGACGGGAAGAAGAGTCTTCGCCGGCACCATCTTCGGGACGCGTCCGTCCGAGAGAAGCCGACGCCTGACGGACGCCATGACCATCATCTCGAAGGAATCGTACATTCCGTCCTCCTGGACGACGCGCTCCGCCTCCTCCGCCCAGTGGCGACGCTGAGATATCGACGCACCGTCCCGAAGCGTGTTGACGCACCTGAGCGCGAGCGTACGCCGCTCGGCCGCAGAAATCTCCCCTACCCATCCCTCCGGCACTTGGCCGCGCAGAAGCGCGATGAGCATCCCGCCGGCTTTCGCCGGACTCCGCGCTGACGCGAGCACGGCGGGCTGCACCTTCGCATCCGCGAGCGACACGTCCGCCGCCTTGAGCCCCCTCGCGCGGGAGACGCTCTTCGCGAAATTCTCGTTCGCCGCCTTGGCCATCGCGCGGCGGCGCTCCTTGACCGCATTGATGCGCAACTTCACCGATTCGTCCGCGGCAGTCTCGCCGCGCGGAGAGAGACGGCGGATGCGCTCCTTGACCGGCGGATGGGTCTCAAAGAGGGAGTCGCCTGTCGACGCGAAGAGCATGTGCGAGACATCGCCCTTCCACGCACCGAATGCACGGCCGCCGCCAACCACATCCGCAAGGTACGTGAACCTGAGCGCATTCGCAAGCCCCTCTGGATTTCTGGTGAACTGCGCCGACGCGGCGTCCGCAAGGAACTCGCGCTCGCGCGATACAGCACACTGGACGAGCCGCGCGAAGAAGGTGCCGATCGATCCGACAAGCCACAGCGCGATGCCGGTGAGGACATATATGACGAGGAGCGGCAGCGGACCGCCGCCCTTGCCCTTGCTTTTGCCGCGCGGAACCACAATGACGCAAGAGCCGTCTTCTCCGTCTCCACCAAGCAACGACAGCATGCCCTTCCCAAAACGCGAGACGGAGGAAATGCCAGCGACAAGCGCAGTGAGACGAAAGTTAAGCCGCATGTCGCCGTTCAGGATGTGGCTGAATTCGTGCGCGACAACACCCTGCAGCTCATCGCGCGTAAGCCACTCAAGCGCACCGCGAGTCACGCATACGGCCGCAGAAGAAGGGTCTGTCCCCGCCGCAAGCGCGTTGACTCCGCCTTCTCCCTCAAGAACCCATACGGTCGGCATGTCGAGTCCGGACGCGATGGACATCTCCTCGCAGACATTGAGAAAACGGTCTCGCGCAAGGTCGGCTTCGGCGTCAGACGAAACCTTGCCGCGGCTCAGGCGCGTCGCGCCGATTGACTTCATCAACATGTCGCCTGAAGAAAGTCCAAAGAACTTCGAAAGCGTCGCAATGGCGATGAGCAGGAAGGAAAAGACGAAGCAGGCAGCGCCGACTTGCGGATATGCGCGGCAGAACGCGGCAATACCGGCCTCGGTTGCATCGCACGCCAAGTCGGCATCACCGAAATACAGCCAGACGCCCCAGCAGGCGAGCAAAAAGACAATGCCCGTTGCCACGGCTGTCGCGATTATCGCAACAGCTGCGAGCGGGACAAGGCGGAATGTTCTGGTGCGCGCCGCCTGCTGGAGCGCGAATGGGTCCATATCAGAACTTCACCTGCGGCGCCTCGCGCTGCGCGGCGGAGTCGGTCGACTCAAGGAGCGCTGCGGGCGCGAAGTTGAAGATGCCCGCGACGATCGAAGTCGGAAAAAGCTCGCGCTTCGTATTGTACTCCGTTACGGCGTCGTTGTACGCCTGGCGCGCGAAGGCGATGCGGTTCTCGGTCGAGGAAAGCTCCTCCATGACACGCGACATCTGTCCGTCCGCCTTGAGATCGGGATAGCGCTCGACAACGACCATGAGGCGGGAGAGAAGCCCCGCGAGCCCGGATTCGGCGGCGGAGAAGGCCTTGACCGCAGACGGATCGCCCGGCGCTGCGGCGAGCGCCTTCGCGGCGCCCGCGGCCTGGTTGCGCGCCTCGATGACGGCAGTCAGCGTCTCGCGCTCGTGCTTGAGGTAGCCCTTCGCCGTCTCGACGAGGTTGGGGATGAGGTCGTAGCGGCGGCGGAGCTGCACGTCGATCTGCGCGAATGCGTTCTTGAACCTGTTCTTGAGAACGACGAGTCCGTTGTAGAGCCCAACGATCCACGCAATGAGAACGATGGCGATAACGACAATGACCAACAGTGCAATCAGGATTCCGTACATGTTGTTCCTCCTTTTGGTTGTTGTTTTCGGTTATTATACCATTTTTGCCGCGCTCCGTGTTGGCTTTCGCGGCAGATTTTCGCCGCTCTGAAAGGTGAGCGTCGTTAAACGCGAACAAATCCGCGTGTTAAACCAAAACCGCCGCGGCCTTTCAACTTTTCAACCTTTCAACTTTTCAACCTTTCAACCTCTCGGGTGCCGCGCAAGGTGCCGCGCTCAGCCGCGGCGGGCGAGGGCGGCGCGGACAGGCGCTGCAGACAGCCGGCGTCACTGCGGCCGCCTCGTGGACATGAGCACCGCGTAGATGGTCGCGGTGACGCAGACGGGGGCGATGAAGATCGCGGTGACGGCCATCGCCCAGCCCGGGACGCCAAGGGGAAGGAGAATGGAGCAGACCGTGAAGAGCGACGCGGTGTAGGCGATCTGCCCGGCCATGATGGCCTTCGGTCGTTTCGCCAGCGCGGCGAGTCCCTCCACGCGCGCTCGAACCGCGTGGATGACGGATATGAGCGAATAGATCCCGATGGCGAGGCGCGCCGTCCCGACGATGCGCGGCGGGACGTTCTGGTAGGTGCCAAAGTACCAGCCGCCGACGAGCGGAGTGGAGAACACGAGCGGCACGACGCCGAGGAGAAGTCCCGCGGCAGCTGCATACGCGAGCAGGCGCCTGTCGCCGGCGTACTCCGGCGGGAACTTGATCGCCACCGTCTGCATGCGGAGCGCGGCGAACGCCACCGGGTTCGCGACGCCGATGGTGACATAGTGGATGGCGAGCATGTCGTTGGCGTCGGCCGTCCTGCCGACGAAGGCGGCGATCACGAGCGGCGAGAGCATCAGCAGAAAGCCGCCGAGCGAAAGCGGAAGCGTGAAGCGGAACTGCTCGAGCGTGAGGCGGGGGATGCTCGGAAGCGACGGCGCGCCTTCGGACTGCGGCCGGTTGGGGAGCCGCGCGACGTATGGCCGCGCATAGAGCCAGGTGGCGACGAGCTCCATGCCGACGCCGAAGGTCAGCGCCGCGAGCCCCCACCACGGCCCGACCAGGCCCATCTGCGGAAAGGCGACGGCAAGCGCGAAGGTCACGACCAGGCGGATGACCGTCGCATAGTTCGCCTTCGCGCTTTCGAGGTTGTTGAAGAGGACGACCATCGGGACGTTGCGGAGGAAGAAGAACCCGTTCATCACCACGCCATAGAGGAGCGTGCGCGACGCGATCTCGGCGAGCTCCGGCGTCAGCGCGAAGAGTCCCGAGAATATCCAGTCCGAGAACGGCGGCAGCGCAGCGACGCACTGGACCGCCAGGAGCGCGGACATCATCAGCGTGTTGAGGCGCCTGAAGGCGACGTAGCCCATCCAGGTCTTGGCGAAGACGAGTCCGGTGGTGATGAGCCCGCCGCCAATCGCGCCGATCATGAACATGACCATCTGACCCTGGCTGAAGGCAGTGAGCGCGTCGACGCCATGTTCGCCGTGCGTGACGATGCCGGCGACAAGCGGATACGCGAGCGACTGCGAGAACCCCTGCAGCAGCAGCGGCACGTAGAAGCGCGTGACGCTTCCGACGCTGAACTTCGACTCTGCCGCTGCGCCTGACTGCATATTGCCGTTCACCTTAGATTGTCGTCTCTTCGGCCACGCAGCGCGGCGCCGGCACCGTGCGCATAACGACACCCCAGGATTGCGCCAAGCGCGACGCAGGCGGCAATCGGGCCAAGACCAAACGAAAAATAATCGCAGGCGATGCTTCTAAGAAATACCAAAGACAGCATGGCCAGCCCAACTATCCACGCATAAATGCTCAGAAGGCCGACCTTGTCCCTGATGCGCAATTCGGGCCACGCAGAAGACGCATACGCCAGATAGCCAAGTGCGATCGGGGAGATGCCGACAAGCCGCCCCGAAGCGAGTCCAAGCCCCGCGAAGGCCACCTGCGCGATGACCGAGGCCGCCGCAAACGAGAGGAAAAGCCCGATGAATTTGCGATGTCCGGCCCGTCGCTCAACTACAGCCAACGGCAGGAAAAGCAGAAAGGCGAAAATCAAGGCAACCCTTCCGGACATCTGCACAAACGGGAACGAGAGGGCCGTCAGCGGAGAAGAGACGTCGAATCCGCACTTTTCGGCCATTGCCTCTGTCAGCACCCAGAAGTCGCGATAGTACACCCTTTCCCTGACTCCAACGTCTGTTATTTCCGTCGTAATGTCGTGGCAGCTGTAAAACACGCAGGCATGGACAATTGGCAAGGCGAGCGTCAGCACAATGGTAAAGATCGGCGACTCTGGCTTGACCATCCGCCAAAGAGTCGGCGCGCCGATGACGATCCGCGCGACATCGCGCAGAATGTCGCCAAGGTCGTAATCACCCGGCGAGACTTCTTCCGGCAGCGAGTCAAGCACCGCGGCGGCGTAGCGTTCGCGCGCCTCGGGCGTCGCGCGCGCGAGAATCTGGCGCATCGTCGCCTCGCCATGCTTCGGCGGCGGCGGCGGCGCAAGCACCTCGTACTCTCCCTTGTCGCACCAGACCGAAAGGCAGCGTCCGCAGACGTCGATCTCCAGTTTGTCCGCCCCGTCGCCGACCTTCATCAGGGTCATCTGTCCGGCGCACCCGGGGCACAGGCATCCGATGTGCTCAGCGGTGCGGGCGGCGCGCATCAGCGCGGCAATGCTTTGGGCGTCCAGCGATTCACGGAGCACAGGGAGCGTCACGGCCATGCCGCCGCACGACGGACAGCGGAAGCACACCTTGCCAGTCGGCGTCGCGCCGCGCACAAGTTCGCGCCCGCACCTCGGGCAGAAGCCTATGTCCTTTTCGTCCATATATTACCCACCATGGACCGCCGTCCAGAACTGGTAGGCAATGAATCCGCAGCAGGCGACCTTCAGCGCCACGCCGCACAAATATCCGAGAAATGCGCCGAACGCACCCTTGAGCGACCGCCCGAACGGCTTGCCGGAAATGAGTTCTCCTGCAAGCGCGCCGAGAAACGGCCCCAGGACGACGCCGAGCGGGAGGAAGAAGAGACCGACGATCGTGCCGATGAAACAACCGAGCATCCCGACGCGCGAGCAGTTGAACTTCTTCGCCCCCAGCGTCGGCACGATCCAGTCAAGCACCAGCACCGCCGCCGTGACCGCGCCGGCAACGACAAGCGCAGCGACGCCGGGCGACGAGTGGTCACCGCGCGCCAGCGCGAGGAAAAGCGCCGCGTACGCGATCGGCGGGCCGGGCAGCACCGGCAGAAAGCAGCCAACGGCTCCAATCGCAATCAGAATCCAGCCAATCCATTCGTAGACGATGTCCATCAGCACGGAGGCAGATTCTGGAGCGCCTCGATGCGGTCGTCGATCGACGGGTGCGTCGACCAGATGGAAGTGCCGCGCTTCGACGCAACGCCGAACGCCTTGAGCGAGTCGGGGAGGACGCCGGGCTGCAGGTTCCCGAGCCGGCGGAGCGCCGCGATCATCGGCCCGGGCGTGCCCAGGAGCCGCGCGCTGCCCGCGTCCGCCGCGTACTCGCGCCGCCGCGAGAACGCGAACACCACCAGCGAGGCGAGGATGCCGAGCCCGACCTGCAGCACGACCACGAAGAGGACGTATGCGCCGCCGTTGCCGCGGCGGTTGCCCTTGCCGCCGGAAAGCACCGAGGCCAGCACCCGCGAGAAGAAGAGGACGAACGCGTTGAGGACGCCCTGGACCAGGGTAAGCGTCACCATGTCGCCGTTCGCGACGTGGCTCATCTCGTGGCCGAGCACCGCCTTGAGCTCCTCCTTCGTCATCTGGCCCATGATGTCCGTCGAGACGGCAACGAGCGCGTGGTTCTTGAACGCGCCGGTCGCGAAGGCGTTCGCCGCGCCGGGATAGATCGCCACCTCGGGCATGCGCACGTTCGCGCGCCGGGCGAGGTCCTCCACCGTCGCCACCAGCCAGCGCTCCGCCTCGCCTTCGCTGCCGTCGATGGTCTTCGCCCCGCAGGCGAACTTGGCCATCTGCTTGGAGAGCAGCAGCGAGATGATCGAGCCGACGAAGCCGTAGACGACGGCGAAGATCAGGAGATCCGCGTATTCAGCGCCGAGCTGCTTCTCGAGGTCGGCGCCGAAGAACGCGAAGAGGAGCTGCGACACGACGACAAGCGTGAGCAGCACCGCGATGTTGGTGACGAGGAAGAGGAATATGCGCTTCATGGCTGTACTTTGCCTCCGTTGACGGGTGTGATCAATGGCCGGCGCGGTCGTCGGTCTTCTCGGGGAAGGACACCTTCACCCCGGCCTCGTCGATCGCGTAGCGGATGTTCGCCTGGGCGATCTTCATCGAGTCGTACTTGAGCGTCAGCGTCTTCGCGGCCATGTCCCAGACATAGGAGTCCTTCAGCACCCCCTGGTACTTCGCGAGCGACTCCGCCACCTTCGCGCGGTCCGCCTCCTTGAGCTCCGGCATCAGCACCGTCATCTCGCGCACGTCCTCGCGGCGGCAGCCGCCGAGGGCGGCCAGCGCGGCGAACAGTGCCAGCACAATCGCACTTCTCATCTTTCTGCTCCCTTCTGTGTTCAGGAATAGGTGGTTACGTCGCTGCCCGGGCCGAACGGCGACAGCTCCCTGAGGCCGCGGATCACCGGACCGATGTGACTGAGCGCGTAGTCGATGTCCTCGTCGGTGGTGTAGCGCGAGAGCGAGAACCTGACCGAGCCGTGGACCGCGGTGAACGGCACGCCCATCGCGCGGATGACGTGGCTCGGGTCGAGCGAACCGCTCGCGCAGGCGGACCCGGTCGAGATGCAGATGCCGAGGTCGCTCAGGCGGTAGGCGATCGCCTCGCCCTCGACATACTCGAAGCTCACGTTGAGCGTGTTCGGGAGCCGACGCGACCTGTCGCCGTTGACGCGCACGTCCGGGCAGGTGGCGAGGATGCCCTGCTCAAGCCGGTCGCGGAGCCGCCCGAGGCGCTCGCCTTCCGCGGCCATGCCAAGCCGCGCCATCTCGCACGCCTTGGCGAGGCCCATGATGTAGGGGACGTTCTCCGTGCCGGCGCGGCGGCCGCGCTCCTGGTGGCCGCCGAGCATGAACGGCTTCGCCTTCGTTCCGCCGCGGATGTACATGATGCCAATCCCCTTCGGCGCGTGGAACTTGTGGCCGGACATCGAAAGCATGTCCACCGGCACCTTCCTGACGTCCACCGGAATCTTGCCCGCCACCTGCACCGCGTCGGTGTGGAGGATCGCCCCGTGCTCGCGGCAGATCTGGGCGATCTCCTCCATCGGAAATACTACGCCAGTCTCGTTGTTCGCCCACATCACGGAGACGAGCTTCGGTCCCTTGGACGCGAGCTCGCGGCGGAGAGCGTCGAGGTCGAGGTTGCCGAGGCCGTCCACGCCCAGCTCCACCGTCTCGTGGCCGAGCGCCTTCAATCGACGCACCGGCTGGAGCACGGCTGGGTGCTCAACCGCCGTGGTAATCACCTTGAGCTCGCGGCCGAACCAGTCCGCCGCGCCGCGGATCGCCGCGTTGTCCGACTCGGTTGCGCAGCCGGTGAAGACCACTTCGTCCGGGTCGGCGTTCAAGAACCTCGCCACCTCCTCGCGCGCGCGCTTGACGAAGCGCGCCACCTTTCCGCCGAAGGCGTGCATCGAGCTGGGATTGCCGTAGAGATCGCAGAAAAACGGCAGCATCACGTCCCGCACCTCGGGCGCGACCCGGGTGGTGGCGTTGTTGTCGAGATATACCGTCCGTTCCATAGGTTGCGTATTATACCAAATATCGGCACACCGCTGACGCGGCAATTTGGTATAATATGCGACGGAGGCGGACATGGACACAACGAGCGATACAATCGGACGCGCGCTTGCGCGAGCAGTAGACACCAGGGCCTGCGTCATCGGCGACGGCGCGGTCGCGCAGGCGGCAGACCTCTTCAGGTCGCAGTTCCCGGGGGCGCGGCGGGCGATGCTCGTCTTCGACCCGCGCACCAGGGCGGCGGCCGGGGTGAGGACGGCGCAGCTGCTCGCGGACGCGGAAATCGCCGTCGACACGCACGTCATCGAGCCCGGTGGCGCCACCTTCCACGCCGACTACCGCTATGTAGACGAGGTGCGCGGGGCGGTCAAGGCGACCTGCGAAGCCCATCCGGACGACGGGACGGTGCCGGTGGCGGTCGGCTCGGGCGTGGTCAACGACCTCGTCAAGCTCGCGTCGGGCGAGCTCGGGCGGCCCTACATGGTCGTCGCGACCGCGGCGAGCGTGGACGGCTACTCCAGCTTCGGCGCGGCAATCCGCAGCCCCGAGGGCGCGAAGAAGACCTATCCCTGCCCGGCGCCGCGGGCGATCCTCGCCGACCTCGACGTGATGCGCACAGCTCCGGCGTGGATGGCGGCGAGCGGCTTCGCCGACCTGATGGCGAAAGTGCCGGCGGGGGCGGACTGGATCCTCGCCTACGAGTTCGGCGCGGCGGAATGGCACGACTCGGCGTGGCACACGGTGCAGGACGGCCTCAAGGATGCGATCGGCGACCCGGAAGGCGTCGCGGCGATGGCCACAGGTCCGCTCACGCGCCTGGTCGAGGGGCTGATGCTCGGCGGCTTTGCGATGCAGGATATGCAGAGCTCGCGTCCCGCCTCTGGCGCGGAGCACCTCTTCAGCCACCTGCTGGAGATGCGCGACCACACCTTCAGGGGCGAAATCGTCCCCCACGGCATCCAGGTCGGCGTCTTCACCCTCTTCATGTCCCGCGTCTACGAGCAGATCCTCGCCTTCGACTACTCCGCGCTCGACGTGGAGAGGTGCCTGGCGAACTGGCGTCCGCTCGCGGAGCAGGAGCGGCTCGCCGCCGCGGCGTTCGCAGGCACGAAATTCCCGGATCTCGGCGTCAAGGCGGTGCGCGCGAAGTTCGCCGACCGAGAGGAGACGCGGCGGCGGCTCGAGGGTTTCAGGCGCCGATGGCCGGAGATCCGCGCGCGGCTTGCCGACCAGCTCGTCCCCGCCGCAGAGATCGAGCGCCGGCTGCGGGTGGTCGGCGCGCCGGCGACGCCGGAGGAGATCGGCTCCACCGTCGCCGCGTCGCTCGCCGACGTGCGCCGGACCATCTACATGCGCGACCGCTACATGGCGCTCGACTTCCTCGACCTCACCGGACAGCTCGACGACTTCGCCGCCCGCGCGTTCCTTCCCCGCTGATCAGGCTATCTCTCGTGCTTCTTGGTCGGGCTGTGGGGGCAGCCAAAGCCGGTGGAGGTGGAGCCGCAGTATCTGCATTGAGTGCTCATGGTTCCTCCTTCATGTTGATTGATGTTACTTCAGGCGAAAGACGAGCTTGATGCGGGCGGACGACTCGACCGGCGAGCCGCCGGATTGGGCTGGAGTGAACTCCGCCGCCTTCACCGCGCGCACCGCGGCGGCGTCCAGCTCCGGATGGCCGGAGGACACCGCCACCGCCACGGACGAGACGCGGCCCGCCGCGTCCACCGTCAGCTCCAGCGTCGTCTCGCCTTCGATGCCGCGGCGCCTGGCCTCGGCCGGGTAGTCGGGACGGATCGTGCGGCGCGGACGCGGCGGCGCGTCGACCTTCGCCTGCCGCGGCGCGGCGGCTGGCGCCGGCGCGGACTCGGCCGCCGGCTGCTCCGGCCGCGGCTCCTCGACCTTGGCCGCCTCCGGCAGCGGACGCACCTCGGTCACCGGCTCGGCAAACGCGACGGCGTCCGGCTCGACCGCCTCCAGCTCCGGCTTCTCCTCCGGCGGCGGCAGCTCCTTGGGGCGCTCGGGCTGGGACGGCGGCGCGGGCGGCGGCGTGGGCGCGGCGGCGGCGGAGTCGTCCTCTTCCTCCGCGAACGACAGCTCCACGCTCGACAGGTCCAGGCGCGCAAGCTCGCGGTCGCCGGAAGCGCCGAGCCACCAGGCGAGCGCCAGCGCGAGCACGGCGTGGGCGGCCAGCGAGGCGGCGATGGCGGCGAGGAAGCGCATCACTCCCCCTTCACCTGGAAGCTCGCCTTCTCCACCCCGGCTGCCTTCAGGTCGGCGACAAGACCGATGCCGGCGCCAAGCGACGCCTTGCGGTCGCCGGAGACGAGCACCGGCAGGTTTACCTTCGCGTCGTGGAGCGCCTTCACCCTCCGCACGATCTCCTCGCGGTCAAGGTCGAGGCCGTTGAGCTGCATCGTGTCGTCGGCGCGGATGGTGATCACAATCCGCTCGCCCTTCTCGCGCGCGCCGGCGGCGGAGGGCAGATCGACCTTGAGGCCGCGGTGCACCGCCATGTCGAAAATGCAGTAGATGAAGAACACCAGCACCAGGAACATGACGTCCATCAGCGACGTCAGCTCCAGCCTCGGCGGTCTCGTCTTCCTGCCCATTGCGTCCATCCCCTATTTCCAGACCCCGAGCGAAAGATACGGCAGCACCTGCTTCTCCAGGGTGACGTCGAGGTCGAAGAGCGCGTTGCCGGCGAAGCCGAACTTGCGGGTGAGGTTGATCTGGTCGATCACCTGCCGCGCGTCGAGCCGCGACTCGTTCGCCGTCACCCCGATGCCGACGATTGTCCGCCGCGCCCGCGACTTCTTCGACGCCTGCTGGACCAGCAGCTCGGTTAACTTCAGCGTTGACTCGGTGTAGTCCATCGGCGCGACATAGTCCACCACCCCGGCGTCGAGCCACGCCGTCCAGTCCTGCCCGACCGACGCCACGCACTTCGGGTAGCTGCCGTAGACCGCCGCGGTCAGCCACTTCGGACGCGGCGCGCGCCGCCGCGCGTCGGCCACGAACCGGGTGACATGTGCCGCCGCGTCCGCCGGGCGCACCGTCCCCTCGCCCCAGCGCACGAAGTCGAGGTGGACGCCGGCGACGGCGTAGCGGGACGACATCTCGGCCACCGCCGCGAGCAGGTACTCGCGCACCGCCGGGTTGGCCGGGTCGAGGAACTCCGAAAAGCCGCCGCCGGTCTTCTTCAGCAGCCACCCGCGCCGGCGGAACGCCTCGACGCGATCCGGCGTCGCGCGGGACGAGGTGAACGCGAGCAGCCAGGCGTGGACCCGTATCCCGGACCCCTTCGCCGCCGCGACGCACGCGGCGAGCTGGTCGCCCTCCTGCTCGAACGTCTTCGAGCGCGGCAGCACCGTGGACGGATAGTGGGCGAAGCCGGCGCCGGCAACGTTCACGAAGATGTCGGTCACCTTGGCGGACTTGAGGAGCGCAATCGTCTTCGGCCAGTTGCCGGGATAAAGCCCGCAGCCGCTGTGGTCCCACACCGCCCGGATCTCGCCCTGACGCGACACCTGCCGCGCGGCATACGAGCGCAGCTCCCGCGCCTTCGCCTCGACCCGCGCCTGGTGCGCGGCATAGCTCCAGCGCTTCGGCTCCACCGAGCCGACCAGTGCCCCGACGAGCTGCGCCTTGAGGTCCTCGTCGCCGTCGGCGGAGAGGATGTGGGTCATCCAGTAGCCGCCGCCGGTGGCGATCCACGCCGGCTCGCCGGTGGCGCGGCCGCGGCGGTCGGTCCAGGTGGCGAGCACCCGCCCCTTGCCGGGCTTGGGCGCGGCACGGAGGAGCACCGAGGACGTCTGGCGGATCGCCGACGGCAGTCCTTCGGGAACGCGCGAGACGAAGTCCATGCGGCTCCACGCGCCCGGATACGGCGCGGCGGCGTAGCCGTTCTGCTTCACGTCCATCAGGTCTGCGAGCGCTGTCGAGGCGGAATGGAACACCACCAGCTTGCCGCCGCGCGCGCGGAACGACTTGAGCGCGCGCATTTCGTCCGCCGAAGGATTGCTTAGCCCGACAAGGAAGGCGACCTTCTCCTGCGCGAGCTGAGTCACCATCTGCGCCGGCGCGACTGTCCGCACCGGGATCTTCTCGCCCTCGAGCCAGCGCCTCAGGTGTCCGGCAAGCGAGGCGTCGTAGCCGGTCGGCTGCGACACCACTGCAACGGCCAGCAACAACGAACTAAGCAAGGTCGGGCCTCCTTTGCGCCGTGAGGCGACGCGACTGGGCCGCGCGCCAGGCTTCGATCTTGGCGTGGTCGCCGGAGAGCAGAACTTCAGGGACCTTCATGCCCCGGAAATCCGGCGGCTGGGTGTACTGCGGAGACTCGAGCATTCCGCCGCGGCCGAAACTTTCCTCGGCCGTCGCCGCGGCGCCGCCGCCGAGCACGCCCGGAACCAGGCGCACCGCCGCGTCGGCCATCGCCGCCGCCGCGATCTCGCCGCCGGTCATCACGAAGTCGCCGACCGAGAAGATGTCGGTCGCCAGCGTCTCGATGCGCGCGTCGAAGCCCTCGTAGTGCCCGCACATGAAGACCACATGACCCGCCGCGGCGAGTGAGCGAGCGTCGGCCTGGGAGAACGGACGCCCGGCAGGCGAGGTCATCACCACCCGCGGGCGCACGCCTTCCGGCGCTGCGGCAAGGCGGGACTCCACCGCGGCAAACCAGGGCTCGCAGCGCATCAGCATCCCGGGGCCGCCGCCGTAGGGGCGCTCGTCGGTCTTGCGCCAGCGGCCGACGCCGAAGTCGCGGAGGTCGACGACGTTGACCTCGCACAGACCCTTCTTCACGGCGCGCGCGACAATGGACTCCGTCAGGAATCCACTGAACATCCCCGGCTGGACGCTGATGATGTCGATCCTGAGCATTGGCGCCCCGCGGAATCCTACCCCTTCACCTTGAAGCCGGTGCCGACGAACTGGGCGACGTCGCGCCCGGCGTCGTCGGAGACGTCGACCACCACCACGCAGGAGGTGCGCCCGTCCTTGCGCCAGCGGGACTTCGCCACCAGCCGCTCGCCCTTCGGCGCGGCGAGGTAGTTGACGCTGACCTGCTGGGCCACGGTGATCCGCTCGCGGTCGTTGGTGAGCGTGGCGAACGCGAAGTCGGCGAGGGTGAAGATCGCCCCGCCCATCACGCCGCCGTAGGCGTTGCGGTGCCGCGGCGAAAGCGTCATGCTGCAGACGGAATGCTCCGCGTCCAGCTCGTCGATCGCCATCCCGTTCTCGGTCGCGAACCTGTCGTTGGAAAAGTACTCCCTCGCCTCCTCTATGTCCTTGAATCCGCCCATGCGGCCTCCTTTCGGAGGTGTATTATACCAAATTGGCTATACCTTTATCTCGCCGTCGACCGCGGTGGCGCGGATGGTCGCGCCGGGCAGGTAGACGCCGGAGACGATCTTGCGGGCGATCGGGTTCTCGAGGTCGCGCTGGATCGCGCGCTTCACCGGCCGCGCGCCGTAGGCGGGGTCGTAGCCGTCGCGCATCACCACCGCGCGCGCGGCGTCGTCCACCTCGAGCCGGAAGTCCTGCGCCGCCAGACGGTCGGCGAGGCCCTTGATCTGCAGGTCGACGATCTTGCCGATCTCCGCCTCGGTGAGCGGCGAGAACTCCAGCACCTCGTCGAGCCGGTTGAGGAACTCGGGACGGAAGATGTCCTTCAGCGCGTCCTTCGGCGCGTTCGAGGTCATGATCACCACCGTGTTCTTGAAGCTCACCGTGCGCCCGTGGCTGTCGGTGAGGCGGCCGTCGTCCAGCACCTGCAGCAGCAGGTTGAAGACATCGGGATGCGCCTTCTCGATCTCGTCGAGCAGCACCACCGAGAACTGCTTGCGCCGGACGGCCTCGGTGAGCTGGCCGCCGTCCTCGAAGCCGACGTACCCGGGAGGCGCGCCGACGAGCCGCGAGACCGCGAACTTCTCCATGTACTCCGACATGTCGAGCCGCACCATCGCGTTCTCGTCGTCGAAAAGCTCCTGCGCGAGCGCCTTGGCGAGCTCGGTCTTGCCGACGCCGGTCGGCCCGAGGAAGAGGAACGCGCCGACCGGGCGGTTCGCGTTCTTCACCCCGGCGCGCGAGCGCAGCACCGCGTCCGCCACCGCCTGCACCGCGGCGTCCTGGCCGATCACGCGCCGGTGCAGGGTGTCCGCGAGCCGGACGAGCTTCTCGCGCTCGCCCTCCACCAGCTTCGCCACCGGCACCCCGCTCCAGCGGGACACCACCTCGGCGATCTCGTCCGCCGTCACCTCCTCGCGGAGGAGCGCCGTCCCCTTGCGCGCGGCCAGCCGCTCCTCGTGCTCGTGGAGGCCCTTCTCGAGCCCCGGGATGACGCCGTACTGCAGCCGCGCCGCCTCGTTGAGGTCGCCCTCGGAGACCGCGCGCTCGTGGCGGCGGCGCGCGTCGTCGAGCTGGGCGCGCACCTTGCGCACCTCCTCGATGGCGCCCTTCTCCTCCTTCCACTGCGCGGTCATCGCGTCGGACTTCGCCTTGAGCTCCTTCAGCTCCACCTGCAGCTCCTCGAGCCGCTTCTTCGAGTTGGGGTCCTTCTCCTTCTTCAGCGCGATCTCCTCGATCTCCAGCCTCCGCACGTGGCGCGAGATCTCGTCCAGCTCCTGCGGACAGGAGTCCATCTCGGTGCGGATGCGGGCGCATGCCTCGTCGAGCAGGTCGATCGCCTTGTCGGGCAGGAAGCGGTCCTGGATGTAGCGGGAGGAGAGCGCGACCGCGCTCACCAGCGCCTCGTCGCGGATGCGCACGTTGTGGTACTTCTCGAAGCGGTCCTTGATGCCGCGCAGGATCGACACCGCGTCCTCCTCGCTGGGCGGGTCGACCATCACCGGCTGGAAGCGCCGCTCCAGCGCGGCGTCCTTCTCCATGTACCGGCGGTACTCGTCGAGCGTCGTCGCGCCCACGCAGTGCAGCTCGCCGCGCGCGAGCATCGGCTTGAGCATGTTGCCGGCGTCGCTCGAGCCCTCGGTCTTGCCGGCGCCGACGATGGTGTGGATCTCGTCGATGAAGAGGATGATCTTGCCCTCCGAGTCGCGGATCTTCTTCAGCACCGCCTTGAGCCGCTCCTCGAACTGGCCGCGGTACGACGCGCCGGCCATCAGCGCGGTCATGTCGAGCGAGAACACCATCCGGTCCCGCAGGCCTTCGGGGACGTCGCCGCGCACGATGCGCTGCGCGAGCCCTTCGACGATCGCGGTCTTGCCGACGCCAGGCTCGCCGATCAGCACCGGGTTGTTCTTGGTCTTGCGCGAGAGGATGCGGATCACGTCGCGGATCTCGGTATCGCGGCCGATCACCGGGTCGAGCCGGCCGGAGCGCGCCAGCGCCGTAAGGTCGCTGCCGTACTTCTCGAGCACATTCTCCTCGGTATCGGGCTTCTCGTAGCTCATGTTCATGGTTGTCTCCTTTTTTTAAATGCTGTCTGCCAAGAAGCATAGCAGAGCGCGTGCCACCGCGCGACGGCGCGGCGGCAGCCCGCCGACTGCGACATTTTGGCCCGACCGCGACTTTTCGCCCCGCAGCGTCGCGCACCGGCGCGCGGGGTGGACGCGCATCAGCGCCCCGGCGCCTTGCCGACGATGACGGCGCCGGTGAACTCCATCACGCCGCCGCGCTTCGGACGGGCGAGGGCCTTCAGCTGCTCGAGCCCGCGGCGAAAGCCGTCGTCGTCCGCGGCGGACATGGAGATGCGGTCGAACTCGAGGTCGAGGCGGTAGGAGCCCTTCTCCATCGACGCGTCGCGCGTGGCGAAGACGCGGCGGAAAGAGTCCCGCCTGTCGTTAAGGTCGAACTGGAGGACGCTGAAGTTGAGCGGATTGTCGAGCATCTTCGCAAAGTCGAGCCGCTTGCCGTTCTCGGACTTGAGCGACTCGTAGCGCGCACCGGGCAGCAGGTCCGGCACCGGCTTGAAAAGCGGGCCGAGCGGCGCGGCGTTGACGCCGCGGCGGACGAGGTCGTCGCGGATCTTCTGCATCCTGGCCATGAAGGCCGGGATGTCTTTCGCAGGGCCGTTCCTGAGCACGTCCGCGAGCGCCGCAAGACGCGGCCAGGTGCGCCAGTCGGCCGCCTTCTGGTCGGTGACAAGCTCGGTCCACAGGTTCCCCTGTCCGCCCAGGATGTGCTTGCGGCAGTCCTCCGGCACGCCTGCGCACGGATCGAAGCGGGCGATCTTGGCGACGGTGAGGAGGACTCCAAACGGCTGGTACTCCTCCGGATCGCCCTCGAGCCCCTGCACGTAGTCGAGGTAGCAGAAGGTGTCGGGGCTCATCACCACGTCGAAGCCCTTCTTCGCCGCGGCGACGCCGTAGGACGCCCCGCGGTAGCTCTGGATGATGACGCTCCGCGGCAGATCGTCCCAGGTCGCGAGCTCGTCCCAGCCCATCAGCCGGCGGCCCTTCTTCGCGAGGTAGTCCGCGAAGCGCTTCGTCGCCCAGCCCTGGAGGTCGTGGGAGCTCTTGAGCCCCAGTTCCTTGATGCGCGACTGGCAGTCGGGGCACTTCTTCCAGTTCGAACCCGAGCACTCGTCGCCGCCGATGTGAATCACCTCGCCCGGGAAGAGCTCCGCCACCTCGTCCAGGATGTTCTCATACATCTCGAACGTCGATTCCTTGCCGAGGCAGAGTTCGCTGCAGTTCCCGATGCCGGTGCAGCCGAGCTCCGGATAGGCGGAGATGGCGGCTCCGGAATGTCCGGGGATGTCTATCTCGGGCACGATGCGGATGCCGCGCGCGGCGGCGTAGCGGACGATGTCGCGCACCTGGTCCTTGGTGTAGAAGTACGGGCCGTAGTCGCCGTCCACCACGTCGAGGAACATCGTCGAAGAGCGCTTCGAGGACGCCTTGCGGACGGAGCCGACCGAGGTGAGCTTCGGATAGCGGTCGATCGCGAGCCGCCAGCCGTTGTGGTCCGTGAGATGCCAGTGGAAGACGTTGAGGCCGTGCTCGTGCATGAGGTCGAGCGTCCGTTTTACCTCGTCCGCCGTGAAGAAGTGGCGGCTGACGTCGAGCATGTAGCCGCGCCAGGCGTACTTCGGGGACTTCTCCGCCGGCCCGCAGCTCCTGCACGCCGTGAACGCCAACACCCCCGCGACCCCGCACAACGCGAGCGCGGCAAACAGCATCTTTCTCATATCTGGGCTCCTCTTGGGCATATGGGATTGATTTTTGGCGGAATTATACCATATTCCGCCCCGCCTGTGTGGCGAGTATCTGTTGTGAGATTACGGTGCGGACGAAATCAAACTGCCGCGCAAGGTGCCGCGTGGGTCTGTCCCCGCGCCCCTTATGTAGCTCCGACAATGCGGTTGTCGGCGCAATACGAGCGCACCTGACGGGGAGTTATTCCCCATCTGGCTGCAATCTCATCTATCGTCAGAAAATCCATCAACAAGCCTCCTTCGTGTTCTGCGGAAGTTTATCTCCCTCAATAGGAAGCATATCCAATGGCAAACCGCACCCTGTTTTGCCAATATAAACTTCCGGCACGCCCATATATTCCGTTTTTCACCTCCATTTGAAAGCTTTGATGCGTATTATACCACATTTTCGGTCCAAACTGCCGCGCAAACTGCCGCGCAGACTGCCGCGGTGTCTGTCCCCGGCGCCGTTTCCGAATCAAGTGGTAGATTCCATTTTTTGGTGGACATCCGCCTAAAAATGGAATGACCGGCTCTCGAGCTTCTCCTCGCAAACTGCCGCGCAATGTGCCACGGACAGGACGGCCTGAATTTGCAATTTGCAAAAAATGCACATTGCTACCTGACCATATCCAATATCAACTCTGAAGGGACGCCTGCTGACGTTATCAGCAAATAGTCCCTCGCCCTTGTGCAAGCGACATAAAGAAGATTCCTCTCTGTGTCGTATATCTCCTCCAGGCCTGCGACAAGGTCTGCCTCTGCGATCCGCTCCGGCGATGGAAGGACACCATTGTCGCATGCCATAACGACAGCGGCACGGTACTCAAGCCCCTTCGCCTGAAACATCTCCAACACCCTCGGCTTCACAATCCCATCATTGTAGGCACTTTTTTCAAGCGCACCATGCGCCCTCGGGAATTCCCTCTGACTCCGGCAGAATATCGCCACAGCCTCTGGAGGAATGTTCAAGTCATTCGCCAGACGATCCAACCACTCAGCGACGCCGTTGATTTCCGCCTCTTTGTCCTCAAATCTACGCACCTCAGGTTTTGGCCCACTCAACAGTGAAATCGATCGTCTCCTTTCCTCTATGTCGTCAGCATCTCGCCCGTTGAGGTCCGTGAGCCTATCCGCCATAGAGCGTATTTCTTGAGTAGTACGATAGTTCACTTTCAGCACCCTGCTCATGCCACGCAGATCGATACCGTGAGGGCGCCATGGGAAGGGATATCGAATTATCCGCTGCCCAATATCCCCAGCAAAGAACATCCTCTTCGACTCACCCATGTATGCGACAATGAAGTCAAGCTCTACCTCGCACAAATCTTGGCACTCGTCCACGACGAAATGCGTATAGTATCGCGGCATATCGGAATGTTCATGGCAATATTCCACAAGCTTAGCGTACATCTGTTCAACAGTAATATAGCCGCAATCTACGTTCAGCCCGTGATACACATAACCAAGCACCTTCCATAGTGCCTTGCGCCGCTCGACAGAAAGCTTCGTGTGCACCCCACGCCTCACCGTGTGTAGATATTCCTCCTCCGTCTTGATCTGTCTTGGCTCAACTACAAGCCGCCATTCTGAAAGTGCGAACGCCGGTGTAATTCCCTTTGGCAGCTCGTTTGCGTGAAACTGCAATATCTTAAGCGCCTCTGCATTTGCCTCATCGTGAGGCACCACCGCCCCGTGCCCCGGGAAAAGCGCGTCGAACTGCCTGCGTGCGAATTGCTCGAGAGTCGTCACATCGCAGCGCTCCAGCGCCTTAGGGCTCAGCAATGCACAGCACCGCTTTTTCAGGTCGGCCGCAAGCTCCGGCGAATATGTGGAAACCAGCACCCGAGCCCCCGCGTCCTCGCCAAGCACGAACTTCGCATGGTGGAGAGCTACGACCGTCTTGCCAGTACCCGCACTGCCGCACACGCGGAACGGCTTGATGTATGAACGGTAGGCGACCTTCCTTTGCGATGGATGCAGATATACGCACCAGGCCCCCCAATCGGCATTCTCAAGAACAGATTTGAGATCGTCGTCGTCCGATACAACCCACCAGCTCTGCGGATTCCATTTCGTCCCGCCGCCCTGATCCGGCTGCTCCTCTGGTTCAATCGAAGGCCTTTCTCCGGCGGCAATGGACAGCACAACTTCAGCAATGTCAGGCGGCAAATGATACTGCCCTATGTTAAGAAGCTCGTCTTCTTCTGTCGCTGCCACCACCCGCTCGACCCATTCTTCCGGCACACCCCAGGCAAGGAGTTCGGCGCGAGTAATCGCCAATATGTCGCAAAGGGAACGCTTTGGCTTCACTCCTTTTTGCCGCACCTCTATCTTCGGTTCGGCAGCAACCTCAGGTATCTCGACAAGTTGCATCGCCCCAGTCGTGGGATGCTCCTTCAGGACATGGTTTTTCGCCCACACATACGCCTTGTCGTGATGGTCAACCCAGCACAAAACCATCTGTCCGTCGTCGCCGCGATAAAAAATAATGCGCATGTCTCCATTGACATACGCGCTCCACCACCCCGCGTTGCCGTCCAGCTTGTGAAGCGACAAGGTCGACGCCGTAGGATCGATGTTGAGATCCATTATGGTGTGCGAAATGACCTTCTGCTCCTTCTGCGGGAAGGTGCGATACTGTTTCGTGAACGCCGCCGAGAATATCACAGACATGTCACTTCACCTCGAACACTTTCATCACCTCGTCTCCGAAGTGGTTGATGACCTTTACCGCAATCTGCCCGGACCTCGGACGCGCGAACGGACGGGACACCGTCTTCGCGACCGTCTCCCATTCCTCCTCGTCTATGTCGTTCTTCAGAAACACCTTAAACGCCTTGTACACGTCGTCTCGCCCTGGGAAATAAACCTGCCTCGCGATGAACGACTCGCCCGAATAGTCCGTGTCGAGCATCCAGCAGTCGATGGCGTCGGCGTTGTCGCTACGCACCTCATCCCGTTTCGGGTCATAGACATCGACACCTTTGATAGCCACCGTGTATAGGTCGTCCTCAGTGTGCGTGACATCGATATCCGGTTCGCCGAAGATGACGAACGGATTGCCGCTACCAGTCTCCTTGAGGTCGGTCGACATGTGCAAGTCGCTGTTCATCCGCGCCTGAAGCACCTTGAGCCGCCCCATCGCAGAATCGCTCCCCTCCTCCACATACGCCTCGAAGTTGAACGCACAGTAGACAAGCACGTCAAATCCGCACTCCAGCGCCTCGCGCGACGCGTTCTTCATGTCGAGCCGCGTCACCGAACCAAACTCAGGGCCGAACGCTACTGCATACCTCTTCGACTTCCCGTTTTCCGAAGCCGCGCCCCAAGCCTCGGCAACGATGTATTTCCCGTTCGCCCACGGCTCCACGCTCGTGAACTCAATACGGTCGCCCTTCCGTGCCTGCTTGATTCCGTTCTTTCGGAGCGTCCGTATCATGCGCGTGATGTAGTTCGCGCCGTTGCCATAGTCGATGTCCTTGGCAAGCTTCATCGCAGGATCGGAGAGCGTCCCGTCCGCCTCGCTCACGAGGGCGCGCACCGGCGCGACGGACTCCACTGTGAACGGTCCCGCCACACGCACTCGCTTCTTGTCCTCATACGGCTTGTCGTACAGATATTCCATTTCCGCTGTTCGCGCGATAGAGTCGTCTATCTCCTTCTGTCGCGCGCGCTTCAGTTTCATGAACTCTGCATGAAGCTTCTTTGCCTCGTCCGACCAAGCCTCCAATGCCTCAAACGGCACCTCCCATTCCTGAAACTCCGGCCGCGCCGTTTTCTCCGCCAACTCCTTCCTCAGCCTATCGCTCTCCGTCTCGTACTTCTCCCAGATTGTGTCAATCTCCGAGTTATTGGCAATCGCCTTCAGCGTGATGTGCGGGACACGCTCATAGACAAATCCCTGCGAGATCTTGTTGAATGTCGGACGTTGAATCACCCTTCCAGTAATCTCCATCTCCTTCTTCAACCCCGCCTCCGAGTCAGCAAGCAGATAGTACGGATACTTCGACGTCATAATTCGCCGCCTTGCAAGCGCAATCGCCACACGCGACGTGTCGATTGTAATCCAACGACGCCCCCACTGCTCGGCCACATACGCAGTTGTTCCCGAACCGCACGTTGGGTCAAGAACGAGATCGCCAGGATCGGTACACATCAGCATGCAACGCTGAATAACCAAATCAGACGTCTGACATACATATCTCTTTTCTGAAAACGTGCCTATTATAGTGTCTCCCCAAACATGATCAATTGGCATGAGTGTGAAGTCTTCGGAAAACAACTTGTATGATAAAACCTTTCCAAGTGCGACAACTCTATCCGCCCTAACCAATCGTTCCATTCCAATAGGCCAACTTGCTGCCCAGTGTCGCCCTGGCGAAGGCAAGAATTCTTTACCAGCGAATGAAAATGGAGTCATAATATCTGAAGAACCTTGCCTTGAAATATCCGCGGCACGAAAGAGTTTCAATCCATCAAATGACCCAGACTTCAGCTCGGCTTTACTAAGCCTTTTCCATGATCCTCTAACTTCTACACAATTATACGTCCCCCCGTCCGTTTTTTCTTTTCGAGCGACAAGTGGTTTCCTATACTTCATCATTGGTCTGTTTTTAGCATACCAAACGAGGAAATCATGTGTTACTCCCAAGAAATTTGCTTTTATTGAAGCCGTCTTGGCAAACGTAATCAGGCAAACATAATTTTCCTCGCCAAACACTTCATCCATAAGTGCACGCACCCTATGGACATTATCATCACTAATTTGCACAAACACGCTTCCTGTCTCACACAGCAAATCCCTCGCCACAGTCAATCTATCGCGCAGATATCCGAGATAGGAATGTACGCCGTCATGCCAAGTATCGCGAAACGCTTTTACCATTTCCGGCTCGCGTGTGATGTCCTCCTTCTTGCCGTCCTTCACGTTCGTTGATTTCGTGCTGGGTTGCCAGTTGGAATTGAACTTGATTCCATATGGCGGATCGAAGTAAATCATCTGCACCTTGCCGCGCAACCGCTCGTTCTCGGCAAGCGAAGCCATCACCTGAAGCGAGTCGCCGAGGATCATGCGGTTCTTCCACCCCTCCTCATGGTTGTAGAAGCAGGGCTTGGCGTTCGGGTCAAAATCCTCGGAAAGCTCGCCAAGCGTCATCTGCGCATCGGCGGCGTCACGGCGAATCGCCGACTGCCGCTTCATCTCCTCGATGAGCATGCGCGGGAATATCTTCTCCTGCT
Organism: uncultured bacterium; assembly: GCA_902770045.1. Lineage (GTDB taxonomy): Bacteria > Verrucomicrobiota > Kiritimatiellia > RFP12 > UBA1067 > UBA1067. Next base: position 93,727 of record CACXRO010000001.1, read on the forward strand.
GGTAGATGTAGGGCGCGGCTGTTTCCAGCTCATTGACGTCGTTCGGTTTCTTGCCACGCCAGATGTACTGCGGATCAAGGTCGGGATCTCGCGCAGCAAATTCTTCGCCAAGCGGTGGCGGTGGAACGGCTCCATCCAAGGGATACTTTGCCGTTGGCGTAGGTGCACCAACAAGCTCTTCTGGATTGATGCCGCTGTACTCTCCTGTCAGGATCGTGGTGCGGGTGTACTCGCGGTGCATCTCGTAGTCTTCTACCGGAGTAGGCCCCGTCGATTTCTTCTTACCCTTAGCCATTGTCTTTCTCTCCCTTGGTAAATTCATCGATAGCCGACGCATACGCGGTGCGGCAGTTCACTAGCAATTGCTCATCATTAGCAAAACCGTCTAATTCGAAGTGATCCCTGTTCAGCTCGATAAACGCCCAGCGCCCGAAGTTCTTGAGTTTGTTCACGCCGGGAATCCAGTAAGTTTCCATCGTCGACTTCTTGGCATTCGCGTCAATATACCGATAGCCCTTCACCTCAATGACAAGATGAAGAGGGTCGTCTAATCCTTTTCCATCGTCGAGCAGCACAATGAAATCAGGCAGATACTCACGTCGTTCGCTACCGATCACATACGGAACCTCGAAGTCGAGGCCGTAGTTCTTCACGTATGCAATTGTCTGCGGATGTTCCTCGAGCACTCTGCAGAGAATCTCTTCCCACGACGAATCGCAGATTGCGTAGTTGACATGTGATTTCCCAGGGCTCGTCTCGTAGGCGATTTTCTTTGTGCGCGAAATACGGAAATTGACAGAAGAAGTGGAGCCTGTCGGCAAGAAGTCGTCCAGCAAGACCGATATCGACGCCTTGTCCTCCGCAACTGCCTTGCGCACAATCGCGTCATTGATCTTGTTGCAGGCCTCGTCCTTTAAGTTCGGCGATTCTACTACAACATCCTCAGGTACGCCTATGCATTTAAGATAGCCCTTGTCGATCCAATCAGTGAAAAGCGTCCGCACTTGTCCAAACAGACGAACGCGATCCAATGCAGTGTAGCCAGAATAGAACTTCTCGACGAAACGCTTCGCAAGCTGCATGATGATGTCAGACCTCCGACGGCCGACGCCTTCGTATGTCAGCACCTGCTTTTCGCCGATTGCGCTAGCGTTCAGCACTTTGGTCGGGCCAACTTCGTTAACCGTGATGCGCAGTTCGGAACTGTCCTTGAAGTCCGCCTCAAGTCGCACATCAGGTGAATTCGTCTCCAGATAGTATCCAAGAACGCGAGGGAAGCGTATCGTAAGCATATCGCGCTCTGGCTTTACGGCATGGACATGAATGACGTCAGGGGGCTCAATCGGAGGCGGATTCTTGATACCAGAAGCAAAGTGGAACGGTATGCCGAAGATATCCGCATACTCAGGGGCGTAGAGTCCCGTGTCTTTGCTCAACTCGTAGTTGAGGCGACGAAGTCCGCGCCCAACCACCTGTTCGCAAAGAAGTTGCGTGCCAAACGCCCTTACACCAAGAATATGCGTGACTGTGTTCGCATCCCAGCCCTCGGTAAGCATCGAGACTGAGACGACGCAACGAATCGATTCGCCCAGTTTGCCCGGCTTGCCGACAGTGTTCATCACCTCTCGCAGTATGTCTTCATCACTGAGATTTCGCGCTTTCTCCATTTCGCCACGATTTCGCAGCTCGCGCTTGAACACCTCCAGCTCTTCGGCGGCAGCTTTTTTGAAATCATCGGCAAGCGCCTCCCCGGACTCCAGCTGCGCGGAGTCGATGAGCAGAGTGTGCGGACGAGCCAATGGCTGGTCGCAGTCGTCATAATTGTCGAAGAGATCGCATGCGCCCTTCACATGCTGCACATTACCTTCGGCATCGGCAATGTCGAAACCAGCGATGAACTGGTATACTATTTTCGAGATCGCGGTGTTCTGGCAAACGATTATGAAGCACGGTGGCGCCTTGCAGTTGGCCGCCTGCCACTTCTCGAAAACTTCTTTGTAGCCTCCGTAAAGAACATTGATCGCCGTTCGCAGCAAATCCGGTATCTTGCGTGGATCAAAAGAATCGGCCTTGCTTTTGCCGCGGATGGAACAGAACGATTTGCCTTCCTTCGTATCCTTCAAATGCTTCCAAAGTTCGCGGTACTTCGGCAGTTCGGACGCTGTGACGACGTTATCGTCTATCGGAATGCGCGGCAATTTTACAATGCCGCACTCAAGTGCGTCCATAAGGGAAAAGTCGCTGACCGTCCAGGGGAACAGCGTTCCCTCCTTGTAGCCACTGCCGCTCAGGAAGAACGGCGTGGCCGAAAGGTCGACTACTCGCGCTTTCGGCATCTTGGCACGAATCGCTTCAAGGCCGGATATCCAAAGCCGCGCCGTCTCCTCGTTCTTCTTGGCCTCGTCCCGCCCGTCGGCATCGAGATCTTCCTCTTCCTCACCGATGGCATCAACAGGTCGATGTCGGTAGCAGTGATGCGCTTCGTCGTTGATCATGAGAATATTCTTGAGCCCCGCCGCATCGCCGAGAACGCGCGAAACCATCTGGCCTTCTGTCTCGACCATCTGCGGACCATCTCCGCCATCAGGCCCCACTAGCATTGCTTTTGTCCCAGAAGAAAGCTCCATCGTGCTTTTCCGCTGAAACTGTTGGAAGTTCGTAATGATAATGCGCGCCGTCTCCATCAGCGGCAGCAAGTCTTTTGGTACGAGATTACGATGCTGGTAGTACGATTCGTCATCATTCGGCAGCAGTACGCGCAGACGATCCTTGATTGTGATGCCCGGTGTTGTGATTAGGAATCCATTGGTAAACTTACCGCTATTTAAACCATGTCGAGCGGCATTTATTGTCTGCCACGCAATGATCATGGCCATGACGGTTGTCTTTCCTGCGCCAGTGGCCAGTTTAAGTGCAATGCGGTATAGTTCCTTATCCGCATCATCGTTTGCTAGAGCGAGCTGTTCAAGGAACTGCCTGCCGCTCGAGGATTCATTTGCCACCTCTGTAAGCCATATCAAAGTCTCGACTGCCTCCACCTGACAGAAGAATGGACGGATATCAGGGAAATTGTCGCCGTTTCGCCAGTGCTTCAGGAGCCGTGCAGTCTCAGCTGTTACACCCCATCTTTCGGGTGGGAGTCTACGCCATTCATCAACCTTCGCGCGAATGGAATTAATTAACTCGTTGGTAGAATATGTGGAATAGTCAACACCATTTGCCGTTTGAGAAAAAAGATCGCCTTGGTATTGCCCTCCCTTGACACGTCGATTAATGGCAATAGGCGACTTTAAGCTGGATGGACGACGGAACTCGTTTATCTTCTGAGTTGGGAGGTTGTCGGCATCCATCTCCCAATGCCGCCCTGGATATTCATAGGGAGAATTGAGAATTGGATTCAGTGCAAAATCCCTTGTATTAGGAACCGTCTCTTCCACATCCGTCCCTTCCTTCCGCGCCTGTTCCGGAGAGAGCATGCCACCGGCGCGGCAGAAGAAGAGCGGCGCACTCCCAAGATTCAGTTTCGTTGAGGCACCGGAAAGAGCCTTGAATGGAACCGACTATGAAAGTGCACCGCGTGGAATTATTCCACACGTGCGCACAGCCGTATTTCGCCCCACTCAGTGAAAATTTCCGGTTTTCAACGAAGCTACTTTACGTACTATTGCGTACGTCGGCGGATGTTGCCACCCGCCCTTGGCGATCTCCGCACTTGCGTGTCGCCGTTCCTGGGCCAGCCTGCACCCAGGAATGTGTCAAAGAGCGATTTGCGGATATTATACTATAATGCCCTGGCGTGGTCAATGGGGCTAGGGATAATGCCATTCTGCCGCGGACTGGCGGGCGTAGAGGCGTTTGAAGGTGACGAGCGCCGGCGAATCAGCTAGCGCGCGCGGGACGCGCTTCAGCACTAGCGCCCGCGCATCCCATAGCCGCCAAGTCCATGGTCACAAACTGTGATCTTGAACTGGTCTGGTCAGAGAATACGCCTTGCCGAAATCCATCATAAGAGTATCCTTTCCAACGCCAATGCATTATCTGCGAATTTCCTTGCATCCCTTTGACGCAGTGTTTCCAGGTTCATGCGTTTCCAAATGACGGCCGGAAGCTTCTCCAGCCCGGGTATGCCAAAAACGTCAGCGTCCACCTCAAGCGCGGTGAACGCCACAAGCCGTTCTCGGTCTTCTCGCGTAAGCGAGGCGTTGATGTCCGCGACAAGCCGCCGAAAAGTCGCAACATGCTCGTCGTACTCAAACGGAACGTCACTCATGCCGGCAAACTGCGAGGCAAACGTTTCAGACTGGTCGAGCATGTTCGGCGCGAGCATCTCGTGCAGCGGACGGTTGTGGCCAAGCGCCAATGCGATAAATCCGCCTTTCACGTCATCGACGGTTCCGCCCCCGCCGAAGAACTGAGCCACGTCGAAGAGGTCACGTGGATGCTGCCTGTCCAGCGCCGCGCAGAACTTGCCGCCATACAGCTCCTCACGGGAAAGAACTGCCATTTCCGCCGAAGCCCCAACGATTTCGGACATCTTGGGGGCAAGTTCAAGTTGACGGGTGGGATAGACCGTGCCGCGCAAGATGAAATTAGGTTCAACCTTGATTTCTGCTCCATTCGCAAAACATGTCATCTTGCGCGATGCATCCGTCCCGTGCATACGAACGAGGAATCCGCGTGCCCTCAGCCTCTCGGCAATGCGATCCAGCGCGGCGTTGATCTCGCGTATCGCGGTATCGCGGCCGGACACGGGGAGAAAAGTCAAGTCAATATCTACGGAAAGACGTGGCAGGTCAAGCTCAAAGAGATTGATGGCCGTTCCGCCTTTTATCGCAAAGCAGCTTTCCTCCGCTATCGACGGAATGCATCGCACGACCAACTCGGACTGGCGAAGATAGCGCCCTTCCATCAATATTCCCTCCATGGCTTGACAACGACGTTGTATTTCGGCTGGAACTCCCCGTCTTTGTCGATTACACGACATCCTGAGCCAAGATCTATGCCCGAAAGGTCAACCCTCTTCGTCCATCGATGACCAATGTCGTCGGCAAGTAGCAGAAAGACGCGCTTAGCCTTGACAGAACCGCACTTCGTCAACAGTTCAGAGACGAGTTTAGGGCGCAATGTATCCGCAAATTCCATCAGCTGGTATAGCTCTCCAAGCGCGACCTTCTGCGGCACCTCCGCCGCAAGTTCCAAGAACGCTCGTTCCGGCGACGAAACCGCGCACACCGCCTCGCGATGTTCAACACCCGTTTCGTCGGGGAATAGCGAAGTGCGTTTGCAGACGAATCGGCCGGCATACGCGACTGAAAACCATTTCGGCAGACGGACACCCCGCCTGAGGTATATCTCAGCTGGCAATCCCCCAATCGGAACATACTGCATAATGCCGCGCCGGGCCAACGCAGTCTTTCCCCCGAGATGAAGCGGCAACCCAAGCTGCTCGACGAGCGCGGCGAGCGCGGCGTCAATCGACGGGACATCGCCGCTTTCGCAAAATGCTCCATTACCCAGCGAACGCAGCCAATTCGACTTGCGGTATTTCAGCATGCTTTGGTAGCTCACACCATGTCGCCGCAGATAAACTGCCGTCACTACGCCTTTTTGATGGACAAGGCGCATGATGTTCTTTATTTTCGTGTCGTTTTCTGAACTCATGGTTGATGTATTGTATCAAAAACAAAACGGGACTGCAACCACCAGCATGGGGCTTGGCATCATGCAATTCTGTCGCGCTAGGCGCCGCGGGACTGCGAGCCAATTTCCCAATTATCGGCAATTTTGGAATTCTGCCGAGGTTTAAGTGATTTAGCGAATAGTGCGAATAAAATAATCACATGGGGACAGTCCCCTGCAATACATCGCGCTTCCGCGGCGCTTCACGACGCCAGGGCCAGCAGCGAGACGCCGGCGACGATGGCCGCGAGCGCGATTCCCTTGCGGACAAGGTTGGTCTCGTGGAAGAACCGCGCGCCCAGGAGGAACGTCAGCACCACCGATAGGCGGCGCATCAGCGAAGCGGCCGAGATTGGCGAGCCGGGGTGGGCGACCCCCTTGAAGTAGAGCCAGTCCGCGCCGGCGAGCAGGATGCCGACGAGGGGAATGGTCCAGCGCCACTCGAACGCGTCCCGTCCGAGCCGCAGCGCGCGCGACGCCGCCAGGGACAGCGCGTAGAACGCCACCAGTCCGGCCTGGAACACCAGCTGCACCGCCTCCACCGGCATGGCACGCACCTGGAACACGTACTTGTCCCAGATGGACGACACGGCGGAGAGCACCGCGCCGGCGATGGCGCACCAGACAGCGCGGCTCCTGAAGAAGTCGATGCCCTCGTGCCGTCCGGCCCAGGAGAACGCGAAATAGCCGGCGAACACGGCGGCCATGCCGACTCCCTGCAGCGGCGACGGCGTCTCGCCGTAGAGCGGAACGGCGATCAGCAGCACCAGCGCGGGCGCCGAGGCGCGGATCGGCGTCGCGATCGTGATCGGCAGCGTCCGCAGCGCACAGAAGGTGAACACCCACGAGGTGCCGACGATGACGCTCTTGGCGATGCCCAGCGAAACCGCCGCGCCAGAGACCGCGCCAAGCGCGCGGAAATGTCCGGTCGCCAGCAGTCCGACGGCGTAGGCGGCGAAGCCGAACGCCGTCGACGCGAGCAGTACGGGCAAAACGGCGTTCGCGCCCACGCTCGCCTTCTTGGCGAGGTCGTAGAGCGCGAGCAGCACCGCGCTCGCCAGCACCCATGACGCCCAGTCGGCCATGACGGGATGCGGCGGCGGGAGCCTCGCCTAGGCTGCTGCGCCTAGGCGACCGAGCCGCCGGCGGCCTCGATGGCGGCCTTGGCGGAGGCGGAGCAGGGCACGCCCTTCACCGAGAACTTCTTGGTGACCGAGCCCTTGCCGAGAATCTTGACCTTCGGGCGCTTGTTGTCCGAGAAGCCGGCCTTGGCGAGCGCGGCGACGGTGATCTCGGCGCCAGTCTCGAACTTCTTCTCGAGGTCGGAGAGGTTGACGGCGAGGGCCTTCGCGGCGAACGCGGCGTTGTTGAACCCGCGCTTCGGGAGGCGCCTGACGAGCGGCATCTGGCCGCCTTCGAAGACGAGCTTGTGCTTGTGGCCCTTGCGGCTCTGCTGGCCCTTCTGACCCTTGCCGGCGGTCTTGCCGAGACCCGAGCCGCAGCCGCGGCCGACGCGCTTCCTGCTCTTGCGGGCGCCGGGGGTGTTGGTGAGATTGCTGAGTTCCATCCTGTGTTCTCCTTTCGGCGTTACGCCCTGATCGCGGCGATCTCCTCCGCCGAGCGGAGCTTGGAGAGCGCGTTGAGCGTGGCCTTGACCACGTTGAGGCGGTTCTTGGAGCCGAGCGACTTGCCGACGGCGTCGCGGATGCCGGCCGCCTCGAGGACGGGGCGCATGCCGCCGCCGACGATGAGGCCGGTGCCGGCGGGCGCCGGCTTGAGGATGACGCGGCCGCCGTCGCAGACGCCTTCGACGTCGTGCGGGATGGACGAGCCCTTCATCACCACCTTGCGCATCGCCTTGCGGGCGGCCTCGCCGCCCTTGCGGATGGCGTCGGCGACCTCGTTGGCCTTGCCGAACCCGACGCCGACGCTGCCTTCCTTGTCGCCGACGACGATGACGGCGGAGAAGCTCATGCGGCGGCCGCCCTTCACGGTCTTGGCGCAGCGGTTGATGAACACGGTGTGCTCGTCGAGCGCGTCTTCCTGCGTCTCGCGCTTGTCACGATTGAATGCCATGGCTTACTTCTCCTCCTTCTTGGCCGAGATCGACACGCCGGCGGCGACGGCGGCCTCGACGATCGCCGCGACGCGGCCGGTGTACTTGTGGCCGCCGCGGTCGACGACCACCGACGAGATGCCGGCCGCCTTCGCCGCCTCCGCGGCGCGGGCACCGAGCTCCTTGGCGACGCCGAGGTTGGCCTTCGCGTCCTTGAGCGAGTTCGCCTGGGCGAGCGTGCGCCCGGCGTCGTCGTCGATGAACTGCACGTACATGTTCTTGTTGGTGACGCAGATCGACATGCGCGGACGCGCCGCGGTGCCGATGACGCGCTGGCGGAGGCGGAGGTGCCTCTTCTGGCGCTGGACTTTGCGATTGAACATAAGTTGCTCTCCTTCGCGGCGCCGTTAGGCGACCTTCTTGCCCTGTTTGCGGCGGATGTGCTCGCCGACGTACTTGATGCCCTTGCCCTTGTAGGGCTCGGCCGGGTAGTACGAGCGGATGCGGCGGATGCGCGCGGCGGCCTCGCCGACCATCTGCTTGTCGCAGCCCTTGATCGTCACCTGCAGCCCGTCGTTCTCGACCGTGACCGTGAGGCCGGCCGGAATCGCGAACACCTTGGGCGACGCAAAGCCGAGCGAAAGCGCCAGCTCCTGCCCCTTCAGAACCGCCTTGAAGCCGGTGCCCTCGATCGAGAGCTGCTTCTGGAAGCCCTGGGAGACGCCGACCGCCATGTTGTTGATCAGTGCGCGGGCGAGGCCGTGGAAGGCGCCGAGCGCCTTGTCGTCGGCGCAGGAGACGACGACCGAGCCGTCCTCCACCTTCGCGGTGATGCCCTCGTGCATCGTGTACGAAAGCTCGCCGAGCTTGCCCTTGACCGTCACCGTCTGGCCCGAGACCGTGGCGGTGACGCCATCGGCGAGCTTGACGGGTTCTTTACCGATTCGAGACATGTTCTTGACTCCTCAATTAGGCGACCGTGCAGATTACCTCGCCGCCGAGCTTCTCCTTCTTCGCCTCGACGCCGGACATGACGCCCTTCGAAGTGGAGAGGATCGTGAGACCCATGCCGTCGAGGACGGCGGGTATCTTGGCGGTGCTTACGTAGTGGCGCAGGCCCGGCTTGGACACGCGCTTGAGCTCCGTGATGGCGGGCTTCGCCTTCGCGGTGTACTTGAGCGTGATCACGAGCTTGCGGGGAAACTCGGTGGTCATGGCGAAGTCGGCGATGTAGCCGGCGTCCTTCATCACGCGGGCGATCTCGCCCTTGAGCCTGCTCGCGGGGACCTCGACGGAGTAGAGGCGGGCCTTCAGTCCGTTGCGGATCGTCGTGAGCATGTCGGAAATGGGATCCATAGTCATAGCGTCGGTTCCTTTCCTTGGTTTACCACGAGGCCTTGGTCACGCCGGGGATGAGGCCGGCGACGGCGAGTTCGCGGAAGCAGAGGCGGCAGACGCCGAACTTGCGCAGGTACGCGTGGCGGCGGCCGCAGCGCTGGCAGCGGTTGTAGGCGCGGACCTTGAACTTGGGCGCGCGCTTCTGCTTTTCGATGAGACACTGTTTTGCCATGGCTTAGTTCCTTCCTGCGAACGGCATGCCCATGGAGACGAGAAGCTCCTTGCAGGCCTTGTTGTCGGTCGAGCTGGTCACGAACGTGATGTCCATGCCGGAGTGGGCCGAGGACTCCACCAGCTCGGGGAAGATCGTGTGCTCCTTCACGCCGAGGGTGTAGTTGCCGGCGCCGTCGAAGCCGCGGTTGGGAACGCCGCGGAAGTCGCGGATCCTCGGCAGCGCGGCGGAGATCAGCCGGTCGGCGAACTCCCACATGCGCTCGCCGCGCAGCGTGACCTTCGCGCCGATGACCATGCCCTCGCGCAGCTTGAAGTTCGAGATCGACTTCTTCGCGCGGCAGAGCATCGGGCGCTGGCCGGTGATGGCCGCCAGGTCGTCCACCAGGGTCTTCTGCTCGTCCTTGGTGACGATGCCGAAGCCCATGTTGATGACGATCTTCTGGAGGCGCGGAACGAGCATCCGGTTGGTCGTGCCCAGCTTCTTCTCGAGCTCGGGCACGATGCGGCTCGCGTATTCGTCCTTGAGTCTTGCCATGATGTCCTGTTCCTTCCTTAGAGGGCCTTGCCGCTCTTGATGGAGACGCGGGCCTTCTTGCCCTCCTTCTCCCCGGTCTTGACCCGCGTGCCGCACTTCTTCTCGGCGTCGTAGGGCATGAGCTTGCAGAGGCGGATCGGCAGCTCGACGTCGATGATGCCGCCCGGGGTCTTCTCCGTCCGGCGCATCGCCTTCTTGTGCACGTTGATGCCGCCGACGACGGCGACGCCCTTCTTGGGGTCGACCCTGACGACCGTGCCCGTCTTGCCGGCGTCGTTGCCGCTGACGACGATCACGGTGTCGTTCTTCCTGATTCTTGCGATAGCCATTTGACTGCTCCTTTTCGTCAGACCACTTCCGGGGCCATCGAGAGGATCTTCATGTAGTTCTTTTCGCGGAGCTCGCGCGCCACCGGCCCGAAGACGCGGGTGCCGATGGGGTTGAGCTTCGAGTCGACGAGGACGCAGGCGTTCTGGTCGAAGTGGACCGTCGAGCCGTCCGCGCGGCGGATGGGGTTGCCGGTGCGGATGATGACGGCGGTGGCGACCGACCCCTTCTTGATGGAAGAGGTGGGCGACGCCTCCTTGATCGCGACGCGGATGACGTCGCCGAGGTGCGCGTACTCCTTGCGCTGCTTGAGGATGCGGAAGCACATCGCGCGCTTGGCGCCCGTGTTGTCCGCAACCACTAGGTTGGAGAGTTCCTGAAGCATGGCGTTTGCTCCTTTACTTCACGATCCGCCAGCGCTTGGTGGCCGAAAGCGGACGGGTTTCCATGATGGCGACGACGTCGCCGACCTTGGCGGTGTCGGCCTCGTCGTGCACGTGGTAGTTCTTCGTGCGCGTGACGATCTTGCCGTACACGGGATGGCGCTCACGGTACGAGACCGCGACCTTGACGGTCTTGGCGCCGGACTTGGAGACGACGACGCCCTTCCTGAGCTTGCGGGCGCCGCGGGTGTTGTTTTCCGTGCTCATCAGATCTTTACTCCTGCGCGGGTTATGAACTTGGTGTGGATGCCGATCTTGGTGGCGGCGAGGCGGAGGCACTCCTTGGCGACCTCCTCGCTGACGCCGCCGACCTCGAAGAGCACCTTGCCGGGGAGGATCACGGCAGCCCAGAACTCCGGGTTGCCCTTGCCCCCGCCCATACGCACTTCGATCGGCTTGCGGGTGACCGGCTTGTCGGGGAACACGCGGATCCAGAGCTTGCCCTTGCGCTTCATCTCGCGGTTGATCGCCACGCGGCACGCCTCGATCTGGGTGGCCGTGAGCAGGCCGCGGGTGAGCGCCTTGAGGCCGAACTCGCCGTACGCGAGCTCAGTCCCCGAAGTGGCGTAGCCGGAGCGGTTGCCCTTGGAAACCTTGCGGTACTTTACTCTCTTGGGCATCAGCGGCATGGCTTAGCTCCTCTCCTTGCGGTCCCCGCGCTCGCGGCGGCCTTCGCGGCGCTCGCCGCGCGGCGCCCGCGCCTGGAAACCTTCCTTCTTGCAGATCCACACCTTGATGCCGATCTTGCCGGCGGTGGTGTTGGCCTCAGCGAACCCGTAGTCGATGTTCGCCCTCAGGGTGTGCAGCGGCACCTTGCCCTCGCGCGACCACTCGACGCGCGCGATCTCCGCGCCGTTGATGCGGCCGCCGGCGTGGATCTTGATGCCGTCGACGCCCATGTCCATCGCCACCTTCTGCGCGCGCTTCATCGCGCGCTTGAGCATGATGCGGCGCTCGAGCTGCTGGGCGATCGACTCGGCCACGAGCTGCGCGTCGGCGTCGGCGCCGGCCACCTCCTTGACCTCGATGTAGACCTCCTTCTTGGTCAGCTTCTCGAGCTCCTTGCGGATCGCCTCGACGTCGCCGCCGTTGCGCCCGAGGATCACGCCGGGGCGCGCGCTGAAGAGCGTGACCCTGGCGCGGCTGGCGTAGCGCTCGATGAGGATCTTGGAGACTCCCGCCTCGGCAAGCCTCTTCTTGCAGACCTCGCGGATCTTCTGGTCCTCGACCAGCAGCGCCCCGAACGTCTTCTTGGGCGCGAACCAGCGGCTGCCCCAGGCGTGGTTGACGCCGACGCGGAACCCGACCGGATTGACTTTCTGTCCCATTACTTAGACTCCTTCCCCTTCTTCGCGTCCACGAGAACCACCCGGCAGTGGCACAGGCGCCGCGCGATCGGATGGGCCGAGCCGCGGGCCGTGGGCCAGTAGCGGCGCATCCTCACCGACTCCTCGAGCACGCAGAGGCGCACCTTCAGCGCGCCCGCGTCGGCGACGCCGTCGTTGTTCGACGCGTTCGCCATCGCGCTCAGGATCGTCTTCTTGATGATCTGCGCCGCCTTCTTGGGCGAGAACTCCACTATCTTCAGCGCCTCCGAGGCCTTCAGCCCCTGGCACGCCGCCGCCAGCGGGCGGCCCTTGAACGCCGACATCCGCGAGTTGCGCGTCACGGCGACGTACGCCTGCTCGAGGCCGAGGACCTTGACCTTCGACCCCTGCGGGAACTTCGCCTCGAGCTTGGCGCCCGCCTCCTGCTCGGAGCCGGCCGAGATGCACCCCTCGGCCGCGGCGCCGTTCTTGCTGATTCTATAAAGGAACGTCATAGCTCACTTCCCTTACTTTTCGGCCTTGGCCGCCGAGTTGCCGTGCGCCTTGAACGTGCGCGTGGGGGCGAACTCGCCGAGCCGGTGCCCGACCATGTTTTCCGTGATGAAGACCGGCATGTGCTGGCGGCCGTTGTGGATCGCGAACGTGAGACCCACGAAGTCCGGGAGCACCATCGAACGGCGGCTCCAGGTCTTGATCGGCTGCTTCTTGCCGCTCGCCTGCATCTTCTCGACCTTGCGGAGGAGGCTCTCCTCGACATAAGGTCCCTTCTTGAGAGAACGACTCATGGACTACTTCCTCCTCTTGACGATGACCTTGTCGGACGCCTTCCTCTTCGCGCGGGTCTTGCCGCCCTTCGCGAGCTGGCCCCACGGCGAACGCGGGTGGCTGCCGCCGGACGTGCGGCCCTCGCCGCCGCCCATCGGGTGGTCGACCGGGTTCATCGCGACGCCGCGCACCGTCGGGCGGATGCCGAGGTAGCGCTTGCGGCCGGCCTTGCCGAGCTTGATCGAGCCCCAGTCCTTGTTGCCGACCGAGCCGACGCAGGCGCGGCAGCGGCCGTCGAAGATCCTCACCTCTCCGGAGGGCATCTTGAGCGTCACCCTGCCGCCGTCGCGCGCCATCACCTGGCAGGCGTTGCCGGCGGAGCGGGCGACCTTGGCGCCCTGGCCCGGGACGAGCTCGATCGCGTGGACCGTCAGGCCCAGCGGGATCTGCGAGAGCGGCAGGCAGTTGCCGACCGTCGCCTCGGCCTTCGCGCCGTTCATGACCTTCATGCCCTGCTTGAGCCCCTCGGGCGCGAGGATGTAGCTCTTCTCGCCGTCGGCGTACTCGATGAGCGCCAGGTAGGCGCTGCGGGTGGGGTCGTAGGCGATGTCCTTCACCGTCGCCTCAACGCCCTCCTTCCGGCGCTTGAAGTCGACGATGCGCATGCGCTGCTTGGCGCCGCCGCCGCGGTGGCGGACGGTGATGCGGCCCTGGTTGTTGCGGCCGGCGGTCTTGCGGACCGCCTTGGTCAGGCGCTTCACCGGGCTCTTCTCGGTGATCTCCTCGAACGTCGCGGACTCGCGGAACCGCATGCCGCACGAGCGGGCTTTGTACTTTTTCAGTGCCATATTCTCCGGTCTCCCTTACGCGAGCTCGATGCGCTCGCCGGCCCTGACGGTGACGATCGCCTTCTTCCAGGTCGGCTCCGCGACCGCGCGGCGGGTGCCGCGCACATACCTCATGCCGCCCTTCATGTTGGCGGTGCGCACCTTGAGCACGTGAACGCCGAAGGCCTTCTCGGCCATCTCGGCGATCATCGGCTTGCGGGCGTCGCGCGCGACCTCGAGCGGGTAGCGGTTCTCAGCCGAGATCCGCGAGCCCTTCTCGGTGATCAGCACGTCGAGAATGACGCCGTTCGTCTTTTCCTTAAGCTCCTGCTTCGTCATGACTCTTCCCTCCTTACCTGGCGATGCGGGCCATGAGCGCGTCGAACGCCGCCTTGTCGCAGACGAGCTTGCGGTTCGCGAGGACCGCGTAGACGTCGAGCGCCTGCGCCGTCGAGTAGTCGATCCGCGGCAGGTTGGACATCGCCAGCACCACCGTGTCGTCCACGTCCTTCTGCACGATCACCGCCGTGCGGTCCACGCCGAGCGTCTTCAGGAACGCGGCCATCAGCTTCGTCTTCGGAGCCTCGAGCTTGAACTCGTCGACCACGATCACGTCGCCGGCCTTCAGCTTGTCGGAGAAGGCGCGCGCAAAGGCGAGCTTCATCACCTTCTTGTTCACCTTCTGCTCGTAGGAGCGCGGGTGGGGGCCGTGCGCCACGCCGCCGCCGCGCCACACCGGGCTCTGGCGGAAGCCGGCGCGGGCGTTGCCCGTGCCCTTCTGCTTCCACGGCTTCTTGTTGGAGCCGGCCACCTCGCCCTTGGACTTGGTGGACGCCGTGCCGGCGCGCATCGCGTTGCGGATCGCGGTAACCGCGTCCTTCACCGCCTGCGCGCCCTTGTCGAGCGTCAGCTGCGACTCGTCGTAAGCGACTTCAATCTTCTGCATGGCTTACTTCCCCCCTTTCGCGGCCTTGGCCGCGACCACGTTGTTCTTGAGGGACTTGCGCACGAACACGATGCCGTTCCGGGCGCCGGGGATCGACCCCTTCACGAGCAGCGCGTTGTCCTCGGGGCGGATCGCCACGACCTCGAGGTTCATGGCCTTGCGGCTCACGTCGCCCATGTCGCCGGGCATCTTCTTGCCCTTTTCGATCCAGCCGGGCAGGTCGCGCGCCGCGAGGCCGCCCGTCCTGCGCTTCGAATGGCCGCCGTGGGTCATGTTGCCGCCGGCGAAGCCCCACTTCTTGAGGACGCCCGCGAAGCCCTTGCCCTTGGTCATGCCCGTCACGTCCACGTACTTGACGCCCTCGAAGTTGGCCACCGTCACCGCCTGGCCGACCTCCACGGTCTCGCCCTCGTCGAGCGCGAACTCCTTGAGCACCTTGAGCGCCCCGACGCCGGCCTTCTCGAAGCGCGTGCGCTCCGCCTTCGCCAGGCGCTGCGGCTTCTGCGGGCCGAAACCGACCTGCGCCGCCGAATAGCCGTCCTTCTCCAGCGTCTTGAGCTGGACCACCGGGCAGGGCCCGACCTCGATCACCGTGACGCAGGTCCTGACGCCGTCGGCGTCGAACACCTGGGTCATCCCGACCTTCTTTCCAATCAATCCTTCCATCGCGACCCCCTCAGACCTTGATGGTGATGTCGACGCCGGCCGGAAGATTGAGCTTCTTCAGCTCGTCGATCGTCTGCGCCGTCGGGTTGACGATGTCGAGAAGCCGCTTGTGCGTCCTCATCTCGAACTGGTCCATCGACTTCTTGTCGACGTTGGGCGAGCGGTTCACCGTGAAGCGCTCCACCCGCGTCGGCAGCGGGATCGGACCCACCACCTGCGCACCCGTGCTCCGGGCCGTGTCGATGATGCCACCGACGGCCTGGTCCAGCACACGATGGTCGTATGCCTGGAGCCGGATGCGTACTCTCTGCTGCTGCATGTCTTTGCCTTTCTTCGTTTTCGTTTCCTGGAGTCCGACGGCTGCGATCTCCGCGTGCGCCCCGCCGCCTTCCGGCGGACTCTTGGCGTTGGCGCGAGAAGCCCTTTGCGGCGCTTCGTTCGCAGCTGGGTCTCGCCCCAGCCATCCCCCCAAAACAAGGCCCGCGGCCGACATCACGACCGCGAGCGAACTGCTTGGCGGTCACGACGCGACGGGATTTACCTGCCCGTATCGCGACCCTTCTCATGGGAGAATTGGCGCGTAGTATACCAAAAACCCCCGCAACTTGACAAGGGGGTATTTTGCAAAACGACCGTCCGCGCCAATTTGCCCCCTTGCGGCGAAATTTGGTATAATCCGCGAATATCCAACTGCCAAACTGGAGACCCCTAGCATGGAAAACCGCAATCTCGCGCCGATCGGACTCGGCTGCCTCGTCCGCCGACCAGGGGGCGAGTTTCCTCTTCTACATGGTGCTGATGGCGATCCCGGCGTGGATCGTACGCTATTTCGTCTTCGACGACGACACCCCGCTCTGGATGCGCGCGCTCCTCGGCCCCGCCGGCGCGCTCCTCGCCCTCGCCGCCGCCGCGCTCTTCCCACTCCATGTCGACTCCGACGACGAAAAACCGGCGGAAAGCGCGGCAAAAGCCGGAACCGGCGCCGCGGCGAATGCCGGGATTGCGGAAAACGCCCCGCGCGAGACCGTGGAGGACGTGCTCGCCGAGCTCGACTCGCTCGTCGGCCTCGAAGAGGTCAAGGCCGAGGTCCGGAAGCTCGTCAATCTCGCCAAGGTCAACGAGGCCCGCCGCGCCCAGGGCCTCAAGGTGCCGCCGATGTCCTACCACATGGTCTTCACCGGCAACCCCGGCACCGGCAAGACCACCGTCGCGCGCATCGTCGCGCGCGCCTTCCGCGCCCTCGGCATCGCCAAAACCGGACAGCTCGTCGAAACCGACCGCGCCGGGCTCGTCGGCACCTACGCCGGCGAGACCGCCACCAAGACCAACGCCAAGGTCGACGAGGCCATCGGCGGCGTCCTCTTCGTGGACGAGGCGTACCAGCTCGTCTCCGGAGACAACGACAACTACGGCAGGGAGGCGATCGCCACCCTCATCAAGCGCATGGAGGACGACCGCGACAAGCTCATCGTCATCGCCGCCGGCTACACCGACGAAATGCGCGACTTCCTCGACGCCAACCCCGGCATGCGCAGCCGCATCGCCAGGACGATCGAGTTCCCGGACTACTCCGCCGCCGAGCTCGCCGCGATCTTCCGCTCGATGGCGAAGAAGAACGACTTCACCCTCGCCCCCGACCTCGAGGCTGGACTCGACGCGGCGATCGCGAAGCTCACCGCCCGGCGCGACCGCACCTTCGGCAACGCCCGCTTCGTGCGCCAGCTCTTCGAGGACGCCACCGGCCGCCAGGCCAACCGCCTCGCCGAAAGCGGCAGCCTCGACGCCGACGCGCTGAAGACGCTCGTCCTCGCCGACCTCGCCGTCGGCGAGCGCAAGGCCGACCTCCACGCCCCGACCGTCGAGGAGGTGCTCGCCGAGCTCGACGCGCTCACCGGGATGAAGCCGGTGAAGGAGGAGGTGCGCCGCCTCGTCGCCACCGTCAAGGCGAACAAGCTGCGCGCCGAAAAGGGAGTAGGAGGAGACGTCACCATGAGCTACAACTTCGTCTTCACCGGCAACCCCGGCACCGGCAAGACCACCGTCGCGCGCATCCTCGGCCGCGCGTTCAGGGCGCTCGGCGTCCTCGACCGCGCCAACTTCGTGGAGACCGACCGCTCCGGGCTCGTGGCCAAGTACGAGGGGCAGACCGCCGCCAAGACCAACAAGCTCATCGACTCCGCCGCCGGCGGCATCCTCTTCATCGACGAGGCGTACCAGCTCAACCAGGGCGAGAACGACCAGTACGGAGCCGAGGCGGTGGCCACCCTCCTCAAGCGCATGGAGGACGCCCGCGGCACGATGGTCGTCATCATCGCCGGCTACAAGGAGGAGATGAAGAAGTTCATGGCCATCAACTCCGGACTCGAAAGCCGCTTCAACCGCACCATCGAGTTCCCGGACTACTCGGCGAAGGAGCTGGCCGAGATCTACCGCTCGATGGCGAAGAAGGCGAAGTACACACTCTCCGCCGACACCGACCACTGGCTCGAGCCCTACATCTCGATGCTTACCAAGGAGCGCGGCAAGAGCTTCGGCAACGCGCGCTGGGCGCGGAACCTCTTCGAGAAGTCCATCGAGCGCCAGGCGCTGCGCGTGACCGAGCTCGCCGACCCCTCGCCGGAGGAGCTAACGACCATCCGGCTCAAGGACCTGGGTGTAAAGCTCAAGGACCCCAACGCCTCATCCGAAGACTAAAAAAGCCGGCGCTATTCGAGCGCCGCAAGCGAGTGGATCGTCGGTGATTTATAAACTCCGATCTGTGGGGCTCTCGCTACCGCTCCGCAGAATGTCGTGTGCTTCGCGGATGCCATTCATCTTACACAGCCATACTGACCATAAGTTATTATCTGCGGCTTTGCCGCAGGTGGGGTGGGGGATATGAGGGGGTCTGGGGGATGTGCCCCCAGATAAAAAAAACTATGTGCGCTTTGTGCTCTCTGCGTTAAAGACAAATAGCACGGAACTGGATCGTGGTTGCGAGATGCGAAGCAGTGGAGCGGTAGCGAGAACCCCAACCATCGGAGTTTCAACCTTAGCGGACTTTGCGGACTTTGCGTGAGATAAAACCGCCGCGTAGGCATGAAAAAAGCCGGCGGCGTCCTACTCTCGCATGGGCGGGTCCCACACTACCCTCGGCGATGGAGCCCTTGACTGCCGTGTTCGGAATGGGAACGGGTATGACAACT
>CACXRO010000002.1 GCA_902770045.1 uncultured bacterium
CGAGCCCATCGCGACGACGACGTACTCGGCGTCCTTGGCGCCGACGTAGTCGTAGAGCTTGTACGCGCGGCCCGTGAGCTTGGCGAGACGGTCCATGTACTCCTGGACAATCGCGGGCGTCGCGTCGTAGTACTTGTTGCAGACCTCGCGGAGCTGGAACGTGACGTCGGGGTTGGAGGCAGTTCCGCGCATCGTCGGGTGCTCAGGGTCAAGCGCGCGCCTACGGAAGTCCTCGACGTACTCCTCGTCGATCATCTGGCGGATGACGTCCTGCGGGATCTCGTCGATCTTCTGGACCTCGTGCGAGGTGCGGAAGCCGTCGAAGAAGTGGAGGAACGGAACCTTCGACTTGAGCGTCGCCGCGTGCGCGACCATCGCCATGTCGTGCGCTTCCTGAACGCTGTTCGACGCGAGCATCGCGAAGCCGGTCTGACGGCAGGCCATAACGTCGCCCTGGTCGCCGAAGATGCAGAGCGAGTTCGACGCGAGCGAACGGGCGGAGACGTGGAACACGGAGGGGCAGAGCTCGCCCGCGATCTTGTACATGTTCGGGATCATCAGCAGCAGGCCCTGCGACGCCGTGAAGGTCGTCGTGAGCGAGCCCGTCGTGAGCGAGCCGTGGACCGCGCCAGCGGCGCCTCCCTCGGACTCCATCTCGACGATAGAGGGAATCGAGCCCCAGATGTTCGTCTTGCACATGGAGGCGAGCTCGTCGCAGGTCTCGGCCATCGGCGAGGACGGGGTGATGGGATAGATCGCCGCGACTTCGCTGCACGCGAAGGCGATCTGGGCGGCCGCGGTGTTTCCGTCGACCATGATCTTCTTTGCCATGTCTCTGTTTTCCTTCTTTCTGGTTGGTTTACGTTGAGAGATTGAGATTGTTTTGCGTATTATACGCTTTTCGGCGGCGGAATTCAACGCCCCCCTCGGTTCAGACGTCAAGCCCGAAGTAGCGCTTCGCGTTGCCGAACGAAACGTCGCGCACCACCTTGCCGAGCCACTTGAGGTCGGCCGGGATCTCGCCGCGCTCCACCTCCTCGCCGATCTTCGCGCAGAGGATGCGGCGGAAGTACTCGTGGCGGGTGTAGGAGAGGAACGAGCGCGAGTCGGTGAGCATGCCGACGAAGTTCCCGAGGCAGCCGAGCGCCTCCAGCGCGGCGATCTGGTCGCGCATGCCGTCCATGTGGTCGTTGAACCACCAGGCGCTGCCGAGCTGGAGCTTGCCGACGACCGGCCCCTTCTGGAAGGAGCCGATGATCGAGCCGAGCGCGGCGAAGTCGGAGGGGTTGAGCGAATAGACGATCGTCTTGGGAAGCAGGTCCTCGCGCTCCAGCCGGTCGAAGAGCTCCGCCAGGTTGGCGAGCCCGCCCGCCTCGCCGATGAAGTCGAAGCCGGTGTCGGGTCCGAGCTTCCTGAACATCCGCGAGTTGGGGTTGCGGATGCAGTTGAAGTGGAGCTGCGACGCCCAGCCCGCCTTCGCGTCGAGCTTCATGCACTCGACGAGGTAGTCCTGGAGCCGGCCCTTCGGCGGAATCGCGGTGATGCCGTAGTCGGAGAGGACGCACCCGTGCTTCGCGAAGTAGTCGTGGCGCTCGGCGAGGTGCTTCATCGGGTCCTTCTTCTTCTTGAGCGCCTCCTTGAGGATGCGGTCAGGCCGCCAGGTCGGCAGCACCTTGACGCCCTTGAACGAGCGGGCGATCTTCTGGTGCCAGGCGAGGTCGTCGTCGGGGTCGTCGGTGGTGCAGACCGCCTTCACGTTCGACTTGACCATCAGCGAGCGCGCGGAGAAGTCCTGTTTCGCCACCACCGCGTTGCACTTCCGCCAGATCCGCTCCGCCGAAGCGGCGCAGAGCCGCTCGGAGACGCCGAAGTAGCGCTTAAGCTCGAGGTGCGACCAGTCGAAGAGCGGGTTCTTGACCAGCTTCTCCATCGTTTCGGCATACTTGACGAACTTGTCGTGGCCGCTGGCGGAGCCGGTGCAGAACTCCTCGTCGACGCCGTTCGAGCGCATCTGGCGCCACTTGTAGTGGTCGCCGCCGAGCCAGACCTCGGAGATGTCCTTCCACCGGCGGTCCTCGGCAATCTCGCGCGGAGGCAGATGGCAGTGGTAGTCGATGATCGGCTCGTTCTCGGCGAAGCGGTGGTAGAGCTCGCGCGCGAAGTCGGTCGTCAGCAGGTAGTCCTTGTGGATGAAGTTCTTCATGGCGATGGGCTGTGGAATGTCCTTACGCGATGTCCCTCATGGTGACCGGCTTCGGGTCGATCTTCGGGTCGACCATCGGCTTCAGGGCGGACTTGTCGAACTCGTAGCCGTTGGGTCCGAGCGGCCACACCACCGGGGCGGTGTTGAGGATCGTCGCCCTGAAGCCCTGCATCGTCGCGCCCATGTTGCCGGTGTGCGAGCTGTTGCAGCCCTCGTTCTCGATCACGAACGGACGCGAATACCCCTTGGCCATCAGGGTCTCGAGGAACTTGGTCCAGTCGCAGCTGTCGCTGCCGCCGAAGCCCGGCAGGCGCGGCTCGTAGTTCATGCGGTCCCAGTTGCCGCCCTGGGCGTCCGGGGGAAACGCGGGGAGGCCGGCCTTCGCGGCAAGGGCGTCGTCGACGCGCTGGCGCGGGAAGAGACGCCCCCAGTTCACCGCCTCTTCGTCGTTCGGGAAGTTCCGGGTCCCCTTGATGTGGATGCGCCGGAGCTTCGAGAAGTCCATCGCGTTGATGACGTCGGACGGATCGATGTGCTGCCAGATGTCGTGCGACGGATCGTAGGTCTCCTGGAGGTTGGAGCTGTCGTCGAGGATTGCGTACATGAGCTTGCGCGCCGCGAGGCAGCCGGGCAGGTTGCAGTAGCAGACGGGCGAAGACGCGGGGACCCAGCCCTCCATCGGGCAGTTCTCGACGCAGAGCGTGACGCCGAGCCCCTTGGCGTACTTGAGGATCGGCGTGAAGACCCGCTTGAACTTCTCGAGGTTCTTTTCGAACCCGCGGTCTTCCGCGCCGAGCTTCTGGTCGTAGCCGACGAAAGTGCCGCAGACGACGTCGTTCGCGTCGCCGCCGAGCATTGCCGCGATGCGCACGAGGCCGAGAATGTGGTTCTGGTTCGCCTCCTGGAAGTCGCCGCCGATGAGATTGTCGTAGGAGCCGACGGAAATGCGCAGCCCGGTGCGGTTGCACGTGTCGATGACGTACTTCGCCTTCTCGGGCGTGAAGTTCTTGTAGTCGAGGTGCGTGGCGACATGGTCGGTGCGGTCGGAGTCGCGGCGGAAGACGCAGAGCTCGAGACCCTGCGCGCCGACCTCGAGGGCACGCTTGACGACGCCGTCGAAGTCGTCGCCAGGGAAGGCCGAGGTCATCAGCCAGATCTGGTTGTTGCCCGGCTTCGGCTTCGGGGCGTGGGCGAGGGCGTCGCGCGAGGCGAGCGCGCCGACGGCGGCAGCGGCACCGGCTACCTTGAAGAAATCCCTTCTGGTGCTGTTCATCGTTTCATCTCCTTATTGGTTGGTGTTTTCGAAATCTGCGGACAGGCGCGCTACCGTTCGCTGAGGGCGCGGACGGGATCCTTGAGCGAGGCAATGAGCGCCGGCACGAAGGAGGCGAGGGTGCCAAACACCAGCACGAGCGCAACTACCCAGAAGACGTCCATGGGGACGAGGTGGTGCGGTATCTCCGCCAGCCCGTACACCGAGGCCGGAAAGACCTCGAGCCCCAGGCGCGAAAGCCATTCGACGATGCGCTGGAGGTTGGAGAGAATCGCCCAGGACGCGGAGAGCCCGAGCGCGATGCCGAGCACGCACTGGATGAGGCCGTGGACCAGGAAGACCGACATGATCTCGCGCCGCCTGAAGCCGATCGCCTTCAAGAGCCCGATCGCCGGCGTCTTCTGCACCGTGAGGACGAGGAGCGTGTTCATCACGCAGAAGACGGCGACAAGCGAGATGAGCGAAAGGAGCAGCGCAGTCATGTTTTTCTCCACCGCAAGCGCGTTGAAGATCTCGCGGTCGGCCTCGCGCCAGGTCACCTGGCGGAGATTGGGGGCGATTTCGGCGATCGCCGCGGAAACCGCGCCGAAACGCCGCGGATCGGTGGGGCAGTCGGTCTTGACGTGGATGGCGAAGACGCCGCTCTCGAGCCCCATTAGGTCGCGCACGTTGGGGAGCGACGCGACCACATAGCCGGAGTCGTACTCGTGCTGCCCGCAGGAGAACACCCCGCCGACCCGCCACTTGACCGGGAGGAATATCTCGTCCTTGTCGATGAGCGTCTTCGGCGAGTAGACCGTCACCTCGTCGCCGACCCACACCCCGAGCGAGCGGGCGGCGGTGGCGCCGATGAGGAGCGTGTCGCCCTCGAGGTCGAATGATCCTGCGCGCGGCTCGCCGACGCGGTAGGCGGAGGCGAAGTCGTCGCCGTCGACGCCGATGATCACCGGGGCGAGCACGCGGCCGCGGCTGGAGATGAGGACGCGGGTGTCGATCTCGGGGGTGACGCAGGTGACGCCGGGGACGCGGCGGAGGCGCACGGCGAGGGCGTCCTCGCCGCCAATCACGTTGCCGTGCGTCGGCAGAAGCGTGACATGCGGCTTGAAGTCGAGGATCTTCTCCTCCCAGATCTCGCCGAAGCCGGTCATCACGCTGCGGACGACCAGCACCGCGGCGACGCCGAGCATCACGCCGAGCACCGAGACTACGGTAATCGCCGAGGCGACGGAGCGCTTCGGCTTGAGGTACTTGAGCGCGAGGAAGAGCGGAAGCCGCATCAGATGTCGACCTCCACGTCCACCGTCTCCTTCTTGGACGTCTTGGCCTTTCCGCCGCCGCCGGCCTGCTTCTCGGTCTTCTCGATCTTGGAGGTGGGGAGGTACCGGTAGTAGACCATCAGCTGCAGCGCGCAGAGACAGGTGCCCAACATGGGGTTGTTATAGCCGTTCTTCCAGTAGCCCATCTGCTTGGGCTTGCCGTCAATGCCCGGGATGGTCTCGTCGCAGGTGATGAGCGTCGAGCAGTAGAGCTTCTTCATCTCGACGTTCCAGTCCTGCCAAAGCTTGACGTTCTTGGGGTCGGCGTTCTCGCACATGCCGGCCTGGTACTTGCACTGCGCCGCGTAGTAGCAGTAGTACTGCGGCCCGTTGCCTGGCAGCGGGCCGCCGGGGACCGCGTTGCCCTTGGCCTCGAACGACGGCAGCCACGCACGCATGAAGTCAAGGGCGCTCTTCACCTCGGGCTCGTTGCCGTAGCCCAGGAGCTGCATCGCAAGGCAACCAGTGGCGGTAAGCCCGGTGGGGCCGCCGCCGGCGGTGTAGTTGAAGCCGCCGTTCCGGAAGTTCCTCGTCTTGAGACAGCGCATCGCCTTCTTGATGCAGTCGTCGAGGCCGTCGGGGTGGAGCCCGGCGAGCTTGCCGGCCTTGAGCGCCTGGAGCGCCCAGCCCTCGAAGGACATGTCGTCGCGGGTGGAGCCTTTGTTGATCTTGTAGTCCCAGCCGCCGGTCTCGGACTGGTTGTTCACGATTCTCGTCAGCGTCTTCATCGCCGCGTCGCGCACCATCGGGTTCTTGGTCATGCCGTACGCCTCGCAGAGGGCGTAGGTGGCGATGAGGGTGGCGTACTCGTTGCCGTCGGTGCCCTTGAAGGTGGCGACGCCGTTCCGGTCGACCTGCCAGTCGACGAGGCGCTGGATGGCGCGACGCACCGTCTCGCCGAACTCCTTGGAGCTTGACGGCGTCTCGCCGTGGGCGAGGTAGACGAGCACCGCGAGCGCGGTGGTGGGGAGGTTGCCGATGGCGCCGGGAGATCCGTTGGAGACCGATTCGGGGGTCTGCTTGTACTTAAGCCAGCGGAGTACTTTGTAGACCGCCGCCTCGGTGGCAGGGTCGCCGTAGCTGTTGCCGCCGCGGGTCATCGCGCCGATCCGTCCGGGGCTGCGCGATCCCCTGATGTTGCTCATGGTGACCGGCGACTTGATGATCGCCACGGAGTCCTGCGGGGCAGGCTTCACCGAAAGCGGCTCGGTGGTCGGAGTCGGGGCGTTCATCTCGCTCACCGTCACCGACGGCGTGTCGACCTGGACGTCGACGTACTCGTCCGGCGGCTCCGGCGGAGGCTCCGGCTCCGGTTCAGGATCCGGCTCTGGCTCCGGTTCAGGATCCTTCACATCGGCGATCTCTACCTCGATGGTCTCCTGCGGCTGCGAGGTCACCTGGGTGACCACGATGAGCACGATCACCGCGATGGTGGGCAGGACGACGGCGAGGATGGGCGCGGCGAGGCGGTTGAGCTCGACGCGGGCGAGTTTGTACTCGGCGGAGCTCTTCGGCTTCGACAGGCCCTTTAGCATGTCGGAGAAGCGCCTGAAGAACCCCTTCTCCTCGAAGGCGGCGTTGATCTCCTCCTTGTGCAGCTCAAAGAGCTCCTCCGCGCTGAGCGGAGCCTCTTCGTCGACTACTTCCTCGTCCTCGTATTCGGCCATTGGTCGGTTTCTCCTGAAAGGTCAGAGCGTGAAGATGCTCACGCTGAAGAGCTTGTACTTGTAGCACACGTCCAAGACGTCGATGAGCGCCTTGTGCGGCGAATCCTCGGCGCACCGGATGATAACCGGTGTCTTAGTGGAGGTGCGGGCGATCTCCTTGAGGTTCTTGTCCAGCTCGTCGAGCTTCACCTCGCGCTTCTTGTAGAGGATGACGCCGTTCAGCGTCCTCCCCGCGCCGACGTCGATCTCGATGCTGGTGTCGTCTGAGCCCTGCGAGGGGCCGGACGACGGCGCTGGCCGGTTGGCGTTCAGCTTGGAGAAGATGTCCTCCTGCTTGATCGTCACCACGAAGAAGATGATGAGCTCGAAGACGACGTCGATCATCGGCGTCATGTCGAGCGCGGGGTTCTCCTGGGGTTTTCTGGCCATCAGCGGCTCCTCCCCTTCAGCCTCGAGAGGCGTTTGCGCCCTGGATGGCCGGGCTTGGTGGTCTTGTCCTCCTGCACCGCCATAAACGAGATCTTCCAGATTCCGTTCTCGGTGCAGGCGTTCATGACCTGGGCGACGGCCTTGTGCGGCACGGCGTAGTCGGCGCGGATGAGCACCGGGAACTCGCCGTAGCGCTTGAAGCGGTCCTTGACGCGCTTGCCGATCTCGGCGGGGGTGATGTCGCGGTCGCCCATCGAGATGCGGGCCTTGCCGTTCCTGACGCCGATGTCGACCTGCATGTGCTGCGGCGGCAGTTCCTCCGGTGTGAGCACCACGCCGTGCCGCCCGTCCTCGAGCTCGATCGTCTCGTCCTTCCTCTGCGCCTCGGTAAGGGTGACGACGAAGAAGATGATGAGTTCGAACACGACGTCGATCATCGGCGTCATGTCGAGTGCGGGGTTTTCCTGTGACTTGCGGGACATGGTCTATCTTGCGCGCGCTATCCCTGGACCTCTTCCACGCCCTCGGCACCCGGATCGACCGAGACGTTTCTCAGGCCGTTCAGGATCTCCATCGTCAGCGCGGTCATCTTGAGGATGAGGCGGTTGGCCTTGTTGCGCAGCGAGTAGAACACGGTGATGGACGGAATCGACACGATGAGGCCGCCGGCGGTCGTCCAGAGCGCCTGGCCGATCGACGAGGCGAGCGCAGAGGCGTCACCCGCGCCGCCCGACGCGAGCGCCTGGAAGGTCAGGATCATGCCCTGCACCGTGCCGAGCAGGCCGAGCGACGGGCCGAGGTTGCCGCACACCGAGATCCAGTTCAGCCGCTGCTGGATCTTCTCCTGCTCGAGGTCGGAGGCCGCGGTCACCGCCTCCTGGATCGCCTCGAAGCCCTCCTCGATGTGCTGGAAGGCGGCCATGACGATGGACGCCATCGCCGACGGGTTCTGCTGGCAGATCTCCATCGCCTTGACGACGTCGCCCTCGGCCATCGCGCCCTGCACGCCGTCCATCAGCCGCTTCGGCATCAGGCGGTCGGGCTTGATCAGCACCGACGAGTCGATCGAGAAGTAGATCGCGAGCGCGCCGTCGCCGAAGAGCGCGAACCAGAGGAGCGTGCCGACGATGCCCGATCCGAAGACGATGTCGAAGAACCCGCCGCCGGACTTCTTCTGGTTCTTGGCGTTGGCCTCCACCGCCCCGCCGCCTTCGGTGGCGGTGAGCTCCTGGCCGAGCGACTGGTACGCAGCCATCGGCGCAATGCAGGTTCCGAAGAGAACCGCGAGGGCGAGAATTGTCTTCCTGGTCTTTTTCATTTGTCTTTTCTTTCTGGGTTTGTGGGTTTAAGTTGGAGGACTAAACTACATCGACTTCGCCTCGCGGCGGAGCGTCTCGGCGCGCGAGGCCTGGCCGATCTCGTTGAATACCTCGGCGGCCTTGAGGAGCGCCTCGCGGCGCTCGTTGCGGCAGGGCGGGTCGCGGTACATCATCGCCACCCGGAGGTAGCCGTCGCGCAGCGCGAGGCGCAGCTTGGCGTGGTCGCCGTTGGCGGTAGAGCGGATGATGTCGCCGCGCATCACCAGCGCCGCGGCGGAGGCGGGGCGGTCGGCAGAGGAGGTCGCCTTCTTGAGGAGACCCTCCAGCTGGTCGTTCTTGCCGAGCTTGAGGAGCGCCTGCCAGTAGGCGGGCGCCACCTCGCCGGAGTAGGCGGCCGTCTTGTCCTCGGCGATGATCTTCTGGCAGACGTCGAGCGCCTTCTGCGCGTTCCCGGCCGCGAGGTGCGCGAGCGCGAGGTAGCGGCCGGCCGGCTTGTCCCACACGAGCATCCGGTAGTCGTCGACGATTTTTGTGAGCGCCGCCACCGCCGCCGCGCCGTTGCCGGACTCGACCTGCGAGACCGCCTTGTCGAAGTTGGGCGGCGTCGGGATGTCGAGGCCGACCACGTCGGCGAGCTTGCGCTCCATCGCGATCGGGCGCTTGTCGCGGATGATGGTGATTTCGTACTGGCGCTGGCGCGGCTGCCACTTGATCTCGCCGGTGAGGGTCTCGGTATCGGTCCTGAGCGTGCCCTTGATCGCCCAGGCCTGAACGGCGGCGGAAGCGACCGCCACCGCCAGCAATGCCTTCTTCATCGAGTTTCCTTTCATTGTGTTCAAGCCTCCGTTCCGGACGGCGCCGCGGCGCCGCCGGCGCCAGCCGGCAGGTCAGCCTTCGCCTTGTTCATCATGTTCTCAACCTCGGCGCGCGAAGCGCCGCGCGGGAAGAGCTCCAGGTACTTCGCGCCGAACTCGAGCACGCGGTCGGCCTGCTCGGCGCCAAGCAGCGAGAAGAGCTTCACCGCGTTCAGGTAGGCGCGCTCGAGGTTGTCGCGCTCGCCCTTCTCCATCGCGTCGAGCGGGCGGTCATCCGTCGGCGAATGCGCCTGGATGAAGCCCTGGAAGCCTGCCGCCGCTTTGCCGCGGGTGGTCTCAGCCGCGTCCTTGTCGCCCATCCCCTCCTCGACGCCAGCCTGCTCGGCGGTGAGCTCGATGTTCCTGAGCGCGATCGAGTCGATCTCCCACTGCGGGCACTTCTGCGCGTTCTTGGCAGCGCGAACCTTGCCGAGCGCCGCCCTCGCCGCCGCGAAGTGGCGGCCGCGGACCGTCGGCTCCTTCTCCGTCCGCCCCTGCTGGCGCGCGATCTCGAAGAGCATCTCGTTGGCGTCGGTCTGCAGCGCCGAGCGCGAGAGCTTAGGGTCGGCCACGAACTGGTCCAGCGCCTCGCGAGCCTCGGCGAGCGAGCCCTGCTTCCAGGCGCTCTTCGCAAGGCCTATCCGCGCCTTGCCGACGAGCGTGGTCGAGTTGGTGGGGGCGATCTTGATCGCCTTCTCGAAGGCGCGGTTGGCGAGCGACCAGTCCGCGGCGTCGACGAGCGCGTCGCCGGCCGAAAGGTACTGCCAGGCGGTGTACTTGCCGTCGGTGTCGAGCATCTCGGCGTAGATGTCGGTGCCTTCGCGCTTCATGCCGATCTCGATGAGGCTCTTCGCGAGCCGCGGCTTCGCGTTCTTCGCCTCCTCGGAGTCGGGGAAGCGGCGGTTGAGGCTGTCGAGCGCGTCCTTGGCCTTCGCCATGTCGCCGAGCGCGGTGTAGATCATGCCGAGCTTCACATAGCCGTTCGTCGCATACCTGCCGTCAGGATACTCCTTGATGTACTCATCGTAGGCCTTCGCGGCGTTGACGCGGAAGCCTGCCACCCGGTCGGCCGGGCGCTTCATGCGGCTCCAGCACTCGCCGATCGAGAACAGCGCCGCGTCCTTGAGCGCGACGTATTTCTCCTTGTCCTCCTTGGTGGTCGCGGGGTCGTCCATCGCCTCGCCTATCTCCTTGACGAGCGCCGTGAAGTTCTTGATCGCCCGGATGATCTGCGCGGTGCCGCGGCGCTCGAACTCCACGACCTCGGCCTCGTTGGTCAGGTTGGCGCAGCGGTCGAGCATGGCGACGCCGTCCTTCTGGTACATCGTGGCGAGCTTCACCTGGGCCTGGAGCTTGCGGAGGCGGATCTTCTCCACCTTGAGGTAGCGCTCGAGGTACGCGATCTCGTTCGTCGGGTCGCCGAGCTTGCCGTAGCAGCTGGATATCTGCGAAAGCGCGGTCACGTAGCTGGGCGAGTCGGGGTAGTTGTCCAGCACGATGCGCCAGAACATGACCGCCCCATCCCAGTCCTTGTTGCGCTGCTTCTCGGCCGCGCACGCCGCCGCGCGCGACGGCGCCGTCGCGTGACGGACGTAGTTGCTGCAGAACCAGACGTAGACGTTGTCGGCCTGGGCGAAGTTCTTGAACTCCTGCTCCTTGGCCGCGAGCCGGACAAGCGCATCGCCCGCGGAGGTCATGACCAGCCGGTCCTTGGCGCCGCAGAAGCGCTCGGCGAGGTAGGCCTCGACGGTGTCGCAGTCGAGCCGCGCGGCGGCCTTCTCCTCGTCGCTTTCGCCAACATGCGCAAGCTCGATCAGCGCGCCGGCGGTGTTCTCGATCGCCGCGATCGACTCCACCGACTCCGGGTAGCTGGCAAGGTAGTCGTCGTATGCCTTGGCCGCGTCGCGCGGGGCCGCGGACGAGAACGTCTCGTTCGCCGCGCGGAACTGCGCCAGGCGGACGCGCTCGAGCTGCTCGGCGGTGACGTTCGTCTTCACCTTCGCGCCGTACTTCTCCTCGGCGAACGCCTTGATCTCCTGCGCCAAGTTGCCGGCCGGCGGCGCCCAGGGCGAGGTCTCGTAGTTGAGGAACACGCCCTGCGCCATCGCGAACGCGCCCTTCGCCACCTCGCGCTTGCCGCCCTTCTTCGGGCCGAAGAGGTAGGACTTCACCTTCTCGTCGTCGCGCTTGGCCTGGGAATACTCCTTCTTCGCCGCGTCCCACAGGATCTTCGCCTGCAGGTAGAGGCACTGCGGAAGCGGCGAGAGGCGCACGAAGCCCTGCTTGCCGTCCGGATCCGCCTCGACGATCTGCTGGTGGAGGTCCTCGAGCTGGCCGCGGTACTCGTCGATCGTCGCGGCCGCCTTCTCGACGTCGCCGCGAGAGAGCTCGAGGTGCGCGAGCATCGAGATCGCCCGGCCGAAGTAGACGGGCTTGTCGATCATGTAGAGGAGGCGCTCCACGAGCTTGCGCGCCGACTTGTAGTATTCGTCGCGCTTCTTCTTGTCTTGCGTCTCGTCGACGAGCTTCAGGTAGAGGTCGGCGGTGTCGCAGGCGAGGTCGCACCACTCGTCGTCCTCGAGACCGGTCAGCAGCACCTCGTAACGCTCGGCCGCCTTCTCGAACTGGCGGTCGCCGACAAGCAGGCTGCCGTAGGTGCGGCTCGCGTCGTTGTAGAACGCGCGGATGTCCTTCGGCGGCTTCGGGTACGCCTTGAAGAAGGCGTCGTAGATCTTCATGCACTCCTCGCGCTGGCCGCGGGCATAGAGGTTGTTGGCCATCTCGAGCCGCGCCGCCCAGTACTTGGTGCCGGAGCGGTCTGGGAGCGCGGCGATCTTCTTCTCCGCCTCGGCGAACTTGCCGTAGGAGAGGAGCGCCCTCACGTCGATTGCGAAGAGCCTCGCCTCGGCCTCGGGCCAGCGCTTCTTGGCCGCCTCGCTCAGCGGCTCGGCGAAGTCGGCGTAGCCGTTGTTGACCAGCTCCTCGATGTACTTGAGCTCGTTCTCGAGCTCGGGATTCTCCGGCGCCGCGGCGCCCTCGCCCTCCGCGAAGAGGGACGCCGCCATGACCGCCAGCGCGGATAGTATCGACAACTTGGCTCTCATATAGTTTGAATTATACTACACTCGGCGGCGAAAAACAAGGGGGGGGGGTGCCCCGCCAATGCTACTTGCCGGGGTACTTGACGAGCGAGGCGACGTCATAGTCCTTCAGCAGGCCCTTGCGGGCGCCGAAGCCCTCGAGCTCGATGGGGAAGACCATCTTCACCACCGTGCCGCCGAGCCGCTCGACGAGCCTCGCCGCTGCGAGCGCCGTGCCGCCGGTCGCCAGCAGGTCGTCCACGACCACCGCCTTCTCGCCGCGGATGACGGCGTCAGCGTGCATGTGGAGCGTCGCCTTGCCGTACTCGAGGTCGTAGTCCTCTGAGATCGTCCGCCGCGGCAGCTTGCCGGGCTTGCGGATCGGCACGAACGCCTTCCCGAAGCGCGCGGCGATGGCCGCGCCGAAGATGAACCCGCGCGACTCCGGCGCGGCGACGAGGTCGAAGCTCACTCCCTCAAGCGCCTCGGCGATCTCCGAGAGCGCCAGGTTGAAGCCCTCGCCGGACTCCAGGATGCCGGTCACGTCGCGGAAGAGCACGCCGGGCTTGGGGAAGTCTCGGATCTCGCGGACGTAGTCGGCGAGGCGCGGGCGCCCGGAG
Source organism: uncultured bacterium (assembly GCA_902770045.1). Lineage (GTDB taxonomy): Bacteria > Verrucomicrobiota > Kiritimatiellia > RFP12 > UBA1067 > UBA1067. The sequence goes on from CACXRO010000002.1 coordinate 12,762, forward strand.
AGGAGGTTGTCCATCAGCTGGGCGATCTGGTTCGACTCCTCGTCCGTGACCATCCCGTCGCTGCGGACGCGCTGCAGCAGCGCGTCGAGCTCGCAGGCGCCCGGCTCGCCCTTCAGCACGAACGGGCGGATCGTCCGCAGGATCACCGAGGTCTCGCCGAGCGTGACCCTCCCGTCGTCCATGACGGCGGTCCTGAGCGAGTCGAGTATCTTCAGCAGCTTGTAGTCGCCGACCATGCGTCACCTCACATCAGCGCGTACTTGGCGACGAAGAGCGCCGTGAGGATGTACATGATCCAGTGGATGCGCCTGAAGTTGCCCGCAAACGCGTTTATGACGGTGTACGAGATGACGCCGAACATGATGCCGTCGGAGATCGAGTAGGTGAACGGCATCGCCGCGATCGCGAGGAACGCCGGAACCGCCTCGCCCGCGTCGCGCCAGTCGATGTCGGCGCACGAGGAGAGCATCATGTAGCCGACGATGATCAGCGCGGGCGCGGTCGCGAACGCCGGAATCGCGAGGAAGATCGGCGCGAAGAGGATCGCAAGCGCGAAGAGCGCGGCGGAGGTGACGGCGGTGAGACCCGTCTTGCCGCCGGCCATGACGCCCGAGGCGGACTCGACGTAGGTCGTGGTCGTCGAGGTGCCGAGCACCGCGCCGACGGAGGTCGCGATCGCGTCCGCGCAGAGCGCGCCGGAGATGCGCGGCAGCTTGCCCTCCTTGGTGAGGAAGCCGCCCTTCATCGAGACGCCGATGAGGGTGCCGAGGGTGTCGAAGAGGTCCACGAAGAAGAACGCGAACATCACGACGAAGAAGTCGAGCGACTTCACGAGCGTCCAGCCCGTGCGCGCCGCCTCGCCCTTGCCGTGCGTCCAGCCGTCGGGGTTGAAGAGCGCGCCGACCGTCGCGCCGAACTCCTTGAAGGTGTTGGACATGTCGCCCATTGTGAAGCTCGGGTAGGTCGAGAAGAAGCCCGCGTCGGCGTTGGGCACGTAGATGCCGGTCGCCTGCGCAAGCATGCCGAGAGCCCACGTCGCGATGATGCCGAGAAGAATGGCGCCCTTCCAGCCCTTTACCAGCATGAAGCCCGTGAGGATGGTGCCGGCGAGCGCGAAGAGCGCGGTCACGCCCTGCGTGTGGAAGTCGACGTTCTTGAAGCTCACGAGCCCGACGAGCGTCGCGTCGTTGTTGACGACGACCTTCGCCGTCTGCAGCGCAATGAAGCAGATGAAGAGGCCGATGCCGGCCGCGACCGCGCGCTTGAGCGTGAGCGGTATGGAGTTGAATATGCCCTCCCGCACCGGAGTAAGCGACAGCGCGAGGAAGACGATGCCCTCGACGAACACGGCGAGGAGCGCGAACTGCCAGCTGTAGCCCATGCCCAGGACGACGCCGAAGGTCAGGAACGCGTTGAGGCCCATGCCCGGCGCGAGCACGAACGGATAGTTGGACATGAACGCCATGAGGAGCGTGCCTACGACGGCGGCGACGGCGGTCGCCATGAAGACCCCTCCGCGCGGGATGCCGGCGACCGACAGGATGTTGGGGTTGACGGCAAGAATGTATGCCATCGTCATGAACGTCGTGACGCCGGCGACTATCTCGGTCTTGACGGAGGTCCTGTTCCTTTTCAGCTTGAACAGCCGCCCGAGGAACGTGGTCTCGGGCTCCTCGCTCTCCGCCTCCCGCGCCAGCCACTTGAGGTGGGCGCCGATGCGGATCGACTCCTCCGGCGTCACCACGCCGTCTTCGAGGACGTCCTGCAGCGCCTTGACGAACTCCGCCATCTCGGCGCTTTCGCTGGCGCGTGCCGACGCGTAGGAGAGGAGGATCGCCGCCTCCGCGCGGTCGACCTTGCCGTCCTCCAGGACGGCCTTCTCAAGCTTCTTGATGCTTTCCTTGATGTCGCTCATGGCCTCTTCCCTTCTCCTTGCCGCCGACCGCCGTCAGACGATGTTGAGGATGTCGGAGAATCCCGTGATCTCGAGCACCTCCCGGACCGCGCTCTGCACGTTCACGATCTCGAACCTGCCGCCCTTCGCCGCCATCGCCTTGTGCGAGGTGAGGAGCAGCCTCAGGCCGGCCGAGCTCATGTACGGCACCTCCTTGAGGTCGATCACTACGAGCTTGGCGTCGCCGAACTTGAGGTTCGCCTCGAGCTCCGGGGCGGTCACGGTGTCAACGCGTCCGCTGACCGAGATGGTCAGCTTGTCTCCTTCGCTTATGGTCTTAGTCTCCATAGTCTTTCCCCATTTTTAGTATGTTGAGGCCGCTCCGCCGCTTGTAGGTGACGGGCGACATTGTCTTCTTGACGATGAATATGCCGAGCCCCCCGACCGCGCGGTCCTCCGCGGCGAGGGTGGTGTCGGGGTCCCGCTGCGCGAGCGGATCGAACGGCTTGCCGTCGTCGGTGATGACGAGGCGCACGCCGTCGGGGTGGTGGTCGAGCTCGACCGAGAGCGACCAGCGGGTGGCGCCGGAGTAGCGCACGATGTTGGCGAAGATCTCGTCGGCCGCCACGAGCAGCTGGGTACGCACCTTGACCGGCACCGTCTCCAGCGCCGCGGTGAGTTCGTCGACGGCCTTGGCGACGTCCTCCAGCGTCGGCGCGTACTCGTGCGCGACCACGTCCGGCTCGCCGCGGTAGCGGAGCACGAGCTGGGTGCAGTCATCGGCCTGCTCGGCGCCGGCGGCGTGGCGGTGGACGTCGGCGATGACAGTCTTGAGGATCTCGCCGCGCTGGCGGACGTTCCGGGACAGGAGACCGAGGAGCCGACCCTCGCCGTAGAGCTCGCCGGCCGGGTCGGGCTGCTCGACGATGCCGTCGGTGTAGAGGTAGATGGCGTCCCCGGGCTCGAGGGTGATGTCGTCGACCCGGTACGTGACGCCCTCCATGGCGCCGAGGGCGGGCGAGGGGCGCGTCTTCAGGTACTCGCAGCGCCCGCCGCGGTGCACCACCGGCGGGTTGTGGCCGGCGTTCACGAAGGTCAGGTGGCCGGTGTTGACGTTGAGCTCGCCGGCCCAGGCGGTGACGAAGGTGCAGGACGAATTGCCCTCGCAGAGCGCCTCGTTCGCCTCCGTGAACACCTGCGCGAGCGGCTTGCCGGTCTGCGCGGCGCTCTTGATGAGCGTCTTCGCGTGCATCATGAACATCGCGGCGGGGACGCCCTTGCCGCTGACGTCGGCGACTATCACGAGCACGCGGTCCTGCGCGGTGAAGTAGAAGTCGTAGAAGTCGCCGCCGACCTCCTTGGCCGTCGCCATCGACGCCATGATGTCGAAGCGCGTCTCGTCCGGGAACGGCGGGAACACGTTCGGAAGCGCCGAGAGCTGGATGTCCTTCGCCATCGCGAGCTCCTTCGCCTCCTGCTCGCGGATCTGCCGGCGCACGAAGGCCGCGATCACGAACCCCACCAGGAGCGCCACGAACACCAGCGCCGCGCCGTTCAGCAGCGCGGTGGCGCCGACGAGCACGTCGCGCTGGACTGCCGCGGACATCTTCGGGATCATCACGTACACCGGGAACGTCTCGATGTCGCCGCGCTTCCAGTAGAACGAGCCGCCGGGCTCGTGGAACTGCGTGCCCTCGCGGTTCGGCTCCTCGTAGTCGGAGAGCACGAGCCCGGTCGGCGTGGTGACCACGATGCCGCCGCTGCCGCCGACGCGCCAGTTGCGGAAGCGATCCACGCAGGTGGAGCGCGCAAGGGACTGCAGGGCCTTGCCGTCCAGCCCGATCTCGAAGAACCCGCCTTCGCGCCGCCACACGCCGACGAACTTGCGCCAGTTGCCGTTTGCCGCATTGCTGCGGTACGGCTGGCAATACTCGGTGTAGCGTCCGTCAATGAGGCCCATCATTTTGTTGGCGTCTTTGTCGTCGGCCTCGGCGAAGTTGAACGCCTTCCTCCCGGGCCCGGCCAGGTAGTCCGGCACCGACGAGCGGACGATGTCGCCCTTGTCGTCCACGATGCTGACCTCGGACACGCGCAACTCGCGCGCCAGCGCCTGCAGGGAGGCCGTGTCGTCGGGATGGCCGTCCTCGATCCGCTCGCGCGCCTCCATGCACTGGACGACGAGCCGCTCGTTGATGCAGTCGGTGAGCTCGGCGCGCGCGTTGGCGAAGGCGCGGTCGATCAGCGCGTAGGCGTCGCGCTCGGAAAGGCTGTTATGGAGAAACCACGAGAAGGCCATCGACACGGCGAAGGCGACCAGCACCGAAACGGCGACCTTGACGTTGAGGCTGCGGCGGGCGGTCACTTCGCACCTCCTTCCGCGATTGCCGCGTTGGCGGCGGCGAGCACGTCCGGGCGCCGCTTGTCGACGGCGACGCCGTAGCCGTCGCGGGTGGCAAGCGGCGAGACGGCGTAGCGTCCGCCGGACTTCTCGGCCAGCGCCTTCAGCGGCATGTCGTCGAAGAACACGGCGTCGACGACCTTACGGTCCAGCGCGTCGACCGCCTCCTCGAGGTGGACGAACCGCAGCGGGTCGCAGCCGTGGCGGCAAAGGAAGATGTCCTGCACGGTGTCGGACTCGACCCCGATGTTGAGCATGGCGATATGCGACAGCCGCGGCCTCGGGTCGGCGCTCCGGTACAGGAAGCACGCGCCGCCGAACGCATACGGGATGGAGAAGTCCACGTCGCGCTTCCTCGCCTCGGTGATGGTGATGGTGGAGATGCCGATGTCCGCCGTGCCGGCCTTGAGCCGCGGCAGGATGTCGGAGAACTCGACCGCCTCCACGACGAGCTCGCGCCCGGCCTTCGCCGCGATCCTGCGCGCAAGGTCGACGTCGGAGCCGATGATCTCGCCGGATTCGCTCCTGTAGGAGCACGGCGGCTCGGTCGGATGGGTGAGCATGACGAGCGGACGCGACTTGTCCGCAATGCGCGGATCCACACGGCCCTCGGAGCCCGAGCAGCCCGCCAAGGCGACTATCGCCAGTGCCCATAGAGTCCTCATAACTTGAAAACGTTCCTGTTGAAGCCGGTGGTGGTGAGGTTGCGGCGGTTGGGCAGCGCCGTCATCAGGTTGGAGACGAGGTAGCTGCGCAGCGAGGAGATGCTGGCGTCCGCGTCGGTGATGTCGAAGATCTCGCCGTCGTCGCGGAGGACGATCGTAAGCCCGTCGTTGAGGTCGACCGTCACCTCCGCCAGGGTGCGGCGGCCGCCGTTGCGGTCGCGCACGACCATCAGCGCCTCCTCCACCAGCAGCGCCGCCTTCGATGCGCGCGCGGCGTCGATCCCCTTCTGCAGCAGGTGCTTCTCGACGCCAGCCGAGGCCAGGCAGATCGAGGCCGGGTCGAGCTCGAGGTCGAAGACCCGGAGCGCCGCGTCGCGCCCGCCCTGGAGCAGGAACGGAAAGATCCTGAAGCCCCAGCGCACCATCTCGTAGACGGCGAAGACCGCGAGCGAAACGAGCGGCGCGAGGCCGAGCGCGGCCCAGACGCCGCGGGCGCCCCAGGCCGAGCCCATCGCGGGGAAAAGCGCCGCGGGCACGACGAGGACAGCCGCGAGCGTAAGCAGCGTCGCGAGAGTCTCCCGCCCGATGAAGACATAGTAGGAGTTGAAGAGCAGCACCAGCGCGAGCCCAGGCAGGGCGATGGACGCGATCCGCACCGCAAACAGCGCCGCCGGCACCACCGCCGGGTCAGACACGCCGGCCATCATCAGGATGAGGTTCGGGTACGCGAGCAGGACGAGCATCGCCGCCGCGCCCTCCCCCAGCGCCATCCTCAGCGCCGCGCGCATGACGCGCTTGGTGAGGAACGAGTTGCGCTCGCCGATGTAGACGCTCGCCAGCGGCTGCGCGGCGTTGGCGACGCCGTCGAACACCTCGGAGATGCCGATCGTCATCACCACCACCGCGAGGACCGGCAGCATCTCCGAGCCGAAGTGCGCGATCACGTAGGCGTTGAGCGCAAATATGAGCGCAGCCTTGCCGACGTTCTTGCTCGCGTCGCCGAGCGAAGTGCGGAAGACCAGCATCAGGTCGGAGAAAACGCTGAAGTGCCGCGAAAAGCCGAGCATGCAGCCGCGGCGGCGGAAGTGAAGCAGCAGCACCACGATGGCCAGGAACGACCCGATGCCGGTGCCGACCGCGCACCCGGCCGCGCCGAAGCAGATCGTCAGCGGCACCGACACCAGGCAGTTGCCGACCAGCTGCACGCAGTAGGATGCGAGCGACAGCCGCGCGTCGCCGTCGGCGTAGGCGAGCGTGCCGAGGAAGAACGCCAGCGGTTCGAGCGCCGCCGCGGGCAGGAACCACACCCAGTAGGAGCTGGCGAGCTCGGTCACCTCCCTGGACGCGCCGAAGGCCGATAGCACCGGATGGCGCAGGACCGCAAGCGCCGCGGCAAACGCTATCCCGAAGGCGATCGACGCGAAGAAGCCGAGCGTGAAGAATCCGCGCGCGCGCCTGAGGTGCAGAGCGCCGAGCTCGGTCGAGAAGTGGACGCACGAGCCGACCGTCACCATCATCCCGACGAAGGTGACGATCTCGAAGACGCCTTGCATCAGGTTGACGGCCGAGAGGCCCGTCTCCCCGAGGACGTGGCCGCAGATGACCGAGTCCGACAGCCCCATCAGGAACTCCGCCGCCATAGCGAAGGTCGCGGCCGGCAGGAATGCCCTGAATTTGGAGGTCGCAAAAGTCATCGCAGCGGGCTCAGAGCGTTCCGAAGATGCGGTCGCCGGCGTCGCCGAGGCCGGGCACGATGTAGAAGTGGGAGTTGAGGCGCTCGTCGAGCGCGGCGATGAAGACCGGCACCTCGGGATGTTCCTTCTCGAACTTCGCCACCCCTTCCGGCGCGGCAATCAGGTGGAGGCACTTGATGCGCCGGTAGCCGAGCTTCTTGAGCTGGGCCACCGCGTCGCAGGCGCTGCCGCCGGTGGCGAGCATCGGGTCGATCACGATCGCCAGCTCCTCGCCCTTCGCCGGCGGCACCTTGGCATAGTAGGGGATCGGCTCGGCCGTATCTTCGTTGCGCTGCATGCCGAGGACGCCGACCTTGGCGTAGGGCAGCACGTCAAGCATCGCGTCGAGCATGCCCATGCCGGCGCGGAGGATCGGCACCAGCACGATGTGCTCGTCGACGAGCGCGCCGCGGGCCTTCGCCACCGGGGTGACGACGTCAACTGCCTTCATCCTCACGTCCTTGAGCGCCTCGAAGGCGAGGAACTCGGTGATTTCGTTCACCAGCTCGCGGAAGAGCTTCGGCGGGGTCGCCTGGTCGCGCATCAGGGTCACGCGGTGGTTCACGAGCGGGTGCTGAAGAACGGTATGCATCTTGGGTCTCTCCTTGGTTTGCTGTATTATACCATAAAATCGCGGTTCATGGTTCATGGTCCGCACTGGTTACTGGCTGCTGGCTGCTGGCTGCTGACTACTGTCCTCTGTTCAGGCGGCGGCGGAGCATGCGCCAGCCCGGGAGCCGCGCGTCCATGAGCCGCTGGAAGTCCGGACCGTGGTTGGCCACGCACAGGTGCGTGAGCTCGTGCACCACCACGTACTCCACCAGCTCCCGCGCCTTGCGCGCCAGCCCCAGACTGTAGACGACGTGCCGGCTGCGGATGCGGCAGGATCCCCAGATTGAGCGCAGACGCCGCATCGACCAGCCCACCCCGGCCTCGCCGAGCCGCGCCGTCCAGAGCCCGTGCAGCTCAGCGATGAGCCCTTTCAGCTCCAGCGCCTCCATCTCCGTCGCCTCCGGCTCGGGCGGCGGACGGGACGCCATCTCGGCCCGCGTCCGATCCACCCATCCCCATTTCGAGCGCAGAAAATCCTCCGCATAGGCGAGCGAGCAACCCCACTTCGGCAGCGACAGCGCCACCACGCCGTCCCGCCCGATGCGGATGTTGACCCGCCTCACCCGCTTGCGCTCGACGACCACCCTGACGCCGTCGAGATCGTTCTCGCCGACGCGGAGGGGTCCGAAGAGCTTGAAGTCACAGTTCATGGATCAGCGGCCCAGCCGGATGACGGCGTCCTTCAGCCCTTCAAGCGACGCGGTGAGCACGGCCACGCAACCCGTCTTCACGCGCACCGCGACCACTGCCTTGCCAAAGTACAGCTGGTGAGACTTCACGTAGGCGAAGCTCTCCTGGCCGCGCGGATCGCCGTTGCCGACCGCCGCGATCTCGCCGCCCCTGCAGGAAAAGGACACTCGCGCGTTGGAGAGCGGGTCGCGCACGCCGTGCGCGTCCACCAGGTCGACCTGCACGAACTTAAGCTCCGAGCCCGGCGCGTTGTAATGGTCCTCGGTCAGCCTCACCGCGACCGGCCGGCCGGCGGTGCGCATAACATCGGTCGCAGCCGTCTTGCCGCCGCGGCGCACGACAGCGCGGAGCTCGCCCGGCTCGTATGGTACCTCGGCCCAGCGGAACCGATAGCGGGCGCAGACGTCGTAGTAGCGGTTGGTGCGCCAGTCGCCTGACTCGACGGAGACGGTGCGCACCGCGTCGCCCTCGGGGTACTCGAGGTCGAGCGGATAGTCCCCCACGCCGCCTTTGCGCCGGACGCCGAGCGAGCGTCCGTTCAGAAAGAGCTCGGCCTCGTCGCCGGAACCATAGACGAATACCGGCACGTTGAGCCTGCCTCCGTTCTGTGCCGCCTTCTCCTCCCAGTTCCAGTGCGGCAGGATGTGCGCCGTCGGCGCGAGCGGATTCCAGTGCGAGCGGTAGAGGTAGAAGCGGTCCTTGGGCACACCAGTCAGGTCGACGATGCCGAAGTAGCTTGAACGAGAGCGCTCGGCGGGCGGGATGCCCTTCATGGCGGTGAACCAGCTGATGTAGGGCGTGGGCTCGCCGAGATAGTCGATGCCGGTCCAGACGAACTCGCCCGCGCAGTAGCCGTCGGCTTCCATGCGCGCGAACTCGACGTCCGGTATGTCGCTCCACGGCGCGGCGTTGTGGTCGTAGGAGTCGACCATGCGCTCGGCCACGTTCCAGCCTGTGCGCTGCCCGGACGGCGGATTCGCGTAGAAGCCGTAGTCGGAGAGCGCCGAGGCGCTTTCGGAGTAGACGACAGGCTTCGCTGGGTACTGCCGCTTCATGAGCGCGTACTTGCGCGCGTAGTTCCAGCCGGTGATGTCCAGGTCGTCCAGCACCGAGTTGGTGATCGCCTCGGTGAAGCACTCGCCGATGCCGACCGGACGCGTCGCGTCCTCGCGGCGGATCGCCTCGCGGAACAGCCGGCAGCGCTCGCGGGTCACGCCGTCGGGGTCCTTCTCGTCAGCGAGCGGGATCTCGTTGCCGATCGACCAGACGAACACCGACGGGTGGTTGCGGTCGCGGCGGACGAACTCGACCAGGTTGCGGGTGCAGTAGTCCTCGAGATTCTCCTCCTGTCGCCGCCCGGCGAAGGCGTTCCAGCGGTCGAAGCACTCGTCCCACACCACGAACCCCATCTCGTCGCAGAGGTCGAGCAGCGCCGATGCGGGCGCGTTGTGGCTGGTGCGCAGCGCATTTGCGCCCATGTCCTTCATGATCGCAAGCTGCCGGCGCGCGGCGTCGCGGTCGAACGCCATGCCGAGAATGCCGAGGTCGGAGTGGAGGTTGACGCCGCGGAGCTGGAGGCGCGAGCCATTGAGGACGAGACCGCGGTCGGCGGTGAAGGCGAATGAGCGGATGCCGTAGCGGAAGCGCTCGCCCGCGACCTCGAGCTCGTAGAGGTACGGGTCGTCCGGACTCCACCGGCGCGGCCTTTCCACCTCGAAGTCGAGCGACTTCGCGCCGCTCCGGTCAAGCCGGTATTCGACGTGCACCTTTGCGCGCTCGGCGGTCACTTCAGGCGTGGTGATCGCGAGCGAGCCTGGGACGAGCGAGTCGGGCGTCTTCACGGTCAGCGCGACGTCGCGGTAGATGCCGCCGCCCGGATACCAGCGCGACCAGTGGTGGCGCGTCGAGGCGAGGACGGCGAGGTCGTTCTCGCCCTCCTTCACGAGACCGGTGACGTCGAGGGTAAAGCCCATGTAGCCGTAGTCCCAGCCGCCGGCGTCATGTCCGTTGACGTAGACGCGCGGCCTGGCCATTACGCCGTCGAACGAAAGATAGGCGCGGCCGCCCGCCGCCAGCGCCCTGGCCGCGTCGGCCGAGAGATCGAAGGAACGCCGGTACCAGCCGTCGGCCCTGAACGGCAGGCAGCCGGCCGCGCTGTTTTCGTAGGGGTCGAAAGGACCGGCGATCGCCCAGTCGTGCGGCACCCTCACCGTCTGCCAGCGCTCGGGAAGCACCTCTGCTGCGGACGCCGGCGCCCTGCCCGCGCCGTACTTCGCGAACTGCCACTCGCCGTTCAGCGACGTCGCCGTCGCCACCGCCGCCAAGATTGCCGTTAGCGTCATTTCCCTTTTCTCCTTTTTCTGGTCTTCAATCCCCTTTTCCCAGGCGCGTCGCCGCCGTCTGCGCGGAGTTTGGCGATCTGGTCGCGCAGGTAGGCGGCGCGCTCGAACTCGAGCCGGTCGGCGGCCTCGAGCATCTCGCGGGTCATCTCCGCGATGACCTCCTTCGGATCCACCGCGGACGACGCCGGGGCCGGGGCAATCGCCCGTCCGGCGCGGAAGAGGTACGACGCCTCGTTGACCTTGCGCTTCACCTGCTTCGGCTCGACGCCGTGCTCGCGGTTGTAGGCGATCTGGCGCTCGCGGTGCGCGGCGGTGATCTCGAGGAACTCGCGGATGGCGTCGGTCTGGTGGTCGGCGTAGAGGATCACCCTGCCCTTCACGTGGCGCGCGGCGCGGCCGGCGGTCTGGAGGAGCGAGGTGGTGGACCTGAGGAAGCCTTCCTTGTCCGCGTCGAGGATCGCCACCAGCGCGACCTCGGGCAGGTCCAGCCCCTCGCGCAGCAGGTTGATGCCGACGAGGACGTCGAAGTCGCCGCGGCGGAGACGCTGGAGGATCTCGACGCGCTCAATGGCGTCGATGTCGGAGTGGAGGTACTCGACCCTGACCCCGGTCTCGTGCAGGTAGCGCGAGAGGTCCTCGGCGGAGCGCTTGGTGAGGGTAGTGACGAGCGCGCGGTCGCCCTTGAGCCGCTTGAGCTCGTCCATGAGGTCGTCCACCTGGTTGGCGAGCGGGCGCACCTCGACCTCGGGGTCGAGGAGGCCGGTGGGGCGGATCACCTGGCGCGCGACGATCTTCGCCTGGGAGTACTCGTAGTCGCCGGGCGTCGCCGAGCAGTAGACGACCTCGTGGACCTTGGCGTTGAACTCGTCGAAGGTGAGCGGGCGGTTGTCCTTGGCGCTCGGCAGGCGGAATCCGAAGTCGACGAGCTTGGACTTGCGCGCCTGGTCGCCGTTGTACATGGCGCGGAGCTGGGGGACGGTGGCGTGGGACTCGTCGACGACGGTGAGGAAGTCGTCCGGGAAGTAGTCGATGAGGCACTCGGGCGGCGAGCCGGGGGCGCGGCCGGAGAGCGGGCGCGAGTAGTTCTCGATGCCGTTGCAGTAACCGAGCTCGCGCATCATCTCGATGTCGTACTCGGTGCGCTCGCGGAGGCGCTGCGCCTCGAGGAGCTTGCCCTTCGACTCGAAGAACCGGAGCCGCTCGGCGAGCTCGTCCTGGATGCGGGCGAAGGCGGCCTCGAGCTTGTCCCTGCCCATCACGAACTGCTTGGCGGGGGTGACGACGGCGGCGGGCATCGAGACGCCGCACTTCCCGGTCAGCGGGTCGAGCTCGCGGATGGAGTCGACCTCGTCGCCGAAGAACTCGACGCGGATCGCCTTCGTCTCGTAGGCGGGGAAGATGTCGAGGACGTCGCCGCGCACTCGGAAGGCGCCGGGGGCGAAGTCGAAGTCGTTGCGCGTGTACTGCGCCTCGACGAGGCGCGCAGCGAGCTTCGAGCGGCCGATCGCCGCGCCGACGGCGATGCGCACGGCGAGGTCGCGGTACTCGTCGGACTCGCCGAGGCCGTAGATGCAGCTCACCGACGAAACCACGATCACGTCGCGGCGGGCGATGAGCGCGTTGGTGGCGGCGAGGCGGTAGCGCTCGATCTCCTCGTTGATGGCGGCGTCCTTCTCGATGTAGGTGTCGGTCTGGGGGATGTACGCCTCGGGCTGGTAGTAGTCGTAGTAGGAGATGAAGTACTCGACGGCGTTGTCGGGGAAGAACTCCTTGAGCTCGGAGTAGAGCTGGGCGGCGAGGGTCTTGTTGTGGGAGAGGACGAGCGTCGGGCGACCCCAGCGCTGGATGAGGTTGGCGAGGGTGAAGGTCTTGCCGGAGCCGGTGACGCCCTGCAGAACGAGCCGGTCGTCGCCGCGCTTCAGTCCGTCGAGGAGCGCGGCGACGGCCTCGGGCTGGTCGCCGGTGGGGCGGAACGGCGACTTGAGCCGGAACGGCGAGGCCATGTCAGGGAACAAGCCCCTTCAGGTACTGGCCGTAGGACGACTTGCCGTAGCCGGCGGCGAGCTTCTTCAGCTGGGCGTCGTCGATCCACCCGCGGCACCAGGCGATCTCCTCGATGCAGGAGATCTGAAGCCCCTGGCGGTCGATGAGCGCGCGGACGAAGTTGGTGGCGTCGGCGAGCGACTGGTGGGTGCCGGTGTCGAGCCAGGCGAAGCCGCGCCCCATCGTCTCGACGTTGAGCCGGCCTTCGGCGAGGTACTCGCGGTTGAGGTCGGTGATCTCGTATTCGCCGCGCGCAGAGGGCTTCAGCGCGGCCGCCTTCTGGACGACGTCGTTGGGGTAGAAGTAGAGCCCGACGACGGCGTAGTTCGACTTCGGCTTCGCCGGCTTCTCCTCGAGCGAGACGGCCTTGCCCGCCGCGTCGAACTCCACGACGCCGTAGCGCTCCGGGTCGCTCACGCGGTAGCCGAACACCGTCGGCTCGCGCCGGGCGTTGGCGGCCTTCAGCAGGACCGGCAGGTTCGCGCCGTAGAAGATGTTGTCGCCGAGGACCAGGCACGCATCGTCGTCGCCGAGGAACTCGCGCCCGAGGACGAACGCCTGGGCGAGCCCGTTCGGCACCTCCTGCACCTGGTAGGAGAACTTCATGCCCAGGTCCGACCCGTCGCCGAGCAGGCGCTCGAAGTTCGGCAGGTCCTGGGGCGTGGAGATGACCAGCACCTCGCGGATGCCGGCGAGCATCAGCGTCGAGAGCGGGTAGAACACCATCGGCTTGTCGTAGACCGGCAGCAGCTGCTTGGAGACGACGCGGGTGAGCGGATGGAGACGGGTGCCGGCGCCGCCGGCGAGGATTATTCCCTTGCGCATTGCCCTTACCTCCCTATCGCCAGCCGCTCCGCGAGGCGCTCGGGGAGCCCTGCCGCGCGGATGCGCGCCTGCGCCGCCGCGACGTCGTACTCGAGCCGGCGGAACGAGACCTGCCGCGTCTTCGGGTCCCAGACCGCGTAAGCGGCGCGCGGGTCGCCGTCGCGCGGCTGGCCAACGGAGCCGACGTTGATGAAGTACTTGCGCCCGATCGGCAGCTTGAAGTCCTGCGCGTCGATGCGGTAGACGGCGGAGACCTGCTTCTCGTAGATCATCGGGCAGTGGGTGTGGCCGTGGAAGCAGAGCGGGGTCACCTGGTGGATGAAGTTGGCCTCGGCCTGGAGGTGGTCGAAGACGTAGCCGAACGCCTCGGGGCAGTCCATCGTCGCGTGGACGAGGGTGATGCCCATCGAGGTGACGACGAACGGGAGCCCGCTCAGGTAGTCGAGCTCCTCCTGGCTGAGCTTGCCGCGCGTCCAGCGGATGACCTCCGCCGCGACGGGGTTGAAGTCGCCGAGGTTCTGGCTCGAGGAGACGTAGTGGTCGTGGTTGCCCATCACCACCGGGCAGCCGAGCTCGCGGACGATCTTGAGGCACTCGGCGGGGCAGGCGTTGTAGCCGACGACGTCGCCGGTGCAGAGGAAGTCGGTCACACCCTGGGCGCGGCAGTCGTCCAGCACGACGTTTAGCGCGTCGAGGTTGGAGTGGATGTCTCCGAGTATGGCGAACTTCCTGTCCATGTCTGGTTACTTGAGCAGCAGCGCGAGGAGCTGCATGTCGGCCGGGGTGGTCAGCTTGAAGTTGGGGGCGAAGTTCTCGACGATCTTCACCGGGATGCCGGCGAGCTCCGCCGCCTGGCAGTCGTCGGTCACCTCGGTCTTCGCGTCGAGCTGGCGGTAGGCGTCGCGCAGCGCCTGGTACTGGAACGCCTGCGGGGTCTGCACCGCCCAGAGACGGTCGCGCGGGACGGTCTTGGTGACCGAGAGGCCCTTGGCGCAGTTCTTGAGCGTGTCGGAGACCGGGCGGCCGGGGGCGGCGGCGGGGACCTTGCGGACGGCCGCGGCCATCTCGTCGATCAGCTCCGGGGTGACGCACGGCCGCGCGCCGTCGTGCACCAGCACGGTCTGCGTGTCCGGCTCGCAGGCGGCGAGGCCGGCCGCGACCGACTCCTGGCGGCGGGAGCCGCCGGCGACTACCGCCTGCAGCTTGGAGATGCCGAACATCTTCGCCACCGCCTTCGAGGCGACGATCTGGTCCTTGCGCACCACCAGCACGATGCGGTCCACGCTCGCGGCGCGCTCGAACGCCATCAGGCTCCATGCCACCACCGGGCGGTTCACGAGGCTCAGGAACGCCTTGTCGACGCCGGTGCCCATGCGGGACGACTTGCCGGCCGCCAGTATTATCGCCGTTGTCATGCCAACCCCCTTCCGCAGCATTTCTTGTACTTCTTGCCCGAGCCGCAGGGGCACGGGTCGTTCCGTCCGACCGCCGCGGAGGCGCGGCGAACCGGCGCAGGAGCAAAGCCGGGGGGAGGCACCGAGCCGGGCTGCGGAGCTCCGCCGCCGCCTTGCGCCATCATCTCCGCAAACACGTCGCCGATGGTCTTCTGGCTTCCGCCGGCGGCGCCGTCAGGACGCCGCGCGGAGCGGCGCGGGGCGGCGGGGCCGCCGCCCGCGGCGTCGGAGTCGAACTCGCCGGCGTTGGTGCGCGCGCGGTTGCTCGCGGCCATCGCCTCGAGCATCGCCCGCATCCTCGCCGCGCTCGCGCTGCGGAACTCAGCCGAGACGACCTTCGACTTCACGGTCGCCATCAGCGTCTCGAACATCTCGAACGCCTCTTTCTTGTACTCGATGAGCGGGTCGCGCTGGCCGTAGGCGCGCAGGTTCACGCCCTGGCGGAGGTCGTCCATCGCGCTCAGGTACTCCTGCCACTCGCTGTCGACCACGCTGAGGAAGACGCCGCGCTCCATCTGCGGGAGCATCTCCGGGTCCTCGCCCGCGCATTTCGACTCGTACGCCTCGGCGACGCGCTTCATCACCAGGTCGCCCGCCTCGGCCGGCTTGCCGAGGAGCGGGGTGAGCTCCTCCTCGGTCACCGTCACCGGGAAGGTGTGCCCGAGCCAGTCCATGAAGTCCGCAAGCCCCTCGCCCTTGGTGTCGAAGAGGCAGCGCTCCGCCTGGGTCTGAACGAGGTCGTTCATCACGTCCAGCACCAGGTTGTGGACTGCCTCCTGGTCGCCGTTGAGGACGCGCGAGCGGATCTCGTAGACCACCGAGCGCTGCTTGTTCATCACGTCGTCGTACTCGAGCGTGCGCTTGCGGACCGCGAAGTGCTGCTGCTCGACGCGGCGCTGCGCCGTCTCCACCGAGCGGTTGAGCCAGCGGTGCTCCATCACCTCGCCCTCCTTGAGGCCGAGGCGCTGCATGATGCCCGAGAGCCGCTGCGAGCCGAAGAGGCGCATCAGCTTGTCCTCGAGCGAGATGAAGAACTGGGAGCTGCCCGGGTCGCCCTGGCGCGAGCAGCGGCCGCGCAGCTGGCGGTCGATGCGCCGCGACTCATGGCGCTCGGAGCCGATCACGTGGAGGCCGCCGAGCTCCGGGACGCCGGGGCCGAGCTTGATGTCGGTGCCGCGGCCGGCCATGTTGGTGGCGATCGTCACCGCCCCCTTCATGCCCGCGAGCGCGACGATCTCGGCCTCGCGCGCGTGGTTCTTGGCGTTGAGCACCTCATGCGGGATGTGGGCGAGCTTGAGCATGCGCGAGAGCACCTCGCTCGTCGCCACCTCCACCGTGCCCAGCAGCACCGGCTGGCCAAGCTCGTGGCGGCGGCGGACGTCCTCGATGACCGCCTTGAACTTCTCGCGCTCGGTGCGGTAGATCTGGTCGTTGCCGTCGACGCGGTTCACCGGCTTGTTGGTGGGGATCGACACCACGTCTAGCTTGTAGATGTCGCGGAACTCGCGCGCCTCGGTCTCGGCGGTGCCGGTCATGCCGGAGAGCTTCTTGTAGAGGCGGAAGTAGTTCTGGATCGTGATCGTCGCCAGCGTCTGCGACTCCTTCTCGATCTCCACCCCCTCCTTCGCCTCGACCGCCTGGTGGAGGCCGTCGGACCAGCGGCGGCCGGGCAGCACGCGCCCGGTGAACTCGTCCACGATGTACACGTGGCCGGCGCCGGACTCGTCGGACTGCACCACGTAGTCGACGTCGCGCTCGTAGAGGCAGTAGGCGCGCAGGAGCTGGTCGGTGACGTGGACGCGGTCGGACTTCTCCACGAACTCCGCCTGCGCGTCGCGCCGGCGCTCGATGCGCTCGGACTCGGAAAGCGACTTGTCGCCGTCGATCGCGCTCAGCTGCGCGGCGAGGTCCGGCAGCACGAAGAGCTGCGGGTCCTGGGGACAGATCTTCTCGCAGCCGCGGTCGGTCAGCGCCACCTCGCGCGTGCGCTCGTCGATGGTGAAGTAGAGCTCCTCCCTCAGCTCGCGCGCGTGCGCCTTGTACACCTCGGAGAGGAACTGCATCTCCACCGTCTCGTGGTGGTGCCGGAGCTCCGCGTCCTCGAGCATGTGCATGAGCTGCTTGTGGCGCGGCATCGAGTGGTAGACCTGGTAGATGCGGTCCTTGAACGTCTGCACGTCGCCGGACTCAAGAGCCTTCTTCGCCTGCTGGATGAAGTCGTTGCACTGCGCCGTCTGCACCTTCACGATCGACGAGACGAGCGGGTTGAGCTCGGTGTAGACGTGGCTGGTGGAGATCGTCGCCGGGCCCGAGATGATGAGCGGGGTGCGCGCCTCGTCGATCAGGATCGAGTCCACCTCGTCGACGATCGCGAAGTTGTGGCCGCGCTGCACCACCTGCTCGGGGCGCTGCGCCATGCCGTTGTCGCGCAGGTAGTCGAAGCCGAACTCCGAGTTGGTGCCGTAGGTGATGTCGCAGGCGTACTGCGCGCGGCGCTCGTCGGAGTCCATCGAGTTCTGGATGCAGCCGACCGTGAGCCCGAGGTACTTGTAGAGGTGGCCCATCCACGTCGCGTCGCGGCGGGCGAGGTAGTCGTTCACCGTGACGAGCTGCACGTTCTTACCGGCGAGCGCGTTCAAGTAGAGCGGCAGCGTGGCCACCAGCGTCTTGCCCTCGCCGGTCTGCATCTCGGCGATCTTGCCCTGGTGGAGCACGATGCCGCCGATGAGCTGCACGTCGAACGGAACCATGTTCCAGACAAGCTCGTGGCCGCAGACCTCGGCGGTGGTGCCGACGAGGTGGCGGCAGGCGTTCTTGACGAGCGCATACGCCTCGGGCAGGATCGAGTCGAGCGACTCGCCGTTAGCCACCCGGTCGCGGAACTCCTGCGTCTTCGCGGGGAAGTCCTGGTCCGAGAAGTTCTTCGCCTGGTACTCTTCCTCAATGCGGTTTATTTCGCGAACGATGGGCCACAGCTTCTTCAGCACTCGCTCGTTTCTGGTACCGAATATATACTTCAGCAGATTCATATTAGCGCGTATTATACCAAAAACCGAACGATTTTGCTGATGGAATCTCCATCCGTGCGTAATAAATCCGTTGTCTCGGCAAGCCGAGAACTGGCGATAAGTCGAAGTTTCTCGTCCGAGATGAAGTTTTCTATTGATTTCCTCACGTTTTTGACCGTCATGTCTTCCTGCAGCAATTCGAGCATCGGATAGCCGCCCAGCGGGTCGGAAGCCCGGTCGGACGCATCGCCGCCGCCGCGGCAGCACTCCCAGACGATGTTCGCGAGCCCCACGTGCTTGATCTTGATGAGCCGCCGCGCAAGGAAGGCGAGAATGCGCCCCACCCGGTAGACGAGCACCGTCGGGCAATGCGCGAACGCCGCCTCCAGCGTCGCCGTGCCGCTTGCCACCGCGGCGCAGGCAGCCTCGGCGAAGGCCTCGCGCGCGCCGCCGACGCGGATCTCCACCGGCGGACAGCCGGAGCCCGCGCCCCGCCAGCGCTCCACCTCCCGCTCGATCTCCGCGCGCGCCTGCGCGTTTGCCGCGGGGATCACGCACCGGCAGTCGAGCCCGCGCACCGCCTCGAGCAGCGTCGGCAGAATGCCGCGGATCTCCCCGAGCCGCGAACCCGGCAGCAGCGCCACCAGCCGCGGATCGCCGGACCGCTCGCCGCGCCGCGCGCCCCCGCCGGCGAACTCCTCCGCCAGCGGATGGCCCACGAAGTGCGCGAACCCGGCGCGGAAGAACGACGGCTCGAACGGAAAGAAGCAGCAGAGCGCGTCGAGCGACGCCTCGATCTTCGGGATCCGCCCGCGGTGCCACGCCCAGACCTGGGGACAGACCACATGCACCGCGCGAATGCCCTTCGACTTCGCGTAGGCCGCAAGCCGCAGGTTCATGCCCGGGTAGTCGACGGTGCAGACCGCGTCCGGACGCCACTCGTCGATCGCCCGCTCCATCGTCCGCCGCACCCGGAGGAAGAAGAATATCCGCTTCAATACCTCCCAGAAGCCGAACACCGCGAGGTCGGCCGTGGTGAAGCCGTAGTCGCCGTAGCCGCGCACCTCGACGCCGGGGAAGAGCTCCTTCGCCCGTTCCCCGATGCGGCGGGCGTAGATCGCTCCGGACTCCTCGCCGGCCAGCAGCAGCAGCCTATTCATGGCCTCGTGGGTGCCGGCGGCAGCCCGCTCTCCATTCCCACGACCGCGATGCCGTGGCGGTTGGCGTACTCCAGCGCCCTAACGCGGTCGAGGAAGATGAGCCGCCCGGCCTGGAAGCCAAACGCCGTCACGCCCGCGCGCTTCATCACCTTCATCGTCTTCAGCCCCACGACCGGGATGTCGAAGCGCATGTCGTGCCCCTCGCGCGCCGCCTTGAAGACCACGGAGCCGCGGCCGCCCAGCCGTCCGCCGCGCCTGATCGCCGCGTTCGTCCCCTCGAACGCCTCCACCGCCAGCACCATCCCGCTCTTCACCATCACCGTCTGGCCGACGTCGTGGACGCCCATGTCGCGCGCCACCGCCATCGCGTGGCGGATGTCCGCCTCCTCCGCCGCGCTCGGCGCGCGCTCGGTGAGGACGCCGGCGCCGGGCAGGTGGTCCTCCATGAAGAGCGACGCCGGCAGCACCTCGCAGCCGACCGCCGCGAAAAGCTCGGTGAGCTTGCTGAAGATCGAGTGGGCGTTCTTGACCGGCAGCGACTTGAGCGCCGCGCGGATCTCCTCGTCGAACCTGCCGCGGAAGAGCGAGAGCGGGCTGATCTGCCCGGCGAGGATGACGCCGTCGTACCCCTCGCGGCCGACCCAGCGGATCCCGTCGGAGATGCCGCCCAGGGTTATGCCGTGGACGTGGTCCGCCGCCGCGCGCGTCGCGCGCGAGGTGGAGCCGGCGATGGAGACGACGTCCACCTGCGGCACCCCGGCCAGCTTCGCGCCCCTGGCGATCAGCTCGGGGTAGCTCCCGGCGCCGGCGATTATGACTATCTTGGAAAGCATTCGCATGGTCCTTCTGACGCGTAGTATACCAAAAATCCGCAATCGGCGGCGGGAATTATGGTATACTACGCACAAAAGAGTTTCCTATCCATAGAGGCCAACCATGTTCAACAACAAAGTATACCACAAGATCGACGCGCTCTCGGGCTCGGTGGCGACGCTCCGAGCCGAGGGCGTGAAATACGGCGAAATCGCCGAGGTGGAAAGCCGCGCCGGCACTTCGCTCGCCCAGGTCATCAAGCTCGACGGGCCGAACGTGACGCTGCAGATCTTCGCCGGCGCCAGGGGCGTCGACACCGCCGCGCGCGTCCGGTTCCTCGGCGAATCGATGAAGGTGCCCTTCTCCGACGACCTCCTCGGCCGCGCCTTCACCGGCGCCTGCACGCCTCGCGACGGCGGACCGGTCATCCAGGGAGACCCCTCGCCGATCGGCCAGCCCTCGGTGAACCCGTCGAAGCGCATAATGCCCTACCGGATGGTGCGCACGAACATCCCGATGATCGACCTCTTCAACACGCTCGTCGTCTCGCAGAAGCTGCCGATCTTCGCCAAGGCCGGCGAGCCATACAACGAACTCCTCGCGCGCATCGCCCTCCAGGCCGACTCCGACGTCATCGTCATCGGCGGCATGGGCCTCAAGCACGACGAGTACCTCAAGTTCCGCACCACCCTCGACCGCTCCGGCGCGCTCGCGAAGACCGTGATGTTCGTCCACACCGCCGCCGACCCCACGGTCGAGTGCGTGCTGGTGCCGGACGTCTCGCTCGCCGTGGCAGAGAAGTTCGCGCTCGGCGGGAAGGACGTCCTCGTGCTCCTGACCGACATGACCTCCTTCGCCGACGCGATCAAGGAGATCGCCATCACCATGGAGCAGATCCCCTCCAACCGCGGCTACCCCGGCGACCTCTACTCCCAGCTCGCGAGCCGCTACGAGAAGGCCGTCGACTTCGACGGCGCCGGCTCGATCACCATCCTCGCCGTCACCACGATGCCCGGCGGCGACGTCACCCACCCGGTGCCGGACAACACCGGCTACATCACCGAGGGCCAGTTCTACCTCAGCAACGGTCGCATCGAGCCGTTCGGCTCCCTCTCGCGCCTCAAGCAGCAGGTCAACAAGAACACCCGCGAAGACCACCGCACCGTGATGGACGCGATGATCAAGCTCTACTCGCAGTTCAAGGAAACGGTCGAGAAGCAGTCGATGGGCTTCAAGATGTCCGACTGGGACAAGAAGCTCCTCAAGTACGGCGCCGACTTCGAGCGCGAGATGATGGACCTCTCCGTCAACATCCCGCTCGAGGAGTCGCTCGACCTCGGCTGGAAGATCCTCGCGGACAACTTCAGCCGGGACGAGGTTGGCATCCCCTCCAAGCTCACCGACAAGTTCTGGCCCAAGGGCCGCTAACGGAGATGCCGGCTAACGGAGCGGGAAGACGACGACCTGCACCGTGTCCGGCCTGATCGAGATGTCGGCGCGCTCGCCGTAGACCGAGGTGAAGCGCTGCGTCCCCTCCGACCAGAGCGGCGGCTCGGCCGGGATGCTGTAGTAGTAGACGTACTCGTGCGGGCAGGAGACCGTCTGCGCCTTCGCCGGGCCGGCGAAGGTGCGGCCGTGGAGGACGACGTCGAGCTGCTGCTCCTCGTCGGTCGTGTTCACCATCAAAAGCGCAAGCGACCGCCGGTTGCCCGAAAGCGCCGCGATCCACTCCACGTTCCCCTTCGCCCGCGGCACCCGCGACGGCGGCTCGCCCCGCGCCAGCGCCGCGCGCTCGGCGTTGCCCGCCGCGTAGTAGAGCGCGCTCGTCCAGAAGTGCGCCTCCTTGCCCTGCTTGTCGTAGAGGCCGTGCTCGAGGATGATCGGGTGGTCCATCAGCGCGTCGGTGTAGATGCGGTAGAGCGGGCCGGCGGGCCCGACCTCGTAGCGGCGGATGCCGTAGCCGGCGTCGGGGTCGGGGTAGAAGTTGTAGCCGCCGGCCGGGTCGCTCTGGAAGTGGAAGCCGCTGCGCCAGGGCTCGTCCTTGAACGAGCAGTTCATCGAGATGTTCAGTCCCCCGGAATAGCAGCCGATGCAGTGCTGGTTGACGCCGTCGACGTCCGGCTGGGCGAGGACGATGAGCATGTAGTGGGCCTTCCAGAGCGTCGAGAAGAACATCCGGTGGCAGCGCATGTCCTCGTCGGACCGCTCGCGCCACTCCGAGATCCACACCCGCTTGCCCGCGATCTGCGGATAGATCTTCGCGAAGTTGTGCACGCGCCCGAAGCCGCTGGCGCTGCAGCCGTACGCCGCGTCGCCGCCGTAGAAGTGGTAGACGACGTGCGAGATGTTGTCGATCTCGTTCGACATCGCGGTCACGAACCTGCCCGACCACTGGTTGAAGCGGTTGATCTCGAACTCGCCGCCGCCCGGCATCATCTTCTTCTCGCCGAGGCGCCGCCTCACCGCGTCCAGGTCCGGGTCGCCGGCGCGGTACTCCGCGATCGGAATGCCGATCTTCGCGTCCGGCCAGTGCTTCCTTATCTCCGGCAGGATCTCGCACCAGCGAGCGGCGTAGGTCTCGGGGTCGGCGCCGAAGTACGGCTCGTTGCCGAGCTCGAAGCCCGCGACGACGTCCTTGAACCGGTTGTCCACCAGCCACTTGACGTACCGGCCGATCGTCTGCTTGACCGTCCCGATGTCCGAGGTCTTCTTGCCGGTGGCGGACTTGTTGGGGTAGACGGAGTAGTTCTCGAGCGTCAGCAGCACCTTGATGCCCATCTTCTTCCAGAGCGAGAAGTAGTCCCTCGGGTTGGCGCGGTTCCAGTGGCCCGCCATGCCCATCTGCCACTCATCCACCGCGTTCCACTGGCGGATGAACCTCGCGCCGCACGCGCGCAGCGCCTTCTCGGTCTCCTTGATGCCCTGGCCGTAGGCCCAGACGGGAAACGCCTCGTTGTAGAGCGACACCTCGGTCAGGCATCCGGCGTAACCGAGGTCCGGGCGGCAGGTGGAGTCGCGCTGGTCCTTGATCGGGCTCTTGTCGACGTCGATGGTGATCGTCGCCGCCAGCAGTATCGCAAGTATGCTCATCTCAACCTCACAAAAACAACCTGGACCGTGTAAGGGGGAACCTCGATCCTGCCCTGCTGCGACGTGCTCGCGCAGACGATGCCGTTGAAGTGCGGCGGCTCGAACGCAAACCGGCGCCAGGTGCGGCCGCGGTTGTCGGAGACGACGCGGCGGTACACCGGCGTCAGCGACTCCTTCGAGGAAAGCAGGTACCTGATCTCGCGCGGACGCGCGGTCAGGTTCGAGGTCAGGAACACGAGCTGGCTGCGGGACTCGTTGCGTCCGACGATCCACGCGAAGTCGCGCCCCTTGCCCTCGCTCTTCATGATGGTGAGCGGACACTGCGCGTCGGCGAGCGAAAGGTAGCGGCGGAAGAGCTTCCCGGCCGCCGCCGGCATCGGCAGGACGCGCTTGGAGACGACGCCGCTCTTGTCCAGATCCACGTTGAGGATGATTTCCTCAGTCGTCTCCCCCGCCGCCTGATCAGGCTCCGGCGCGGCAAACGCGACCGCGGCAACCGCCGCGGCAAGAGCTGCAAACACCAGCCTCAAGCCCGCCTCCTTTCGCTGATCCCCATCACCGCGGCGCCAGGCAGCGCCGCCAGGACATCGGCGACCTTCGGATCCGCCAGCACCTCGGCGTTGACCTTCGCCGAATCCATCGCCGTCGCAGGGGCAGGTGCCGCGGGAACTGCCGCGGCAGGTGCCGCGACCGGTGCCGCGGGAACTGCCGCGGGGGCGGAACCGGCGCCGGACGACTTCAGCGCCCGCACCGCCTTCATCAGCTCCTCGATGGTGGCGGTGGTGGCGATCCGGCTCGCGCGGATGAGCGAAAGCTCGATGAGCGTGCGCGGGCCGAGCGAGTACTTGAGCGAGTCCTCCAGCTCCGCCAGCTGGTCGCAGACGCGGAAGACGCGCCCCGGGTCGATGCCCTTCGCCTGCTCGACGAGCGTCTTCACCTGCTCCGGCGTCGCCGCGAGCGACGGCGCGTCCGGCCCCAGCGCCTGCAGGACCGCGAGGTTGCGGAAGTGGGCGAGCAGCTCCGCCGAGACGCGGCGCATGTTCCGGCCGGCCGAGTCGAAGTCGTCGATTGCCTTGAGGATCGCGGCGACGTCCCCCTTCAGCACCGCGCCGGCGAGCGACTCGAGCTCCGAGCGGCTCACCAGTCCGAAGACGCCGAGCGCGTCTGCCTCCTCGATCTTCGAGCCCTTGAAGGAGATGAGCTGGTCGAGGGACGAGAGCGCGTCGCGCATGCCGCCCTCGGCGCCGCGGGCGATCGCGAGGAGCGCGTCGTCGGTCGCCTCCACCTTCTCCTTCGCGCAGACGTCCTTCAGCCGCGCGACGATGTCGTGGGTCTGGATGCGCCTCAGGTCGAAGCGCTGGCAGCGGGAGATGATGGTCGCGAGCACCTTGTCCCCTTCGGTCGTCGCGAAGATGAACCGCAGGTGCGGCGGCGGCTCCTCCAGTGTCTTCAGCATCGCGTTCCACGCCGCGTTCGAGAGCATGTGGCACTCGTCGACGATGTAGATCTTGTACTTAGACGAGGCGGGCGCGAACTGGCACTGCTCCAAGAGCGGCTTCACGTCCTCCACCTTGTTGTGCGAGGCGGCGTCGAGCTCGACGACGTCGAGCGAGTTGCCGGCGGCGATCTCGCGGCAGTTCACGCACTTGCCGCACGGCTCCACGCCCTTCGGCGAGGTGCAGTTGAGCGCCTTCGCGAAGATGCGCGAGAGCGTGGTCTTGCCGATGCCGCGCGGTCCGATGAAGAGGTAGGCGTTGGCGACGCGGCCGGACTCGATCGCGTGCCGCAGCGTGCGCACGACGTGCTCCTGGCCGACGACGTCGGCGAAGGTCATCGGCCGGTACTTCAGCGGCAGCGCGACGTGGCTCATGCTACTCCCCGCTGCGAGTGGCGGTAGAAGGCGACAAGGCGCTTCACTTCCTCGGTCTGCTCGACGTCGTTCTCCACCCGCTCGAGCGCCTGGGTGCGGTTGAGTCCGTCGCGGTAGAGGAAGCGGTGCGCCTCCTTGAGCGCCTGGATCGCCTCGCGCTTGAACCCGCGCCGGGTGAGTCCCACTACGTTGACGCCGATCACCTTCATCGCGCCTTCGACCATGTCGCAGAGCATGTACGGCGGCACGTCCTGGCGGATCTTGGTCATGCCTCCGACCATCGCGTGGCAGCCGACGGTGCAGAACTGGTGCGAAGCCGAGCAGCCGCCGATGATCGCGTAGTCCTCGAGGTGCACGTCGCCCGCGAGCTGCACCGAGTTCGAGCAGATGCAGTGGTTGCCGAGGATCACCCCGTGCGCCGCGTGGCAGTAGCACATGAAAAGGCAGTCGGATCCGATCACCGTCTTCTCACCGTCGGCAGTGCCGAGGTGGACGGTGGCGAACTCGCGGATGACGGTGCGCTCGCCGATCTCGACGTAGGAGACGGAGCCGTCCTTGTACTTGAGGTCCTGCGTCTTCATGCCGATGCAGGCGTAGGGGAAGATCTGGCACATCGCCCCGATCGTGGTGTGGCCGTCGACGATCGCGCCCTGCGCCACCCTGACGCCGTCGCCGAGCCTGACGTCCGGGCCGACGTGCGCCATCGGGCCGATCTCGACGTCCGCGCCGAGCTGCGCGCCGTCTTCCACTATTGCCGTTGGATGAATCTTTGCCATGTTT
This sequence comes from uncultured bacterium, assembly GCA_902770045.1. GTDB lineage: Bacteria > Verrucomicrobiota > Kiritimatiellia > RFP12 > UBA1067 > UBA1067. The sequence goes on from CACXRO010000002.1 coordinate 38,139, forward strand.
CTCCTCCTTGTCTGTAAATCTCCGTCAATGGTCGACCTTGCCCTCGCCGTGCCACGGCTCGGCCGCCGGCACCGCCGCCGCGCCGGACGCGATGCGCTGCCGCACCGCCTCGTAGGCCAGGATGACCGCCGCCGCGCTCACGTTGAGCGAGTCGGCGACGCCGAGCATCGGGATCCTGACCCGGATGTCCGCGCCGTCCATCCACTTCGCGGTGAGCCCGTACTGCTCCGCCCCCAGCGCGATCGCCACGTTGCCGGAAAGGTCCTCCTCGAAATGCAGCTTATCGGCGTGCGGCGTCGCGGCCAGGATCCTGAATCCGCGCGCCTTCAGGAACGAAAGAGCCTCGTCGCTCGAAGCCTCGGCGATCGGCACGGTGAACATCGTGCCCGTAGAGGCGCGCACCACGTTCGGGTTGTGGACGTCGGTCACGCGGTCGCAGACGATCACCGCCGCCGCGCCGGCCGCGTCCGCCGAGCGGAGGATCGTGCCGAGGTTGCCCGGCTTCTCGATCGCCTCGGCGACGATCACCAGCGCGTTCGCGGGCAGCCTGAGGTCCTCGAGCCGCCGCGACACGTGGGGGCCAATCATCAGCAGCCCGTCCGGGCGTTCCTTGTAGGCGATCTTCGCGAAGATCGGCGCGGGGCAGGTGTAGACGTCCGCCCCCAGCGCCGCGCACTCCTCCACGATCGCGCCCTCGTGCTCGTTCTTGAGGTACATCTCGGGGCAGTGGAAAAGCGCCTTCGGACGATACCCCGCGTCGAGCGCGCGGCGGCATTCGCGGTAGCCCTCGACGATCATCTCCCCCGCCTCGTCGCGGTCGCGGCGGTTGCGCAGCCGGACGACGTGCTTGACCTTGGGGTTGCTGAAGGAGGTGATCTCCATTTCGTCCTTCCCGCCGCCTCAGTGGTGGTGTCCGCAGCCGCAGGAGCAGCCGTGCTCATGGTGCGGAGAGTCGACCGTCTTGTACTCGATCTTCGCCGCCGCCTTCAGCTCCGCGACGAACGCGTCCATCGCCTTGCCCCGCGCGTCATGCCGCAAGAGGTCCCGAATCTCGTCGTGGGCGTCCACCAGTGTGCGGTTCGCCTTCGCATACGCATCGCGGCGCGACTCGAAGAAGGCGGCGATCTCGGCATCGGTCGGCTCCGCCACCGACGCGCACGCCTGCTCGACGAGCTTGTTCACCTTCGCGCCCTTCTCGAGCTCGCAGCGGAAGCCCTCCTCGCTCACTCCCTGCGCCTTCAGCGCCGCGAGGTACGCCTCGCGTCCGCCGATCTGCGCTACCACCCGCTCCACCTCGGCGTCCACGTCCGCCGCGGTCACCGGGATGTCCAGCTCCGCCGAGCGGTCCAGGAGCAGCTTCGCGCCGATTGCCTGCTCGAGCGCCTTCTCGCGCAGCAGGCCCAGGCACCCGCGCACCTCCTCGGCGGACGCGCCGTGCGCCGAATAGAACCTCACCAGGCGCTCGAGCTCGAACTCCACCGCCTCCGCGGATATCTCCGCCCCGTTCACGACCGCTGTCTTGAGCTTCATCTGCTACTTCTTGTCCTTGTCCGGAGGCGGCGGCCAGCGGTAGGTTATCTTGCCGGCGTACTTGCCCTTAACGTGCCAGTCCTCCGGCACGCCCAGCTTCTTGAGCTGCCGCTGATCCGATTCGCTCGTCGCCACCAATCCGCCGTTCTGCCACAACTCCAGCCGCCACGCGATGAGCTTGGCCGACGACGACGAGATCCCGCAGCCCTTGAAAAGCCCGTGCTTCGCGTCGCCGAACACCGGCGACTTCCAGTCCTTCAGCGTCACCTCCGGCTGCCAGGTGGACACCGCCGCCGGCGTCTGCTCGGCGTTGATGTTGATTCCGTACGGGGTCTTCTGGTCGGTCAGCACCACGTCGTAGCTGCGCCAGAGCCCGTCGGTCTCGAAGAGCGCCGAGACGCTGAGCACCGGCCGCCGGATACGCGGGAGCTCGCCCTTGAGATTCGCCTTCACCTGCATCCCGAGCGTCAGCTCGGCGCCGCGGTCGCGCCCCTTCATCGGCGTCACCTTCGGCATCACGAGCGACCCCTTCACCTGCGCCGGGTTGACCTTGCGCGGCGCGCCCCTGCCATTCGGACGCCCCAGCGTCACCCCGAGGCAGGAGATGACGCGCGCGGCGTTGGGCTTCGGCCCCAGCTGGTTGAGCTGCCGCGGCGCGCCGTCCTTCCCCGCCGCGAAGATCCCGATCGCACCGCCGTGCTCAAAGCTGATCGCGTCCAATACGCCGAGGGTTTCAAGCGCGTCGTTCATGTCGTGGTAGTCGGCGCCGGTCCCGCCGGCGATCCGCTCGCCGTCGTCGGCCGTGACCACGAAAAACTGCTTCCGGTCCTCCGAAAGCCCGACCGCCAGGCACGGCGCGACGTTGCGGCGCTCGGGCGAGACGACGTCGCGTCCGTCGCGGCGGATCACCACGTCGCCGGTCTGGGCGAAGAGGAGGTCAGGCACCTCGGCGGGCATTATCCGGTCGGCGATCTCCAGCTCGCCGTTTCGACGCACCGCGAAAACCGGCCCGCGCCCGTGCTTGGCGTTGCTCACGATCACTCCGTTGGCGACGAAAAGCCCCCTCGGGTCCGCGAAGTCGCCGGAATACGGATGGCGCGTCGCGCGCGTCGCGAACGCGAAGAGCGCGCCCTTGCCGCCTTTCTGGAGGAACTCCGCCGGCGTCTCGCGCCGGGTGCGCACGTCGGCAGGCTCGATCTTCTCGCCGTGACCGTCGTAGATCGTGGGCGCATCGTCGAGCGGACGCCCCCAGCCGCTCGCGCGCCCGGTGGCGACAAAGCCGATGTCCGCCGTCTTCATGTCCACCTTGACCGCGAAGAACCGGATTTTCCGCGGCGTCTCGACCCGCGCGGTCATCGTCACCACCCCGGGCGCAAGCGTCTCGCCCTGCACCCACACCGGGCTCGCCCCCGCGGAAAGCGCCGCGGAAAGCGCCGCGGCCGCCAGCGTCGACCGAAAAGCGTTCATGTCACCCTCCCTTCAATCAGCTCACGCACCACCGCGTCCATCTCGCCGACGTCGCAGACACGCTTCTGCGCCACTGGCAGCCGCTCGAGCCCGGCCACGGACGGCGGCGGGTCGACGAGCACGTCCTCGCCGTAGGCGCGGCGGCAGGTCTCGGGGAACTTGTAGGGCGTGGCAGTCGCGGCGACGACGCAGGGGACGCCGTCCCGCGGATACCCGAGCCGCCGCGCCACGAACGAGCCGACCGCGGTGTGCGGGTCGACGAGATACCCATCCTCGTCGCGCAGGCGACGCATCTCGGATTCCGTCTCCTCCGGCGTCGCGACGCCGCCCTCGAACTCGGCGAAAAGCCGTGCCTTCGCCGCGGCGGAAAGCTCGTAGCGGCCCTTCTCCCTGAGGTCGGACATCAGCCGCGCCGTCGCCGCGCAGGCCGCCGCGGCGTCGCCCTCGAAGTTGAGTTCCCACAAAAGCCGCTCGACGTTGGACGAAATGCGGATGTCCATCGACGGCGAGTTGGTGACCGTGAAGTCCGGCCCCGGCTCGTAGACGCCCGTCTTCACGAAGCGCGCGAGGACGTCGTTCACGTTCGAGGCCACGACAAGCCGCCTAATCGGAGCGCCGACGCGCTTCGCGTACCAGGCGGCGAGGATGTTGCCGAAGTTGCCGGACGGCACCACCACGTCGAACTCGCGCCCCAGCCGCGCACCGGCGAGCGCGTAGTACGCCACCTGCGGCACCAGCCGGCCGGTGTTGATCGAGTTGGCGCTCGAGAGCGTCACCCCGTGCGCCGCGGCCTCGGCCGCGATCGCCGGGTCGGCGAAGATGCGCTTCACCGCCGTCTGGGCGTCGTCGAAGTTGCCGCGGATGCCGACTGCGTGGACGTTGGGCTCGGACGGCGTCACCATCTGGAGTCGCTGCACCCGCGAAGTTCCCTCGGCAGGATAGAAGACCGCGATCTCGGTGCCGTCCACGCCGGCGAAGCCCTGCATCGCCGCGGAGCCGGTGTCGCCGCTCGTCGCCGTCAGCACCAGCACGCGCCGCCCGGCGGCGGCGTGGCGCATGAAGACCGGCAGCATCGACAGGGCCACGTCCTTGAACGCGCCGGTGCGGCCGTGGAAGAGCTCGAGGAAATGGAGCGCGCCCTTCTCGACGACCGGCACCGGGTCGGCGGCGGGGAAGCGCGAGAGGAGCCGCTCCACGGCGTCGTTGCGGACGCCCTCGGGCATGTCGCCGAAGAACTCCGCAAGCACCAGCTCCTCCGCCTCGCGCAGAGTCGCCGCCGAGCGGATGCCCGCGATCTCGCCGACGCCCACGGGCAGATACAGCCCGCCGTCGCGCGCGAGCCCGCGGAAGACGGTCTCGACGCCGGACGCCCGCTCGCCGGTGCGCGTCGAAATGTAGGATGCCGACATGGCCGTGGGACTACTGCGCGGCGGAGGCGACCGCCTCCTCCTCGTTCAGCGTCATGTAGCCGGCGTCGGCCAGCGCCTTGGCGGCGGCGGCGTTGTCGTCGAACCGGAACACCAGCACCGCCTTCTCGCCCTTGTGGAAGGCGAAGGCGTAGCTGTACTCGATGTCGACGCCGGCGCGGTCGAGGACCTGCATAACGCCGGCCATGCCGCCGGGACGGTCAGGCACGCAGACGGCGACCACCTCGGACACGTTGGCCACATAGCCCGCCGCGGCGAGCACGTCCTTGGCGCGCTCGTGGTCGTCGACGATCATCCGGACGATGCCGAAATCGCTGGTGTCGGCGAGCGAAAGCGTCGCGATGTTGATGCCTGCGTCGGCCAGCGCGCGGCAGATCTGGCTGAGCTGCCCTGGCTGGTTCTGGAGATATATCGATATTTGTCTGATTTGCATACGAGTATTTTACCACATATCGCCCCCCGCAATCAACCCCCCTTGCCGCTGCCGGCGGGCTCGACCGACGCGCCCACGCGCACCTGCTCGGCGGACGAGTGCGCGGTGAACTCGGGCGCGTACATGCACTGGATCGTGGCGATGCCACCGGAAAAGACGCCCTTCTGCTGTACGCGGTACGAGGTCTCGAGGACGAACACGCCCTTGTTCAGCCGGTCGATGTAGTAGTGGGTAGCCACGTCCTTGGTGGACTGGTAGTAGCCGACGCCATCCTGCCAGCGGTAGGACGAAAGGACGTCCACCGGCTCGGCGCAGGCAGGCCGCTCGTCGGAAAGGTGCACGAACTCGTACGTCCGGTCGCTCGTGATCTCCAGCCGCGCGACGATCTCGTCCCCCGGCTCCAACTTGTCGCCGAGCTTCGCGAGCCGCGTTCCCTCCGCGCCCTTCGTCTTCCTGTAGTACTTCTTTTCCACCTTGAGCTCCTTCGGCTCGTGCGCACGCACCTTGAGGACATCCTCGAAGTAAGACCAGTGCACGCCTCCCCACGCGACACCCTTCTCGCCCGCGCCGGTAAAGGTGATTTTGCCCATCTCCGGCTTGATCGCGGCGGAATCGTAGCGGACGGACCACATGCCAGTGCCTTCCTCGACCTTCTCGGGCTTCACCGGCTCCCCGCCCAGAGTCACCTCGGCGAGCTTGTCGCCGGCGAGCAAGTCCGCCCCGCCGCCGAGCATGAGCGCGTAGATTGCGTCCGCCGTCGCCGCGGTCGTCGTCCAGTCCTGCGTCTGCTTCTGCTTCAAAAGCCACACGTTGCACGCCTCGGCGCTTGGCTCGTCCTGCGTCACCTCGCGGAACGCCTCGATTATCAGCGCCTGCGTCGACACCGGCGCCGCGAATACGCTCGACGAGAAGAAGTACGGCTGCTTCCAGTACATTCCCAGTTCGTCGGAGAGAACGCCGCGCTCCTTGATCGATGCCATGATCTCCTTGGCGACCTTCTCCTTGCCGCACCACTTCAGCCCCATCGCCGCGAGCGCCTGCGACTCAAGCCCCGCCTCGACCCATTCCTTCTCGAGATGGTCGACGATGAGTCTCACGTCGTTCGCGTTCTTTGCCGGCGGCACGCCACTGAACGAGTGGAGATAGAGCCAACGGATGTCGAAACCGTTGACGCGGAACGGATACTTCTTCACCCTTTCAAGACGAAGCCGCTCCTTGATATCCTCGGCGACTTCGCGGTCGAGCGCGGCGGTGGCATCGGCAAAGAAGTCCGGGTACTCGACCTTCGCCAGATGGTTGAGCCGCGCAAAGCCGGTCAGGATGTAGAGCGTGATGTAGTCCGAGGAAGGCCCGCCGGGGAACCACGGCCAGCGCCCATCGCCGTTGCGCTCCCGTCGCAACTTTTCGATGCAGCGATTCTGCTCTTCCTTAAGCCGGTTTTCGCCGAAGAGGTCGCCGAGCCGCGCATGCGCGGCAGTTTCATGCTCCGCCTCGCGGATCCACGGCGTCGCTTCGAGCGCAATCGACTTCAGGTGAGGATTCGTCTCCAGCGGACTCTTCAGCGCCTCCGCGCCCGCCGCTTTCCACGCATCAAAGGTTGCGCGGATGCGTGGATCGGAATTTGCGATGAAAAGCCCGAGCGCGTTCGCGTAGTAGCGGCTGAAGGTCTGCTCGCAGCACTCGTGCGGGAACTCCATGAGGTAAGGAAGCGAGAGTACGGCGTACCACGCCGGTCGCGACACCGCGCGCACGGTCAAGTCCTGACTGCGGATCGTCTCCGACCCCTTGCTCGCGACCAGGTTCGTGAGCACGAAAGTCTTGGCCTCCGCGCCGCGCGCATTGAGCTGCACCGCCTCGCGGACAAAAATGCGCCGTGCAAGGACTGGCAGCACGCCCTCCTCGCCGTCCGTGAATTTGTCGCCCTTCGCCTTGGCAACATACTTGAGATAGCCGCAGCCATCGGGAATCGCAACGCGGAACTCAAAGGTCTTCGACTCATGCGGAGCCAAATCAAAGCGTTGCGCTTCCAAATGTCCCGGTTCTCCTAGTTGTCCCGGATGCCCCATATCCTCAAGCGCCAGCGACACCTCCCCCTTCTGCGGCTCGTCCTCCGTGTTCGTCACCTTGACGGCAAAGAGGAAATTGTCGCCTTCGCGGGCGAAGCGCGGCGGATTCGGCTCGCACATAAGCGGCTTGGTGGTCACAATCTCTTCGTTGCGCAAAACTCCGCCATTGAGCTCGTTGTCGTGCGCGACCATCAAAAGCTTCCAGCCCGTCAACGCATCCGGCGCGGTGAAGGTAAACGACACCTTCCCGTCCGCGTCAGTCTCGAGATTAGGGAAGAAGAACGCCGTTTCCTTCAAGTTCGTCCGCGGCGGGGCATCCGGCTCGGCGCTTCCATCCGATTCCTCCGGTTCTCTGGCAACTTTCTTCTTCGCCCCGCCGATCTTCTTCGCCTCGCCGATCGCACCCGAATTGCGCGATCCGGCCATCGATTTCATGACGACGGGCGACTTGATGGTGGCGACGGAATCCTCTGGTTCCGCCTCTACAAAAGCACAGGCGGAGTAGGCCACCATACCCTCGCTGCAATCCTCCATGACTGCCCGGCGACTACCAAACGACTTTCGCCCTTTTGAGTAAGAGTAAAACGTCGGCAATCCTCTCCATGTCGGCCAGATTATATGCCAGGTGAGAAATTGGCCGCTGAAAACGCCTTTGAGGTGGTAAAGTCCGCAAATGGAATTCTGGAGTTGTGCACCGGCAAACCCTCGGGTCCAAGGCGTGAAGTGGTTTGAAAAACCAAGCGATACATTGTGCCACTTATAGGCGTCGAGAGAACGGTCGTACATGAAGGCAAGCACCTCAGACGGACCCGACACCTTGAATTTCCAGGTTTCCTCCTTGCCGGGATTGAGCTTGCTCGTCAGATGCTCGGTCTTGATGTCGAGGTACTTGTTGTCCCACGGAACCCAGACGACCGAGTCGTTGCGGTAGATTCGGTTCTCGCGGACGAAGACCGTCTCGATTTCGAACTTGCCGCGATGCTCGTCCTTTACCGGCAGCTCGCAGAACCAGGTCGGAGAGGAAATTGTTTGATTGAAGATCACCTTTCCGTTGTTCGTCACGCGAACTCGTACGACGCCCGCCTCATAGCCAGTGCCCCAATAGGCGCGTAGCGTCTCGCCGACCTTGACGGTGTGCGCCTCGACGCGGAAAAGCTCCGGCATGGCAAGCCCCAGCTCTTTCGCCGCGGGATCGAAGACGCAGACGGAGTCAATGTCCTTGACGTTTTTGCCGTTCGGGTCCTTTGCCTCGAATACGAGCCGGTATGCGCCGACACCGAGATTCAGTTCCGTCGTCCACTTCTCCGGCTTCTCGCCGCCTGCCTCGACCGACAGAACCTCTTCTCCCTGTTCCCACGTTCTCCAGTCCCATGGACCCTTCCCACCGCGGTCGTATCCGTAGCGTCCCGCGCCGGCAGGCTTGCGGACGGGACTCGCGGGCGACTTGAGCCGGTAGACCTTGAGCGTGCCCTTGACCGGAACCGGCGTTCCGGCAAGCGTTGCGAGCGACACGCGGACGGGAACGGGCTTCGCAGGCGTCTGCCAATTGCCTTCCGCCCAGACGCTTGCGCGCCACGCGACGGTGCCGATCTCGAACGACGATTCCGCCGAACGCGCCTCGCCCGTCTCGTCGGTGACGGTCGCGACGACATTAAAGCTGAACGACGGATCTCCGGCAAGGTCTGCTGTCGGCGAGGCGACGGGGGTGAACGTCACCTTGAAGACGCCGTTTTCATCCGTCTCCACCTCGCCGTTCGCGACAAAACCCTCGCCGTCGTCGTTGGCCGTGCCGCCAAACCAGCACCACCAGCCCGGATAACACGTCCGGCGTTCGACATGCCACTTGACCTTGGCGTGTTGAATGGGGAGCCCCGAATATGCGAGTGCCTTGCCTGTCACCGTCACCGGCTCGCCAAGCGTCGCCTTTTCCAGCGCATCCTCGAACGACACCTTGAACTTCGGGCGCTTGTATTCCTCGACATTGACCTGTTTGCCCGACTCGCCGCTGCGGCCGTCAAAAAGCCGATAACAGGCATTGATCGTGTATCGTCCAGTCAGCCGGTCGCCTGGTGCGACGAAGGTATGGACGAATGAGCCCCACTTGTTGGGCTTGATTTGCACCGAAGAGACTTCCTTGCTGTTAGGATCGCTCAACACCAGACGTACTGTCATGTTCGTCTGCGTACGGAAGTCCCTCGTATCTGGATCGGCGTGATACGCAATTCCCTTGACGTGGATCTCCTGCCCTGGACGGTAGAGCGAGCGGTCGGTAAACAGGTCGATGAACTCTACAATCTTGTTCCTGCCGTGGACGCAGCCCGAACCCTCGTTTCCGAGCGACAGCACTTCGTTGCCGTCAAAAAGCACGCGAACATAGCGATTGCAGGAGTAGTAGTCGCTCTTGTCAGGGATGACGTAGGAAAAGTCGCCGTTCGCGTCGGTCGTGTACTTTTCTCTGAGGACCTGCAATCGGCCGCCCTTCTCGGGATAGCCCCACAACTCCACCGTCGCGCCCTCGACCGGACAGCCCGACTCGGCGCGATAGACGGTTCCCTTGATCTCTCCGTTGCCAGTTCTCATCACCAGCGCAAGCGACGTGACAGTGACGTATTCCGCGAAGAGCGGAAGGTTGTCCGCGCCGAATTCTCCGTTAGACGCGGCAAAAAGGACATAGTGCCCGCAGGCGAGGTCGTTTGGCACGGAGACTTTGAATTCCTGTCTCGCATAACCTGGCCTCAGCGCCAGCTTCTCGACCCACTCCTTCGCGGCGCAGCGCTTCAGGTACTTGTTCTCCATCGCTTCAGAGGCCCTGTAGTTGTATTCCGTGCTGCCCATCGACCTATCCGAGACCAGGTCCTTGAAGGTGACAGGGACGAGGCGGAAATGGATTTCTTCGAGGTTGCGCGCCAAAATTTTGATTTCCGGCCACGGTGCGCACCAGTTGCGTTCCGTCTCGACCGAAAAATCCTTCGCCTCGATACAAGCGACAACATCCGCGCATTTGCATCCGCCCGGTGTCTCCGGATATTTGGCGGCGTAGGCGGCGGCGAGTTCGTGGGCGGCGACGAGCTCTCCTCTTCCCTGCAGAAGTTGGGCCTTTAGGCCCGCGCCGAAGGCAACGACGTCGGACTTCCCGTCGTAGCGCTTGATGAAACCGTCGAGGAACCGCTCGTATGCGGCATCGCGTTCCTTCTGCGGCTTCTGGTCGAACGACCTGACGTATTCCGCGCGATCGAGCTCGGCCATGCCGAGGGCGTCGAGGTTGCCGTCGGCGCGGTGGAACTCGATCAGCGCATCGTAGATGGCGAGCCCCTTCTCCAGCGTCTTGTCGGGAACCGCCCGGCCGTAGAACTTGATGGCGTCACGGACTGCGAAGTCGAAGAGCGTGGGGCAGTACGATTCAGGGACTGTACCGGAACTGAAAAGCGCCTTCCAATCCGCGAGCTTCTGCTTCTTGAGCTCGTCGGAATTCGCAAACACCTTCTTGAACTGCGCCTCAAGCGTCCCGGCGATCTTCTCGGGCGACCACGGCGGCATCTTGTCCTTCGCCGCGTCGTCGTCGAGCTTCGTCGGATTTGCGCCACCCCAGCGCCAGCGTTGAGAATTCTCGAGGTAGGTATGGGCGAGGTGGAGCTGGAGGACGGCCTGGAGCGGCGCTGGCTGGGCGTCGACCGAGGCGGCGAAAGCGGGCAGCCAGTCGGCGGTCAGCTCGTCGGTAAACGACTTCATCGCCTGCTCGCGATAGAGAAACGCGCGCGCCGCGTCCGGCCAGCGCCCGATCGCCTTGGCCTCGCGTTCGATTTCCGCGACGATGTTGGTGATCGTGCGCGGCAGGCCTTTCTCCTCCGCTGCATTCACTTTTTTCCACGCCTTGCCGAAATCGTATTCGGGCTTGGCCTGGGCTGGCAGAATGGACATGACGGCGAGCGCGGCGAGCGCCGGCGCCAGGGAAAAGCGAAGGAGTTGGTTTTTCATGGCGCTAATTATACACTAAATCCATCTCCCGCGCAACCCGCCACATTGCCCCGTTGCGACAGGACAAACCGCCACCCGCAACTCACTGAGCCGCGGTGTAGGCGGCCTCGAGCCGCCGGGTGGACGGCGTCGTCACGCGGAACCGGGGCGGCAGCACCGTGACCTCGTAGATCGTGGAGTTGTGGCCGGATTCGCACACCTTGTCGAGCCCGAAGAACCGGCAGAACTTCCTGCCGTCGAGCGTGACCACGTCGGCGATCATGCGGTCGATGAAGATGCCGTGCTTCGACAGTTCCACAAAGTCGTCGATCATCGCGTCGATCATCGCGAGCACGATCCTCGCGCTGCGGTGCTTCGGATGCACCACCACGCCGGTGAAGTAGAGGTGGTAGATCCCCGGAGCGTCGTATTTCCTCACCAGGTCGGGCGTCAGCTCGGTGTCCAGGAAGGCCCCCCTGCGGATCTTCAGATATGTGGCGTCGTCCACCGGCAGCAGCATGGTGTAGCCCACTATTCTGCCGGTCTCGCGCTCGCGGACGACGAAGCCGCTCTCGCGGTTGGTCCTGAACAGCGCGTAGTTCTGCTCCGGCGTGGAGTGGTAGATGTCGTCGAAGTTGCTGCCGTCGAGCAGCGCCACGTCCTTGATCTCCTCGGCTGACACTTCTGAGCCGCGCAGCAGCTCGTACCTGACGTCGAACTGATCGTTGGGCGGGGCGAAGCCGAAGATGTTGCGGTTGAAGCCGGCGGCGGGCAGATGCAGCGCGGAGCAGTCGGGTACGTCGATCGCGAAGTGTGCGCCGTCGTCCCGGACGATGAGCCTTATGCCGTTGCGCTCCGGCTTCACCGAAACCTCCGCCTGTATGCACCGGCTCCTGCCGTTCCGCTCGCGGATGCGCTGCAGCGCGTGCGCCAGCGTGTCCGCGACCTGCGCGGCGGTCTCCGCGGCGGCGATGCGGGGAATCGCCGCCCTGACCTGGGCTACCGTCCTCGCGCAGGACGCGGGGTCGGACGCCACGACCGACCACACCATCGTCTCGCGCCCAGTCGCCGACGGCTTCGACCGGCGCAGCGCCGGCACGATCAGAAACGCCGCCACCGTGGCAGACGGTCCCGCGGCGAGCGCGATCCAGACCCCGTTCATGGCGCTCATCCGGCCGAACGCCAGCAGCATCGCGGCAGGAACGACGAAGAACGCCAGCGCCGTCAGCCCGACCGAGCGGTCGGGACGCCCGACATACTGGTAATGCGAGTTGAGCATGTACGTCAGCGCGTATCCGGCAAGCCCGGTCACCGTCAGCCGCGCCGCGTGGCACGCCTTCGCGACCAGCGAGGGGTCGTCGATGCCGACCATGTCCGCCAGCAGCTCCGGCCCGATGAACACGGCGACGGTGAGGAACAGCCCCTCGCAGACGGATATGCACGCGGCGAAGCGCACCAGCCGGTTGATCGCGGTCGTGTTGCCCTCGCCGTGGTAGACGGTCTCCATCGGCTGGAGCGCGATGCCCACGCCGTTGAAGAACAGCGACAGCCGGATCACGAAGAACACCACGGTCGCGATCGGCAGCACGTCCGAGCCCCAGACACGGATCAGGTACTTGGTGGTGACGAAGAAGAGCAGCGCCTGGAAGAGCCCGGACGACGCATCGCCGAAACTCAGCTTCAGCGAACGCGCCAGGTCGCGCGGCATGAACTTCGGGGCGAAGCGAAGGCCGCACTTCCCGCCGCGCAGCAGCCGCGGCAGCAGCATGACCATTCCGGAAACGTACGCGATCGCCGTGCCCAGCGCGATGCCGCCCATGCCGAGCTCAGGCAGCCCCAGCTTGCCGGCGCAGAGACAGTACGAAAGGCCCAGGTTCACCACCACCTGCGAGCAGTAGGACGCCATGCAGCACAGCTCGCCGCCGTCGGTGTAGACGAGGTACAACAGCAGCAGGTCGACCGCCTCGAGGACGGCCACCACCGGATACCACCTCAGGTAGTCTGCCGCGTAGGCAGTGGTGGCGGCGTCCGACGCCATGAAGTCGAGGTAGAGACCCTTCAGGACGAAGATCCCGGCGCAGAGCGCGAGCCCGAGCAGAAAGGAGGCCGCGAGTCCCTGCCCGGCCAGGTTGGCCGCCCGCTTCTGCTGCGTGCGCGCCATGGCGTCGGAGTAGACGATCGAGGTGCCTACGGCCAGCAGCCAGGTGAAGAAGCTCACCAGCATGAAGACCGGCATGAGCAGGTTCATCGCGCCGAGCGCCTCTTCGCCGATCATCCTGCCGGCGATCACGCTGTCGGACAGGACCAAAACATACTCGGCGACTATCACGACGGTCGCCGCGCCGAGCAGTCCGATGAATTTCCTATTTGCGAATGTCATTGCTGATTCGTATTAAAACATCTGGGCGGACTGCGGGTCAAACGCCGAGCTTGGCCGACTCCCCGTCGACGAGGACGGCGAGGGCGGTGATGTCGTCATACTGCTCCGCGCCGGACGTGAAGGCGTCCAGGTCCCGCTCCAGGCCATCGACAAAGACGGACGGCGCATCCTTCGCGTGCGCAGACGCATACGCCAGCAGCCGCCCTTCGCCGTACTGCTCGTGGTCGGCCCGCTCAGCCTCGGTGACGCCGTCGGTGTAGGCCAGCAGCATCGTGCCGGGCGCGAACACCGCCTCCTGCTGCGCATACGAGTATTCGTCCAGCACCCCGACGGCAATGTTCTTTTTCGCGGCGAGGAACTCGGCGCCCTTCCCCGGCGGCACGACGACGAGCGGCGTGTGCCCGGCGTTGCAGTATTCCATCCGCCCGGACGAGAGGTCGATGCGGCCAACGAAAAGCGTCACGAACATGCACGCGCCGTTGTCCTTGCAGAGAAGCGCGTTGATGCGGGAGACGATCTCGTCCGGCGGCAGCCCCATGTCCGTCGCCATGCGGAAGCCGGCGCCCGCCAGAAAGGCGAACAGCGCCGCCGGAATGCCCTTGCCCGACGCGTCGCCAACCGCGAAATAGAGCAGCCCGTCCTTCTCCCGGAAGTCGTAGAGGTCCCCGCCTACCTCCCGCGCCGGACGGAGAACGGTCCCGATGCACTGCGGCACCCTGCGCTTCAGCACGCTCGACTGGATCGTCCGCGCGATGCCCAGCTCGCTGCTGAGCCGCTCGCTGGTGGCCGTCGCGCGCTGGAGCCGCGTCGAGAACGACCACGACACGAAGAAGATGAGCCCCAGGCCGACGACCGAGAACAGCGCAATCCGCCGCACCAGGCTGCGCGCGCCCTGCAGGATGTTGGACAGCGGACAGACGAGCTCCACCGTCCAGCCGTTGCCGGCCTGGCCGGAAATCACCACCGTGTCGCTCGCCTTCGCGGCGTCAGCGGGGGCGGGGACGAGCGGCCTGCCCTGCTGGGAGGAAAGGACGGCGTAGGAGTTGGGATACGGCTTGATCGCCGCCACATGGTGCGTCAGGTCGTCGAGCGATATGTCCGCCGTGAGCACCGCGAAGACCTTCCCGTCGCGGTTTGCCAGCGGGACGGAATACGTGCACATCATTACCTCCGCGCCGCCTTTGTCGAAGTACGGCTCGCACCACGACGGCTTCCCCGACTCCTTCGGGATGCGGTACCAGTCCATCTCGTGGTACCTGAACGTCTCGCCGCCCTGCTCGATGCGCTTGACGCCGCCCTTCCCGTCCTTGCAGGAGAAGGCGGAGTAGTAGTAGCCCTTCGACGAGAAGAAGTTCGGCTCGAAGGCGACTGTGCTGCCGACGATGAACGGGTTGTTCTGCACGAGCTCGCCCGTGATCCTGAACATGTAGTCCGGTTCCGAGATCCGCTCCTCGACGATCCAGGCAGAGTTCTCAACCGCGCTTTCGACCGACGCCATCTGGCGGTCGATGCGCCCGACCGTCGCCTTCACGACGTTCTCGACGGTGCTGCGCGCCTCGTTCTCCATCATCTTCGACGTGCTGAACGCGACGAAGACCGCGATGGCGAGGAAGAGCGTCGCCGTGACGGCGACGACCGCAAAGTTGATTCTCTCGACTGAGCGCGCCTTCAACCGCGCCGGATTCGCTTTCGTAAACATTGTCTACACCTCGTGTTCCATGTTGACTATACCTTCTGCCGCGAAAGGCTACACCACTCCGGTCAATGGCCGATAACCTTTCGCTCTGCGGGGGTGATCACGCCCTCCTTGACCTGCTTGTTCAGGTATCTCCTAAGCGCGGCCGCCGACTTGGAGCAAAACGCCTCGCTCTCATCCTTCGTGCAAAGCCCCTTCTCCGCCCGCCTGCGCGAACGCGCCATCGCCTTCTCCGCCCCGGCGACCGCACGCTTCACCGCGACCGGAATGCGCAGTAGTTCGACTTGTCCGCCGCCTTGCAGGATGACGAAATCCGCCGCGATCCGCCGCTGCTCGGACTCCGGGAAAATCGATAGCGGGTACGTCGTCAAAGACGACGAGTTGAAAGGTTGATTGGTCGATGCATTGACAGATTTGGAGTCTGCCAGGGTGACTTCCTTCTGGGTGAGCTTTACGGGCCATCCCGAAATGGCGTTCCCGGCGTGGTTGGTATAAGAGTTGAAAGGTTCGGCTTCCGCCCCCGCGACGAAGGCCGAGAACAAAACAACTATCAAAGCCAAACTTCTCAACCTTTCAACCTTTCAACTTTACAACTTTTCAACTTTAGTTCCCATGACGGGAGTATGCCTTGATGCCGAGCTTGATGTCGCTGATGCCGTTCACGAACTTCTCGAGCGACTTCTCGCGGTTCTGGTTCAGCGACGAGGCCGGAATGACAAGTATCCACTTGTCGTTCCACACGCTGCGGCCGACGAGGCGCGTGGACTTGAAGCTGTCGCCGACGCGCAGCGTCGAATGGCGGCGGATCGTCGCGACGGAGTCGCTCGTACCGTCGAGCCCGGAGAAGGACGAAATCCAGAGGACGTCGTCCAGCTGGGTCGACCCGATGGAGTACGGGGCGCGCATGTAGTCGCTGCCGACCGGCACGAGATAGACGTTCGGCTCAACTGCAAGTCCGTCGGCCGTCTGCGTCGTCAGGCGGTCGTAGCCGGGGAAGTCCACGCCAACGGCCGCGATCTTCGTCGCGTAGTCGGCGGACGAGAACTGCGACTCGCCGCCCTGGAGGGTCTTGCCGAAGAAGTTCTCGGCGTTGTTGATAGAGGTCGAGAACGGGATGACGAGGCCGGGCTCCTTCCGGACGACCGCCTCGCTCGCAAGCGGCTGGCAGTGGCGCACGAAGTCGGCGTTGTCGCGGAGGTCGTCCACCCAGTACTTCTTCAGCTCGCGGCGCCAGGCGCCGTCGCCCTCGGCGTCGGGGCGAATGCGGAAGAGCTCGTAGCGGAGCGAGAACCACTTCTCGGGCTTGTCGGCGTTGTTGATGCCAAGGCGCCCCTTGAGGTTGTTCCAGTTGGCCTTCATGCGCGTGACGACGTCCCAGAGCCCGCCGTCGGTGGTCGAAGAGTCGATGGTGACGCCCTCCTGACCGAGCGAACGGGTGGCAACGATGTCCGCGAGGAACTTCTTGCCGCTCTGCGGGTCGGTGGAGAGGAGACCGGTCTCATAGTCGTACACCTTCGCGAGCTCCCAGACGTAGCGCTGGGCGGTGTCGAACGAGGTGGAGTACTTGGCGAGGGCGGCGTTGCGCTCGACGCGGTTGTACATGTCGAGGTAGCGGCGCATGGTGGCCCTGCTCGCAATCTTCCTGCGCCAGGCGGCACGCTCGTCCTGGAGCATCTCGCCCTTGTACACCTCGGCCCGGTAGGCGGCTTCGGCGGCTGCGAGCGCGGCGTACTTCTCGGTGGCGGCGACAACGGCGCCGTCATATCCGAGCGCGGCAGTGAGCAGGTTGTCGCGCAGCTCGATGATGCTGTCGTAGATGGTGTTGGCGAGCCCGTAGACGCCCGAGACGATGTCGAGGACGACCTTGGCGGATTCGAGCTTGGTCTTGACGGTCCGCACCGTGTTGATGGCGCCCAGCGTACCGGTGAACGCGGCCAGAAGCCCGGGCGTTGCGGCGGCGGCGGCCACGGACCGGGGGCTGGCGACGAAGGTGGCCCCGGCGCCCGTCACGATCGGAATGGACGCAGCGGTCAGGGATTGGACCTTGTACTCGTGCTCGTAAGCATCCTTCGCAGTCTGGAGGGCCGCATCCTTGATGGCGATCGCGGTGCCCAGGCCGATCTCGGAGAACATCGTCGAGAGAATCGTCTGGGGCAGGTGCATGCCGAGCTTGATCTTGAGCTTGTCCCAGACTTCGTTCATCACGAGCCACTTCATATCCACCTCAAACAAGGCGGCTTCGACCTCCTTGTAGGCGATGAGGTACTTGCGGTAGGCGGCCTGGATGCTGCCCTCGGTGGCGCGGACGCCGGTGATGGTCACGGGCTTGGCGCGAATGCCGCCCTCGCTGACGTTGTAGCTGATGGAGTATTCGATGGGGGCCGACTGTTTGCCGGTACCGGACAGGATCTTGCGGACGGAGGCGGGCAGGTATGGGAGCACGGCAGCGAGCGTGTCGCCGTCAAAGTCGCCGGTGAGGTCGTTGACGTTCATCTTCAGGTCATAACCCTGGAGGTAGAGGTTGCCCTTTGCGTCCTTTTCGATCTTCAGGTCGCAGAAGCCGAGCGCGTTGCCCCATTTGAGAGTCCAGGAGTTGGTGAACGCGGTGGAGAGCTCGTCCAGCCCGTAGGGTTCGAGATCCATGTAGTTGTAGTTGTAGAGGTCTGGCCCCTCGTAGCCCTGGGGATAGGTGCCGCCCGGCCCGATGTCGCCCGCGAACGGCGTGCCGTAGATGGCGATGAGCTGGCTGTTGTAGGCGAACTCCTGGTCGGCGATCTCGTCGATGAGGGACGTCTCCTCCCGAGAGAGCATAGAGATGCGGTTGCCGTACCTGTTGGCGTAGTCGAGCGCGGTCTTGCAGTTGGCGAGCGCCTTCTCCGCACGCTCCAGGATCTGCTCGAAGTGCGAATCCTTCTGCGCAAGGCGGTCGGGGTCGATGTCGAACGGAATCGCGTCCTCGGAAAGTCCGAGCGGATTCATGCCGGCATCGGTGGCGGCGAGGCGGTTTTCCACGGATCGGACGACATCGCAGATGACCGGCAGCTGCGCGGCGGTCGTGCGGTCGATCTTCATGATTCCCTTGTCGGTGAACGACTTGTACGGCGCGTCGTTCGTCGGCAGGAGCGCGTTCACCGTCATCCAGCCGTACGCGGCGGCGAGGCCGGTGCGCGTCGCCCACTCGCCGTAGCCGAAGGCCTGCTCCGTGTTTGAGTCGCGGTATCCGTCGGCCGCGCCGTCGTTGTCGCGATACTGCTTGCGCACCGTGAGGTCCATCACGTCAAGTCCGGCGCGGGCGAGCTTGGAGACGGCGTCGGCGAACTTCTCCTCGTCCTGGTAGTCGACATTCGTGAGCTTCTGGTCCATGAGCATCTCGCCCATCGCGGCGGTCCAGTCGAAGAGCGGATTCCTCAGGAGCCGGTAGTAGCCGGAGATGACGGAGAGGTAGTGTCCCCATGCGTCGCCGTGGCCCTGCGGATACTGCGCCGCCGCGCAGTTGACGTCGAGGACGCCGTCGCGGGCGCGGATGCCGTAGTTGGCGACGTAGGCGGGCTCGCCTTCGACGAGGTCCTTGGTGAAGTTCCAGGCAAGGCGGTTGTAGCACGGCGCCTCGGTCATGCGCGGATAGGCGGTGGAGGCGGACCGTCCGCGCAGCAGCGCCAGTTCCTCGTCGAGGAGCGTCGGAACCTGGTTCGCGAAGCAGAAGGTGGAGCTCGGCAGATTGATGGCGTTCTCTTCCTTGCCGTCGATGGACTGCTGCGATACGAGCGGGTTCTTCGCGTCGGAATACGCCTCGGCGCCGAGCAGCGAGTAGAACTCGCCCATGCGCGTCTGCGCGAGGAGCATCTGCTTGGACATGTCCACGCTCGGCGTGCCGGAAGACTGCAAGACCATCTCGGCGCGGTTGAAGAGCGTCTGGTAGAGTTCGAGGAGCCCGACCTCGGCGAGGTTGTCGTTGTTGAGCGCGACGTCGCCCTGGTAGGGCCGGCCGATTTCCTCGAGCATGGAAATCCAGGAATCGGCCTTCTGCTGGTAGAAGTCCTCCACGCGCTGGGCGAAGGGCGTGACCTCGTTGAGCACGCGCTGGAGCCACCCTTCCGCGAGCTGTTCCGGCGCCCAGTCGCTCCAGCCGGTGCCGACAGTAGCGGCGACAAGCGTACCGGGCTTTGCGCGGTAGTGGAGGGTGTAGTAGGTGTTCACGTACTCGTCGGGCCGCGCGCCGTTCGCACCGAGCAGGATAGAGTAAAGCCCCGAATCAGCGCGGTAGTACTCCCACGGCGCACTCGTGTAGTCCGAGGTGGAGAGTGTGCCGTCGGCGGCGGGCCTCGCGCGCCGCCACTCGAACTCGAAGTTGTCGGTGGCGCTCCCGAGCGGCGTGCGGTACTGCAGCGTGAGCTGCTCGGAGAGCTTGTTGAGCGGATCGGTGAGCACCGCGATGCCGTCGGTGTAGAGTTTGGGCAGGACGCGCAACACCTTCATTGAAACCGGAAGGCCCGGCTTGACCTGGGTCTCGTCCGGATTGTCGTTTTCGATGAGCGTAACCCAGCCGGCTCCCGCGCCGTTAGCGACGAGCGCGTAGTGGTCGCGCGGCAGATATACCGTGATGGGCAGGCGCTCGGCGATGGTGGAGGTGAACTTCATCTCCACGCTCAGGTAGCTACCTCCGTCGTTCTCGGTCTTCCAACCGAGCCCCGTGTACTCGGCAAGCCCGTCCTTCTCCCACTTCGCCGCCTTATCGGTCGTGGCCGTGCGCGGCAGCGTCTTCCAGCTGGTGCTGACGACCGTCCAGCCGCAGGTGGCGCACAGGTACTCCGCGCCGGCGATCGGGGGCATCGGCCCAGTGACGAGCTGGAACTCGAATTCGAGCTCGCTCTTGACGCTGGAGACCACGAAGTTCGTCGTGTCAAGCAGCCCGCGCCAGACCTCGAAGGCATGCTGCGAGGGGAAGGCGTAGGTCTTGCGGACGGCGTACTCCTTGGCGTTGAGCTGCGTGCCGGACCTGACCGAAGGGAGGACCTCTTCCCGCGCGAGGGAGTCGATGGCCCTGTCCCAGTCCTGCTTGTGGACGTCCGTGCTTTCAAGCGTGCAGATCGCCTTGAGCGCGGTGCGCTCCGCGTCCGTCAGCACGTTGAGCTGCAGGTAGGAGCCGCCCGACTCCTTGACCACGCGGCGGCCGAGGAGGCACACGCGGAACATCGGGTCGGCGTTCGTGTCGATGTAGAAGCGGTCGCTGATGGACGGCGGCAGCCCCGTGAAGTAGTACTTGCCCTTGCGCAGGGTCGTCGTGCCGGACGGGCCGAGCTCAAACCCGTACTCGTCGGCGAAGTTCGAGTTGATCGGCAGCTCCTCCTCCGAGCACTGCACGACCGTCGGGTCGATGAGCTCGACGACGGTCTTGAGACCGTCGGACGGCGAAGGATAGGCAACGGCCATCGAGGCGGCGTTCCAGACTTCCGGGAGGCCATTCTCCGCCACCGTCAGCACCTGGCCGACGCACATCGTCGGCACCGAGTTGGTGTCCGGCCACTGCGCAAGCCACGTCCACGGCATCGACTTGAAACCGTCCTTGAGGTCCGTGACCGACGGCGAAGGTATTTCGGTGCAGTTCATCCAGCCGACGATGGTTCCCGTCGGAAGCTGGGCGTCGCCGAGAGACGGGCAGTAGAAGCCCGGCTGCAGCGGATAGGAGTAGGCGGCAAAGGCCATGCCGTCGCGCCGCGCCCACATCTGGTTCTTGCGGTCGACGTACGCCACGGCCGCGTCGTCGGCCATCATCGGCGAGACGGCGAAGTCGTTCTCCGTGCCCCAGCCCGGCACCTTGCCGATCGGTCCCGGCGGCAGCATCAGGTTGCCGACGGTGACATTTCTCACGAAATCGGAATGGGCGTCGTTTTGGGTGACGACGCGATAGGCCTGCATCGCACCCTTGCCGTTGCGCGAATACATCACCATCACGACCGGCTCCGAGAGCCCCGCCTGGTTGAGGTCGTTTCTGAGCGCCCATGCCACGTATTCGCTCCCGTTCGCTTCGAGGAAGGCGTGTTCTTCGTTGGGATTGAAGCCGACCAGACCCTGCACGTTCTGGTAGTAGAGCTCCGGCGCCACGCCGCTGTCCGTCGCGAGGGCGAGGCTGAACGGTTTTGGCGCGCCGGCGCCGAGCGCCGCACAGTTCTTGCAGCGCAGCACGTTGCCCTTGACGCCGGTCGCGGTGCGTACCGTTCCGTCGGTGCCAACTGTCGCGAGGTCGTCGTCGGTGAAGCTGAAGAAGAAGATGGCGTCGCTTTCCGATTCCGGCGCGGCCGTGTCTCCGTACCAGAGCGCGAGGTTGTCGAGCGCCACGTAGGTTGCCGCCGCGCCGCCCTCCGCCGCGCCGAAGGACGCGAGAATGCCGTGTCCGCGCGCCGGCAGCGGAACGTTCACGGCGACATTGTTCCACTGGCCTGCCTTGACGGTTTGATTGGTGATTGTCCCGTCAACCGCGAACGCCACCTGCCAGCCGTCCTCGCCGACGCGTTCGAGCCGCGCCTCGACGGTGCAGGCGGCGGTTCCGCTCCTGTCGCCGAAGGCCAGACGGGCGAGACGCCCCGGCGTCGCCGGCTCGTCCGCCGGCACGTAGATCGAAAAGCCCGCGCGGATCGCCTCGGCCGTCGCGTCCACGACCGTTCCGGCGAGGTTAATGGATGCAATCGAGTTCGTCTCCTCCAGCAGCAGCGAGCGCCCGCTGCACGCGGTCATCGCCGGGTCGGCCGAGCCGAGCCCTGAGGAGAGGGCTATTTCGGGCAAAAGCCCTTCGGCCATCGTAGTCTCCCAGTTCGCACAGTAGTTCTGCACGAGGGCGGGGTAGGTGACGGCGGTGGACATTCCCTTGCCCTGGAAGTTCGCGCGCCACCACACCTGGATTTTCCCGCCGCTCGCGTTCACGGCGTAGATCGAGGATTCGAGGGCGGCGTACGGGTCGGCGCTCTCCGTCGCCGTTCCGTCCACGTTGCCGAACACCGACGACATGTCGGGCAGACCGGAGGAACCGGCGGGCGCGTGGTAGAGCCGAGGGTTCCAGTTGCGGCCAGGCGATTCAGGCAGGTAGATGAAGCCCGGGAGCTTGTCGTCCACGCGCTCGGACATCGTCCGCGCGTCCAGTCCGGCCTCGATCCCGAGGCGCGGCTTGATCTCGACGCCGACCGGCCAGTCGATGGTCCAGGGCGTCGTCACCGACTTGTCCCGGTAGTCCGTCATCTGCACCGGCATGTACCACGGGCATCCGGCGCCGTTGTCGTTGGTGAGGCGAATGAGGATCTTGCCGCCGTTCCCGCCGCGGAGCGAGACTTCGCCCGTCTGCTCATCCACGGTCGCCGAAACGTTCTCGGGCATGCGGAACATGGTCGAAATCGCGTAGTTGGTCGGCACCAGGAACGGGCATCCGGGCGTCGAGTCCGACGGGGCGACCACGACGCGGATCGGATTCGCCGGCCAGCTGACGAGGTACCAGTCGTGCTCGAAGTTCCAGCGCGTCTTCATCGGGTCGGCGGTCTGCCAGTAGATGTCGGCCTTCCACGGCATGGCGACGCCATCAGAGCTGGTGGTCACGTCCGTCGGCGCGATGGCGAAGATCTTGCCGTGGTCAGGATCCGTCACCTCCTCGCCTTCCGCTGCGGTGTACTGCTCGAGGTAAGGCGAATACGGGTCGGTGGAATCCTTCGAAAGCCCGGCGGCCACGACGGCGTAGAGGTTGGAGACGTTGTACCCGCCACCGGCCGGCTTCAGCGCGTCGCCGACTTCGGCGTACATCGTGTTGACCGTCGGCGGGCACACCTCCACTACGACGTGCGCGACCATGTGGTCCTTCGTCTCCGTGTCGTAGTAGGCGAGCACGAACTGCCCCTGCGGACATTCCATGGCCCCGGTCGTCTCGTTTACCGTGTAGCGGAACGTCAGCATCTTGGATACCGACGGATTGTAGTCGAGGCCGTACACGACGTTCGACACGCCCGCCGACGTCGTCTGCCAGCGGCTCGAAAGCAGCTGGCTGTCGCCGAAGAACTTCACGAACTTGCCCGAGAGGTCGACAAACGCCGCCGAGTTCGCCTCGTCCGCGCGCGTGGCGAAGATCCGGTACGGGCGCGACGACGACATGGCGCCGATCTTGAAAGTCTGCTCCTCGCGGGTTCCGTCCTTCCTCACCCACGTCACCGTAGTGGCGCCGCTCGCAATGAACATCAGCCGCTCGCCGGGATCCTTCGCCCCGGTGTCGAAGGCGATGCGTCCCGCCGCGATCGCCTCGGCGTTTGCGGCAACCGTCTGCTGCCAGTCGAGGGAATCTTCGTCGGGGACGTCCTTGCAGAAGTCTCCGACTCTCGCGTTCGGCTTCTGTTCCGAGAGCGTGCGCCCGGCAGTCCACGCGGCGAGCGTCCAGGTCGTCTGCACGTCCTTGACGGAGGTTGCGGTCACCGGCGACTCGGGGGCCACCGGGGCGCATGCAGCCGAAATCGGATAGGCCGCAATCGGCTGCACGAACTTGCCGCCGGTGTAGCTCGGCATCCACGTCGGCAAGCCCACCTCGCCGAGCGAGAGCTGCGTGTCCTGCGGAGCAGCCGCATTCGCAGCCGTCGCGGCCATCGCCGCGACTACGGCGAATGCGATGGTTGAAAAGTTGAAAGGTTGAAAAGTTGAAAAGCAACTTTTCAATATTTCAGAAAGACTTCTTGCGAAGCGCATTGATTTGCCCTCCTTGCGAAATTTAATCTGATTCTTTAGATTCATAATCGTTCAACTTTTCAACTGTTCAACTTTTCAACCTTTCAACGGGCGGAGCCCACGAACGGGAAGAACGTCACCTTCACCCCGTCCGGCTCCGATGCGGGCGCCCGCACGTACTCCCCTTTCCGGCAGTACTGGATCACCCCCGGGATTCTAAGCCCGCGCGCCCCTTCCTTCTTGCTCGTGATCAGGGCGAAGCCGTCGGACGGCGCAGGGCCCGAGCCGATCTTCTGCCCGCGCTGCACGTTGTCCGTAGTGCCCAAGTCGACGCGGTTCTTCGAGAACACATTTACGCCGCCGCCCCTGAGGAGCGTCAGCGTCTCGCGCTCGCCGACCACGACCGGCGAGACGTCCACCGGACCGGCGCCGGGCGCCGTCACCGTGCCCGCCACCTCCAACTGCGAAATCGTCACGTTGTTCGCCGCGAGCGCGTTTTCCGTGACCAGGTTTCCGACGCGCGGATTCGTCCCCGCGGCCTCCGCCACCAGCGCGCGGTTGACCACCGCGACCGGGCGGATCTCGCGCCGCGGCTTCAGCTCGATCGCCTGCCCCGCGTTTTCGCCGATCGCCACGCCCACGTGCGAGACAAGGCCTGTCGCGATAAGCGCCGCGAGCGTCTCGTCGCCGAACATCGCCATGAAGCTGCCGTCCTTGTTGACCGTCACCGTCTGGTTGTCGATTTGCCAGACCGGCGTCGTCGCCGACTCGTCGTCGTACACCCTGAAGTGCATCGTCTTCGTGTACTTCTGCGTGTCGGTCGCCGGGGTGTCCGTTCCGAGCAAGGTCAGCTGCCCGCGATATACGAGCTTCGCGATGCTCCCCTCCGGTGGCGCCCAGTGCGCGTAGAGCGTCGCGTCCGTCGAAAGTCCCGGTAGGGATCCCGGAATGAGCGCGCCGCTCCCGTCGAAGACCTGCACGCCGTTCTCCGTGAAGTAGCCGAGGAAGATGTAGTCGCCTGAACGGGTCGGAACCGGCGCGGCATCCCCCGCCTCCCCTTCCACATAGACGGCCGAGCCGACTGTCGCGTCCGTCGAAACGAAGGTGACGGCATGCGTCGGCGCCCAGTGCGCATGGAGCGTCAATTCCGGGTAATAGCCCCAGGTGGAATTGACAGGCGTCCCGTCCGCATTGAAGAACTTGGTCCCGGAAGTCGCATCCGTCCAGTAGCCTTGGAAACTGAAGTTGGCCTTCACCGGCACCGAAACCGATTCGACGGCATCGCCCTGACGGACGAGATCCCTGCTCACCGTGGAGCCGTCGGCCTTGAGCGTCAGGTAGAATGATACGCTCACCGGCTCCCAGTGCGCGTAAAGCGTCATGTCCTGGGTGGAATCCCAGGCGCTCGCCACCGGACTGAGGTTTTCGTCATAGACCTGCGTGCCGCCCTCTGGATCCGTCCAATAGCCTGCGAAGTTCCAATCGGTCCTTGTCGTCCCGGGTGCGGCGGGAAGAGCCAGGCCCTTTTGCGCGACGGCAGTTCCGACTTCGACCAGGCCCGATCCTTCGTCCGACATGAACGTGAGGTTGGAAAGCCTCAGCCAATGCGCAAAGAGCGTCACGTTCTCGGCGTACGGCCAAACGCTAAAGGCGACACAGTTGAGGTAGCCTGTGTATTCGGCAGGAGAAGGCGCAGCCGGCGGAGCGAACGCGAGCGACGCCGACCTGGTCTGATCTGCGACATTCGCGCTTGAGTTGTGCTTGAACGTGACTGTAGTATTGACCACTTCATTTTCGGAGCCTGAAAGCGCCGTCACCTCGGAAGGAATGCGCGCCGGCGATGCGGTCAGCGTTGCCGTTGACATCTTATAGAGGCTGCCGGCGTTGCCCTGGCTTCCGCCATTTCCGCCGGTGCCGCCCGCGCCCGTCTTCGAGTATCCAATATCGGAGTCGTAGTTGTCATGATAAGTACTCGTTTCGCCGCCACCCCTCGTGCCGCCGCCGCCGGAATAACCGCCGCCACCGTTGCCGCCCATGCCGCCGTCGACGCTAGAACTGTAGAAGCTTTTTTCGTTGTCGGTAACGACAAACGAACCGCTGCCGCCGCCGCCGCCGGCACCGCCGCCGCCGCCGCCGCCGCCGATGGACATTGCAGCGCCGCCGCCACCGCCGCCGCCGCCGCCACCGCCGCCGCCGGAATACCAGTCGTCATTGCTGGTCTCGTTATGACCGTAGCCACCCCATGATCTGCTGGCGGAGCCGGCTTCACCGGACGAGCCACCTCTCACTTCCACGGTAACAGTGCCGAGGATGTACACGCTTCCGCACGACACGCCGGGCGAACCGTCGCCGCCCGTGCCGCCATCGGTTCCGTTTGCCGGGTATTCATCGTTGTCGCCATCGGCCCGCGGGCCACTTGTCCCACCACCCGCGCCGCCGCTTGCACCCGTGCCGCCGTTGCCGCCGATGCCGGCGCCCGCGCCGCCGCCACCGTAGCCGCCTTCGCCGCCTTCGCCGTTGAAGTGGTAAGCGCTTAGGACGTATCTGCCATCGGCACCGTCACTTCCATTGCCGCCGTTACCGCCGTTGCCGCCCACGGCAACCAGCTTGCCTTCGCCGGTGATGTAGAGCGTCGCGGTCGGGGGGACGTAGATGGCAGGCACCCCGAAGGTTTGGCCGCTCGCGTCTGCGCCATACACCGTAAGCGTCTTGCCCTTCTTGATGTTGATGACCGCTCTCGTGTTGCCCGGCACGTTGATCGGGCTTTGGCCTGTCGTGCCATACCAGGTGGTGTCGGTGTCGATCGTCAAGACCTCCTTGTCGGAGAGATCCTTCACTGTCGCCGCCGAGGCGGAGATCGCGGCGGTCGTCGCGATCATTGCCAAGAGTATCTTTTTCATCACTTGCTTCCTTTCAAACCTTTTCAACTACTCCGCCACGCCGAAGTAGATGAACTGCCCCCTGACCGACGAGAGCTCGAACGCCGACGAGCCGCCGTACATCGTAAGCCGGATCGTCTGGCCCTTGCGGACGGGCACCGTCCAGACGAGACGGCGATCCGTGCCGTCCGGGCCTACAGTTCCCTTCGGCGTCACGTTGAAGGCCACGTTGCCGCCCTCCACGACATCGATCTGGAGCTGGCCGCCGTTCGGGTTCCTGCACCGCGCCTGGAGCTGGAAGAGTCCGTCGTTCTCCGCCTCGCCCTTTGCGAAGGTGACGCCCGATGCCGGCCCCATCCCGCCGAGCCACTTGAGCGACCCGCCGGAGATCGACACCTGCTCCAGGCTGATTTCCTTGAAGCCCTTCAGCGAGCCTGCGGTAAAGCTCTTGGCGCTGCTCGCGTCGAACGACTGCCCCGCCGCGATCGACTGCGCGGCGACGTTGCCGATCGCGATATCGTCGCCCTCCAAAACAATGTAGTCGGGCGAAGAGAGCACATCCACCGAGGCCGCCTTCAGCGCGTAAGGCGCCATCGTCACCGCGATGGGTTCGGGACCGAGCTGTGCGCTCTGGATGCCCGTCACATTGTGCGAGATGCCGTCCGAGCCGTCCACCGGCACCGAAAGCCCGAACACGCCGTAGTCTGCCGTCTTGATGACGAGATTCGTCGTCGCATCATTGCCGTCGCTGTAGGAGACCGTCACCGCCGCATTGACGATTTCGTTGGACCTCACGTTGCCGCCTGAGTCGCAGAGGACGCCGTCCAGCTCGACCACCACCGGCTCCGTGCCCACCGCGAGGCGCACCGCGCCGCGCGTCGGGGACGTGCGCAGCTGCGCGAGCTGGTCGATCGTGAACGGAATGGTCGCCTCGTTCGCGTCTCCCAGGAGCAGCACGCGCCGCCCGTCGCGCCCGACAGCCAGCACATGGTCGTAGCTCGCGTCGTGGTAGATTTCCGCCGCGTCCTCGTTGCCCGCGTCCACCCCGCCGCGCGGCGGATGGATGACATGCGTGACGCCCGCGACGACCTGCGTGACCGCCATGCCGCCCGCGGTGAAGACATTATTGGAATAGACATTTTCGGAAGTCCAATAGGATTCCTTCTTGCCTTCAGACATCGAGACGCAACCCCAGTGGGTCGGATTGTCGGCAAAGATGCAGTTCACCGAACGAATCTCGGCTCTGGGATCCGCGCTATGGATGGAAGCGCCTCTTACGGCAGTGTTTTTGGCGAATGTGCAGTTCAGCATGTCGATATGGGCGCCGCCAACCTCCAGAATGGCGCCGCCGAATGTGTCAGCCTTATTGCCGCTGAATGTCGTATTCACGAAGAGCGCATAGCCCCTGCGCATAAGCACGGCACCGGCGTAGTGCGGCGTGCTGTTTCCCGAGAACGTGGATGAAGTCACAAGCAGCACGGCGGACGGGTCCGTCGCCGCATCAAGGGCGATGACCGCGCCGTCCACCACTCCGCCGGCATGGTTGTCCATGAACGAGCATGTGTCCACCGAGAGGGATGCGCCGCCGCCGAGGTAGATGGAGCCGGCATAAGACTCTACCGTGGACGAATAACTGCCGCCCGTGAAGTTCAGGCTGGCGAGCGAGAACATCCCGCCGTCCGAAGACTTGCCGGCGTAGTTCAGGTGCCGCGCGTTCGGTCCCGCGACAATCTCTACGCCCTTCTGTCCCGGTTCGAGCGTGCAGAGCCCGTTGATCTCGAACGACCGCACGCCAGCTGGAATCTCGATCTGCCGCGCGAGCCGGATGACTCTGTTTGTCGAGTCGAGCTTCTCGAACGTGACGCGGCGGCGGCCATCCCCGCCGACGAGAAGCGGATTGTCGATGAGTGCGTTCACCGCGTCGCGAAGCGTGATCGCCTCGTTGCCGTAAACGTCGAGCGCGCTCGCCCCGTCGCCGGACGACGTGACCGAGAGGATGCTCGAATCAATCTCCCAGCGCGCGTACAGCGTGTATCCAGCCACATACGGCGACATCACCATCGTCGGCTTGTAGTCCGGCCCGTACACGCACGTCCCGTCGCCTTCGCGCGTCGTCCAGTATCCGGCGAACCTGTAGCCCGCGCGCGTCACGCGCGCCGCGTCGGAAAGCGGCACCATCTTGCAGGCGAAGGGCTGCTCGAACGTCATCGTCTTCGCGCTGCCGTTCTCCTTGAGACCGAAGTCAAGCGTTACCGTAACCTTGAGGAACTGCTCCTGCGGGCTGCACGAAAGCGCGGCCGTCGGCAGAACGACGACCTTCCCGCCTGCGCCCTGTTCGCCGCCGTTGCCGCCGGCGGCGCCGTCGCCGGCCTTCGAGGAGGACGTGGACTCGCTGTAGTTCTTGTGCGACTTGCCCGTACCGCCCTTTGTTCCCTTGTCTAGCGAACCTTCCTTGCCGTCGCCGCCCCGGCCACCGACCTTGCCGCCGCCGCCAGCGCCGCCGCACTCGCCGCGGATAGTCCACTCGTCAACGATCCGGACGCCCTGTCCGTTGTAGATGAAGAGGTGTTCGTTGTCAGGATCGTCCCAGTCGTCGACCACGAGATACGAGCCGCTGCCGCCGCCGCCGCCGCCCGCGCCGCCGCCGCCGCCGCCGCCGATGGACATGGACGCGCCGCCGCCGC
>CACXRO010000003.1 GCA_902770045.1 uncultured bacterium
GGCGCAGAGGGTGGCGACGGCGGCGAAGAAAAGGAAGGCCGCAAGTCTGGGGCGCGACATCCTCGAGAACGCATCGGACAACAGGGCAAAGAAACGCCTACCAAGTAGAGCCAGCAGAAAGGCAAACGCCAGCGCTGCGCAGGCAAATGCGCATACGACCAGGCTATTTGCTCCGATTACCATGCAACTCCGACTACTTGTCCGTTTCCCGGACTATCACCCTGCGTCGCGTCTTCCGCCTCGCGGGATGGGTGAATTATACCAAAAATCACCACCACCTGGGGCAAGAATTAGCATTTCCATCGTGGTTCGCAGCTCGTGGTTAGCCCAGACAGAACCATGTGGCACGAACTGTCCGCCGGGATTTTTGGTATAATACGCAGAAATGAGCACAATATGGAGAGTGGCGGCGCGGACCGCGGCGGTTGTTCTTGCAGTCGCGGCGGCGGGATGCTTTTCCGTGGACGCGGCATACTCGCCCGCTGCGGACTCGGAGCAGGTACTAGTCTCCAACAACGGCTGGTGGCTCTTCAACTGCATCCCGCTCTGCTGCGGCAACGCCACTCCGGAGCCTGATCGGGCCGGCCCCTGGGCGTTCTTCCGCGACGACGTCACCCTCGACAAGGTCCAGCATCGCTTCATGGAATACGCGCACGCGCGCGGCGCGAGCGTCCAGGACCTGGTCTACAACAACTACGACAACGTCCTCTTCTCCATCCCCTTCACCAACATCCCGGTGCCGATCCCCTATCTGCTGTGCTACCGTGAGATCCAGCTTTCGGGGGTGCTGAAATGAAGCGCCTCGCTTTCATCCTCGCCGCCGTCGCGCTCGCCGGCTGCAGCTCGGTCCAGATCTGCCGCGAAGGCGGCCATGACATGTGCTGCGTGCGCACCTCGGGCTGGAAGCTCTTCAACTGCATCCCGTTCGTCTCGGGCAACCCCGAGGGCTGGTGCTGCCGCTTCTTCTCCGACACTGTCAAGGTTGAGACCAACATCGCGCTTCTGGACAAGACCATCCGCGACGGCGACTACGGCTCCGTCAGCAACCTTACGAGCCACGTCACCGAGGAGCCGATGCTGCCGCTCCTCCTCAAGCGCGTCGTCTGCCACACCAGCGCCGAATTGATCCCCAGGGAGCCAAGCGAACAATGAGAACCGCCGCCCATATCCTGCGACTCGAGCCGTACACGCCCGGCGAGCAGCCGACATCGCACAGCGTCGTCAAGCTGAACACCAACGAGAACCCGTATCCGCCGTCGCCAAAGTGCGCGGCCGTGCTTTCGTCGTTCGACCTCGACGACCTGCGGCGCTATCCCGACCCCAACTTCACGGCGCTCGCGAAGGCGATAGCCGACGAAAACGGCACGACGCCCGACCGCGTATTCGTCGGCAACGGATCGGACGAGATACTCGCCCTCGCATCGCGCGTCTTTGTGGAGAACGACGAATCGATCGGCTCGCTCGACCCGAGCTACACGCTCTACAAGACGCTCGCGGCGATACGCGACGTAAAGTGGGTTGGCGTCGGCCGCGCGGCAGACGATGCGCGGCGCGCAAGAGCCGCCCTCGCGGAATGCCGCAGGTCCAACATCTCGCTTTTCCTCTGGACGAATCCCAACGCGCCGACAGGCGAATTCGCCGAGCCAGAGACCATCGCCGCGTTCGCGGGGAAGTTCAAGGGCGTGGTGATCGTAGACGAGGCGTATGCAGACTTCGCGCGCGGCAACTGCATGTCGCTTGCCACCGCCAAGCGCAACCAAAACATAATCGTAATGCGCACGTTCTCGAAGAGCTATTCGCTCGCCGGGCTCCGCGTAGGCTACTGCATCGGCCCTAAGGACCTTATCGAAGCGCTGTACAAGGCGAAGCCATCGTACAACGTCGACGCCGTGGCCCAGGCAGTCGCGCTCGCGGCGTTCAAGGACGGTGCGTACCACAGGAAGACGGTTGCCAAGGTCATAAAGACCCGCGCGGCATTCGAGAAGGCGCTCGCGAAGCGCGGATGGGACGTAATCAAGAGCGAAGCCAACTTCGTCTTCGCGAAGCCGCCGACGGGAGATGCGGCAAAAGACATCTTCTCGTATCTCAAGGACAGGAACATCTTCGTGCGCTACTTCCCCGGGCCTATCACCGGCGACTGGCTGCGCATCACGATCGGGACCGATGGGCAGATGAAGACCCTTCTCGACGCCCTCGACGACCGATTTAAAAAGTTGAAAAGTTGAAAGGTTGAAAAGTTGAAAAGTTGAAAGGTTGAAAAGTTGAAAAGTTGAAAGGTTGAAAGGCCACCCAACCACCCAACCACCCAACCACCTAACCACCTAACCACCCAACCACCTAACCACCCAACCACGAACACCCCATGAACCCGATTTCAAAACCAGACTACATGAGCATCGACGAGCTGCGGGCCCTGCAGCTCAAGAAGCTCCAGACCCTCATCCCCTACGAATACGAGCGCGTGCCGCTCTTCCGCCGCCGCTGCGACGAGGCCGGCGTCAAGCCGCGCGACCTCGTGACGCTCAAGGACCTCGCGAAGTTCCCCTTCATGAAGAAGACGGACCTGCGCGACGAGTACCCGCTCGGGCTCACCGCCGCGCCGATGAGCGAGATCAACCGATTCCACTGCTCCTCCGGCACCACCGGCAAGCCGATCTGCATCCCGCAGACCGCCGGCGACGTGGCGATCTGGACCGAGGGCGTCGCCCGGTGCATGGCCATGTACGGCATCACCCGCGACGACGTGGTGCAGGTCTCCTACGGCTACGGACTCTTCACCGGCGGCCTCGGCGCCCACTACGGCGCGGAGAAGCTCGGCTGCGCGGTGCTGCCGACCGGCGCCGGCAACACCGAAAAGCAGATCATGCTCATGAAGGACCTCGGCGTCACCGTCATCTGCTGCACGCCGAGCTACTTCCTCCACCTCGCCACCGTGGCCGAGAAGCTCGGCGTCGACTTCCGCCGCGACACCAAGCTGAAGCACGGCGTCTTCGGCGCGGAGCCGTGGACGGACGAAATCCGCGCGCGCATCGAGGAGATCTCCGGCATCGCCGCCCACGACATCTACGGTCTCACCGAGATCGCCGGCCCCGGCGTCGCCGGCAACTGCGAGCACTCGCACGGGCTCCACATCTGGGAGGACCACTTCTACCCGGAGATCATCGACCCCGACACCCTCCAGCCGCTGCCCGACGGCGAGGAAGGCGAGCTCGTCTTCACCACCCTCGACCGCCTCGGCACCCCGATGGTGCGCTACCGCACCCGCGACCTCTCGCGCCTCCAGGTCGAGCAGTGCAAGTGCGGACGCACGATGCGCGTCATGGACCGCGTCCACGCGCGCTCCGACGACATGCTCATCATCCACGGCGTCAACGTCTTCCCGAGCCAGATCGAGGCATGCCTCATGAAGGTGCCGGAAGTCGCGCCGCACTACATGATCGAGCTTTCGTCCACCGACACCATGGACCGCTTCGAAATCAAGGTCGAGGTGGTAGCGAGCGCGTTTACGGACACCATCTCCGGCATGGAGGCGATCAGGAAGCACGTCGCCGCGTCGATCAAGGAGATCGTCGGACTCTCGCCCAAGATCACCCTCGTCGCGCCCGGCACGCTGCCGCGGAGCGAGGGCAAGATCAAGCGCGTGATCGACAACCGGAGGAAATGAGGAACTTCTTCAAGGGGGTGCGCAAGCACATCGCCAAGCTCGACGTCGGCCACCTGCGCGAGCAGTACGAGCTCGTATCCGACGAGCTTTCGCATGCGGAGAAGCTCCTCAACGCGCTCAAGGAGGGGTTCA
This sequence comes from uncultured bacterium, assembly GCA_902770045.1. Lineage (GTDB taxonomy): Bacteria > Verrucomicrobiota > Kiritimatiellia > RFP12 > UBA1067 > UBA1067. The sequence continues at coordinate 3,797 of CACXRO010000003.1, forward strand.
TCCGCCTCGACGCCAACGGGGCGGTGATCCAGTCAAACCCGGCGGCGAAGGAGCTCCTGGGGGTGGAGCCCGAGGACGCCCTTCCGTCGCTCGGCCTCCCCCACGGCGTCGCCTCGCGGCGCGAGGTCGCAGTCACCTACCCGGAGGCGCGCACGCTCGAGGTGCAGACGATCCCGCTCGACGACGAGACGATAGTCTACCTGCGCGACATCACCGCCGAGCGCGCGCGCACCGAGGAGGAGCTGCGCCTCGGCGCCACCAAGGCCGTGCGCGACCTTGCCGCCGGCGTCGCCCACGAGATCGGCAACCCCCTCAACGCCATCGCCATGAACCTGCAGCTCCTCGAGCGCGACCCGACCGACGTCGAGTCGATCGAGATCTGCAAGACCCAGGTGAAGCGGCTCGACGGCATCATCCGCGGCTTCCTGCAGGCGCTCCGCCCCGCGCGGCCGGCCCTGCGGCCTGGCTCGGTCGAGAAGCCCATCCGCGACTGCCTCGACGCCTTCCGCTCCCAGTTTGAGGAGCGCCGCGTCCACGTCTCGCTCGACCTGCCGCCCGCCCTGCCCGCCGTCGCCATCGACCCGGACCAGATGCAGCAGGTGTTCTTCAACCTGATCAAGAACTCGCTCGAGGCGATGAAGGACGGCAGCTCCATCGACATCGCCGTCCACTACGACGACTCCGACGTCGTGGTGGTCCTCAGCGACACCGGCCCCGGCATCCCCGCCGAACAGCTCGGCCACATCTTCGAGCCCTACCGCACCTCAAAGGAGAAAGGCACCGGCCTCGGGCTCATGGTCTCCAAGCGCATCGTAAACGACCACGGCGGCACCATCTCGGTGGAGTCGGCGCCCGGCGAAGGCACCTCGTTCACCATCCGCCTGCCAAGAATCGAAAGACGCGTGAGGCAGTTGAAATGAAACCCAAGATTCTGATCGTCGACGACGAAAAGCCGCTCCGGGACACGCTCGCGCGCTGGTTCCGCCCGAGCTACGAATGCCTGCTCGCGCCGGACGCCGACGCCGCGCTCGATGTCGTGCGCGCCACCCCGGACCTCGCGCTGATGATATCCGACATCCGCATGCCCGGGGAGGACGGCGTCACCCTGCTCCGCCGCGCCCGCGAGATCCACCCCGGCCTCGCCGCCATCCTGCTCACCGCCTATGGCACGGTCGAACTCGCCGTCGCCGCGATGAAGGACGGCGCCGCCGACTTCTTCCAGAAGCCGATCACCGACATGAAGGCGTTCGAGCTCAGGGTTGCCCAGGTGATCGAGGCCGCCGCCGCCGCGCACACCGACGCCGCGCCGGCCGCCGGCGACGCCATCGACGGCTTCACCGGCTCCTCGAAGTCGCTCGAGTCCATCTACCGCATCATCCGCAAGGTGGCGCCGTCGGACGCGACGGTGCTCGTCGAGGGGCCAAGCGGCTCCGGCAAGGAGCTCGCCGCGCGCGCGATCCACGCGCTCTCGAAGCGCGCCGCAGGGCCGTTCGTGGCGGTGGAGTGCTCCGCCTTCTCCGCCGACCTGCTCAAGTCCGAGCTCTTCGGCTACGAGCCCGGCACCTTCACCGGCGGACTCAAGGACGGCAAGAAAGGCTGCATCGAGGAGGCCGGCGGCGGCACCCTGTTCCTCGACGAGATCGGCGAGATCGACCTCGCCACCCAGATCGCGCTGTTGCGCACGCTGGAGACGAAATGCGTCCGCAGGCTCGGCTCCTCCTTCGAGAAGCCGGTCGACTTCCGGCTCGTCGCCGCCACCAACCGCAACCTCATCTCGCTCGTCGCCGAAGGCAAGTTCCGCGAAGACCTCTACTACCGGCTCAACGTCATCGACATCCGCATGCCGGCGCTCAAGGACCACCCGTCCGACATCGCGCCGCTCGTCGAGCACTTCATCGCCGAGTTCTCCGCCGCCGGCGAGGGACGCGTCAAGGGCATCGAGCCGGCCGCGCTCAAGGCGTTCGAGGCGTATTCATGGCCGGGCAACGTGCGCCAGCTCCGGAACGCGGTCGAGAAGATGGTCGTGCTCGCCGCCGGCGAGACGCTGACCCTGGACGACGTCCCCGCCGAGATCCTTGCGCCAACCGCGCCCGCCGCGACGGCAGAGGCCACGCCGGCCGCCGCACCAGCGCCAACGGCCTCGCTCGCGGACGTCGAGAAGACCCAGATCCTCGCCGCGCTCAAGGCGGCTGGCGGCAACAAGACCGCCGCGGCGGACGCGCTCGGCATCTCGCGGCGTACCCTCCACCGCAAGCTCAAGGAATGGGGCATGTAGAAAATGGCTGGCAAAGGAATCAAGCTCCTCGAACGCGTCGGCGAAGGCGGGATGTCCACGGTCTGGAAGGCCTGGGACGAGTCGCGCGGCGGCTACGTGGCCGTCAAGGTGCTCGCCGGCGAGTTCGCCTCGAGCGGCCGCGACATCGCGTCCTTCCGCGAGGAGGAGCGGGTGATGGAGGAGATGGACAACCCCGGCATCGTCAAGGCGTACGGCTTCGAGCAGGACGGCGATGGCTGCCGGATGATCATGGAGTACGTCGACGGCTACACCTTCGGCGACCTCCTCCGCCGCAAGCAGCACGTCGGAGAGGCCGACTGTCTGCTCATCTGCGAGTCGGTGGCCGCCGCGCTCAACGCCGCCTGGAACGACCACGGCGTGGTGCACTGCGACATCAAGCCGGAGAACATCATGATCAACTCCGATGGCGTGGTGAAGCTTACCGACCTCGGAATCTTCCACCGCTACGAGCAGCGCGATGGGACGCTCGAGCCGCCTGACCAGGTGCTGGGCACCCCGGCCTACATCTCGCCCGAGCAGGTCTACGGCGATGTCGAGGTCGACTGCCGCTCCGACATCTACTCGCTCGCCGCCACGCTCTACCACCTCTCCACCGGGCGCACCCTCTTCCCCGGCCTCAGCAACGAGGATACGATGCGCGCCCACTGCAGTCCGTCGAGCCAGGCGCGCGACCCGCGCTCCTACCGACCGGTCCTCTCTGAGGGCTTCTGCCAGCTGCTGGAGGCGATGCTGGTAAAGAACCGCGACCGCCGCGTCTCCACCTGGAGCGACGTCTACCAGATGTGCACCGAGGTAGAGGCCGGTCTCCGCTTCAAGCCACGCGAAGACGCCGCCACCGAGCCGTCGTCGATCCTGATCGCCTGACGCACACGCAGAGCGCGGCGTCAACGGAATTCAAGCCGCCCCAGCAGCTCCAAGAGCTTTTCGACCGTCACCGGCTTCAGGAGCAGCGCGTCGAACCCTTGCTCGCGATAGGTCGAGAGCGCCTCCACGTCTGCGGTGACCGAACACACCTTCAGCTGCGCAAGCCTCTTGTCGGCGCGAATCCGCTTGATAAGCTCGGCGCCGTCCATGACCGGCATCCACATGTCTGTCAGGACGAGGTCGAAGGACGGATCCCGCTCCAGCACTTCAAGTGCGGCCTTGCCGTCCACCGCGAGCTCCAGGTTGTCGATGCCCATCTTGTTCAGCATGGCCCTCAGCACCGCGCGGTTCACCGGCGAGTCGTCCACGACGAGAATGCGCCGGGGCAAAGCCGTCGCTCCGCCTGCGGCCGCAGTTTCCTCCGTCCCGGCGCCATCGCCGTCCGGCGCGACGTCCACGGGCACCTTCGTCTGGATCTTGAACCCCTTGCCGGACGCAGTCTCGATTGAGACCGTGCCGTGGGCGATGTCGACAAGCCTCTTGCAGATCGCAAGCCCGAGCCCGCTGCCCTCGGTGCGATTCTTGATGTCGGCCTGCACGAACGGCTGCATGAGACGCTTCGCCTTCTCGGCCGGCACTCCCCTGCCGTCGTCGGCCACCGTCGTGGTCAGCATGCCGTCTGCATACTCCACCCTGACGCGAATCGTGCACGGTCCAGCGTACTTCACCGCATTGCCGACGAAGTTGAAAAGCACCTGCCTGAACCGGTACGGGTCCACCATGAAGCGCCGGGAATCCATGACCTCCGCGACGATCGCCTGGCCATTCGCCTTCGCCATCGGCCCGAACATCATGACCATCTCGTTGACCAGTTCGCCGATGTTCACGGACTCCAGGCTGAACTGCATCTTGCCGAGGTCCATCTTCGAGAGGTCGAGGACATCGTTGATCAGCTGCAAAAGCGTCTTGCCGCTCGACACGATCATCCTGAGGTACTGCTTCGCCTCGTTCTCGGGCACGCTGCCGGCCTCGAGAAGCTCCGAGAACCCGATGATGGCGTTCAGCGGCGTGCGGATGTCGTGGGAAACCGAGGAGAAGAAGTAGCTTCTCGCCTCCTCGGCCTCGATCACGCGGTCGCGCTCGGACTGGAGGCGAACGGCGGCGGAATGGCGCTCGAGCGCGAGCTTGAGGACGCCGGCGGCGATCTTGAGCGTGCAGCGGTCTTCCTCGGAGATCTTCTTCCGTCTGCGCACATAGTGCAGCGCGATGCCGCCCCAGGGCTTTCCGTCGCAGTACACTACGGCGACCTCAAGCGACTTCGCGGGACATTCGGACGGAAGCGACGTGACGGTCTGCCTCTTCGTGTCGGTCAGCTCGATGATGTGGTCGGCGTCCTCCACCGGCGGGATGACGAGCTTGTAGAACGAACACGCCTCGCAGCGCCCCGGGCAGGTCTTCAGCTCCTCACCGGGATAGAGCAGGCGGTGGTCTCCGTCCATCGAGTGGATCGCTATGTAGTCGCACTCGGTCAGCTCCATCAGGCGGTGCAGCGTCAGGTCTATGAGGCCGGGCAGGTCGTCCTTCGAAAGCGCGTAGGAAAGCGTGTCGATGCGGAACTTCTGGTGCCTCTGCATCCTCGCAATCGTCTTCGCGTTCTGCTCCCTGGCGTAGGTGATGGACAGGAACTCCAGCGCAACCCGAAGCCCACGCGCGACCTCCTGCATGTTGTGGCTGTGCGGCTTCGTGTAGTCGGCCACCATCCGCCACAGGCCTTTGCCCTTCCTGAACTGCGCTATCACCGACGACCTCATCGGACAGTAGCGCGGCAGGTTCATGTCCGGCAGCTGGTCGCCGTCGTTCACGATCACCGCCTCGCCCTCGGCGAAGAATCCCGGCGGCAGGTCTTTCTCGAAGTTCGCCGACGCCTTCGCGCATTTGCGGCAGCAGTCCGGCGCGTCATCGCCGAACCAGTCGCTGCGCGTGCCGTCCTCGCAGGTGAGCATCAGATGCTGCGCGCCGGTGATGCCGCAGACCTTGCTGCCGACGAAGTCCCTGACCTCGGCGTAGTTCTGGTGACGGAACATGAATTCCACGACCTCGCCCTTGAGGTGCGCGATGTTCAGCGCGACGGCGAGGTCATGCTGCGATTTTTCGTAAGTGGTATCTCGTTCTTCCATATTCTCTGGTATTCCCGTCTGTATGCCGCTATTTCTTCCGCCCGACAAGCGACTGCGCGAGCGCGGCGAGCGGCGAGGAGTCGCCGGGCAGGCCTTCGAGCGCGGCAAGCGCCGCGGCGGTGGCGTCGCGCACACGGCGCTCCGTCTCTTCGCGTCCGTACGGCGAGTCGCCGTCAAGGAGGTCGTCCTCGTACTGGAATGCCAGCCCCAGGTTGAGCGCATAGACGCGGAGCGACTCGACCGCGCGGTCGTCGCCGCCGCCCGCAAGCGCGCCCATGACCGCGGCGGCCATGAAGAGGTCGGCGGTCTTGTGGCGGTAGATGAACGGAATGTCCTTCTCGCCCGCGGCTATGTCCTCGATCTGGCCCTGCACCACGCCGACGCCGGCCGCGGCAAGTTCCGCGACGATTCTGCCGACGTTGCGCGACGCCATCGCCGCGGCCTTGAACGCCAGCGCCTGGAGCGCGTCGCCGGCGAGGATCGCGTTCGCCTCGCCGTACTTCGCCCAGACCGTCGGCTTGCCGCGCCGCTCGGTGTCGTTGTCCATCGCCGGAAGGTCGTCGTGGACGAGCGTGTAGTTGTGGAGGAGCTCGATCGCCGCCGCCGGATAGCGCGCGTCTTCCGCCCGGCCGCCGGCCGCGACTGCGCTCGCAAGGCAGATTAGCGGACGAATCCGCTTTCCGCCGGTTCCGACCGCATACCGCATCGCATCGCTCAGCTCCGCCGGACGGTCCTCGGGCTTCGGCAGGACTTCGTCGAGCGTTTTCTCGATTATGGCAAGGTACTCTTCCTTCATTTGCCTCTCCCCTGGACGCTCTCGGCGTGTTTCTTCCTGATGTCTGGATCGAGCGAAGCCTGGCAATTGTAGTCCTGGCGCGGGTGCTTCTTGCCATCGCCAACGCCCTTCGTCATGAGCTCCTTCAGCTCGTCCAAGTGTGTCGTGTAGACGTCACGCGGATTGCACCCGTGCTTCTTGCAGACGCTCGCCGCCATGCCAACGACCTCGCCCATCATGCCGTGGGTGCGCATTAGCCGCGTCGTGCCGAGCGCAATGTGGGTGACGGAGATGTCGCGTCCGGCCATGAAGAGGTTGGGGACGTTGCGCGAGTAGAGGCAGCGGTACGGGATCGGATAGGGCCAGATTACCTCGTTGAGCGAGTTGGCCTGGTACGGCTCGCCCTCGAACTTCGACTCGCGCGCGGCCTTCGGGAGATGGAGGTCGATCGTCCACGTCGTCACGCAGGTGCCGTCTGGCTGGATGTCGCGGTTTCTGAGGTGGTTCTGGTCAAGGATGAAGTCGCCCATGAGCCGGCGAGACTCGCGGCGGCCAGCGTTGTACGCGACCCACTTGAGCTCCTTGTCCGCAAACTCCGCCTTCTTGGAATAGCCGTTCTTGACGAACGCCCAGTTCGAGAACGCGACGAGAAGTCCGTAGTCGCGGATGTACTCGCCTTCCGCGATCTGGTCGCGGCCAAGCCCCGCCTCCCACCACCAGTCGCCCTTGAGGTGCGGCGAGCAGTTCGCCTCGTTGAAGCCCTTCAACATCCACGGCCGCGTCGGAAACGCCGCGTCACCGTCGGCCTCCCCCGCATACCACTGGACCGACGCGCCCATCGTGACCATGTCCGCCTTCTCCGGCGCGTCCGGCTCGTTCGTCTCGGCCTTCGCCTCGCGTCCCATGCGGAAGTCTGCGCCGGCGAGGTAGCCGACAGTCCCGTCGCCAGTGCAGTCGACGAACCAGCTTCCATTGAAGTGATATACATCTCCATTACGCGTGCCCTTCGCGACGACCGAGGTAATACGCCCTTCGCTATTCGTAACTACTCCGTTGACATGCCGGCCAAGAAAGAGATCAAGACCCTTGGTCGCCTTGACGACTTGAAGCTTGAGGTCGTCTTCGTAGACGGACGCATCGCGCGCGTTACCGCCTGACTTCGGACCGATTTCCGCAACTACGTCGCCCAGCCGCGGATAGGGAGGAAGGTTCGCGTATGCACCGAGGTGTACGCGCACTTCTGACGAGTTGTTGCCGCCGAGAACGGGGCGATCGTGGACGAGCGCGGTCTTGAGTCCAAGCCGCGCCGACGAAACCGCCGCGCAGATTCCAGCGATTCCTCCGCCGACAACAACGACATCGTAAAAGAATACGGGCGTCGACATAGGGGGGAGCAGCAGATGCCGAGGGCCGTTCAAGGTAGCACAGGGGTCGACCTCAGTCGTGAAGGCGATTGCGTCAACGCGTCCGTCGAATCCGTCGAGGTCGTGCAGGGCGAGCGTGTTCAAGCCGTCCTTGAGTGTCACGTTCCCGGCCTTGACCCACAGCCATTCGCCCTTCCCCTGACAGCCGAGCAGATTCGGCAGCTTCTCGCCGTTGACGACGAGGTTGAAGGTGCCGGCGCCAGCGCCATCGTGCCATGGCGCGGTCCAGTACTTGGTACGCACCCAGACGCCGTACTTGCCGCCCGTCGCCTTGAACGTCTTCTTCGCGTCGGCGACCGGCTTGCCCATGCCGTGGGCGAGCAGATACGGCGAACCCATCTGGTCCATGAACTGGGTGTCGTTGACCCAGCCGCCCCAGTCGTTGAACGACTCGGCTTCGATAAACACCGTCTCCGCCTGCGCGCAAAGCGCGAGGGACATGGCCGCGAGCATCAGCGTCGTAGAGTGCCTTGCCATCGCTGCGACTTTACTTCATCAGCGCGCGGCGGCGCTTTTCGAGCGCGGCGGCGCGCGATTCGGCGGACTTGCGCACGGACGCGATGCGCTGGCGGTAGAGGTTGCGGTCGATGCCGAGGCAGGTGCCTTCGTGGCGCTTGGCCTTTACCGCCGCGTCGCAGTCCTCTGCGCCAAGCAGCTCGAGGTGGTCGCGTACATCGTGGTAGGCGTCGCGCCAGGGCGTGCCGGCGGCGACCTTGCGGAGCGCGACGTCGGTCGCGAACACGCCGGGGGTGAAGGCGGCGCGGCAGGCGGCCGCGTCCACTTCGACGCCGGCGACGAGCTTCGCAAGGATCCTGAGCGTGGTGCGCGTCGTCGAGAGCCCCTTCATGTAGAGGAGCTTCGCGTCCTGCAAGTCGCGGTTGTAGCCGCCCGGCATCGCGTGGAGGAGCGAAAGCGCCGCGGTGGCGAGGCCGATCACCTGGGCGGTCTTGCCGCGGACGAGCTCCAGCACGTCGGGGTTGTACTTCTGGGGCATGATCGAAGAGCCGGTGCAGTAGGCGCGCGGCAGGCGGAAGTAGGCGAACTCCGGCATCGAGAAGAGGATCAGGTCTTCGGCGAGGCGCGAGAGGACGCACATCAGCTGAGCGAGCGCGGAGAGGAGCGACGCCTCGCATTCGCCGCGGGCCATCGAGGCGCCGAAGCAGTTGTGGAGCGTGCGCGAGAAGCCGAGGAGCGCGGTGGTGCGGGCGCGGTCGAGCGGCAGCGGCACGCCGTAGCCGGCGGCGGAGCCGAGCGGGTTGAGGTCCGCCAGGCGGTATGCGGCCTCGAGGTTCTCGATCTGGTCGAGCACCATCTCGGCGTGGCCTGTCGCCCACATCTCCACCGTGGACGGCATCGCCGGCTGCAGGTGAGTGCGTCCGACGAGCGGCACCGCGCCAACGGCGAAGCCCAGCTGCGCGAGCGCGGCGGCGAGGTCGGCCACCTCGCGCTCGACGGCGAGGATCTCGCTCTTCATGTGCAGGCGCACGTCGACCGCGACCTGGTCGTTGCGGGAGCGGCCGGTGTGGATCTTCTTGCCGAGGTCGCCGAGCCGCTCGGTGAGCATGCGCTCGACGGCCATGTGGACGTCCTGGTCGTCCTCGCGGATGGTGAACTTGCCCGCTTCGGAAAGCTTCACCACCTTGGCGAGCTCGCGCCGCACCTTGGCGGCCTCGGCCTTGGTCACCACCGGACGGCGCAGGCCCTTCATTTCGCTGAGCATCGTCACGTGCGCGGCGGTGCCCATGCAGTCCCACTTCGCGAGCTCGAGGTCGAGCACCGGGTCCTCGCCCACGGTGTAGGTGAGCACGTCGGGGTCGACCGTCCGGTCGGTGACGGTACACTTCGCGCCGCGTCCAGCGGCATTGGCCTTGTTCTTGTCAGTTTTCATTTCGCAGCCTTTTCGCCTGAAAAGTTTTATGTATTATACCAAAATTCGCGGTTCGCTGTTTCTAGGTTTCTAGGCTTCTAGGTTTCTAGGTTGCTAGGCTCCTAAGGCTCAAGCCCGGCTGCCTTCAGCTTCGCCTTAAGCCGCTCCACCTCGGCCTTTAGCGCCGCGATTTCCTCGTTTTGCGTCTGACGGCGCCCAAGGCGCTCCGCGGTCATCCGCTCGCGGATTCCGCCGTTTTCAGTGAAATCCTTCTCTTTCTTTTCCAGCGTCGTAGTCAGCATCTTGTCTACCATGTGGCAGAGCGTCACAGCGCAGTTCGCGACTTCCTCGTCGCTCCACTTTTCAAAGTGCGGCTCGTAGTCGACAAGGTCGTTGTGGCTGCGGCAAAAACCCAGAAGCGCGTCGTAGCGCGGATGCCCGGCCTCCCAGCGGACGAGCGAATGCGCCGTCAAGTAGTCGAGGTAGTCGCGGCCTGAACCATCTGATCTACGGTGCGGTCGCCGAATTTCGGCAGGAAACGGCGGCAGAACACGACGGTCATCTGGTAAAGCACTACCGTCTTGCGGTAGTAGTAGAGATCTTCCCACTTGGTCTGGTTCTTCAATATCGCCATTCCGCCGATTCTTTCTAGCTGCCTAGGTTTCTAGATTTCTAGGATTCTAGAATTCTAGGGTTCAAAATATTTTCAAGGGGTGGTGGGGCTGCCGGGAATCGAACCCGGAACCTACGGTTTAGGAAACCGTCGCTCTGTCCAGTTGAGCTACAACCCCGTCTACAGGTGTGTATTATACCAAAATTCGCGGTTCGTGGTTCGCGGGACTAAAGTTCGGCAAGGCCGCGGACGCGGAGGTTGCGCAGGGCGCGGCGGCGGGCAAGCGAAGCGGCGGGGGAGTCGACCGAAGCAAGCAGGCGGGCGTTCTGGCGGGTGAGGAAGTCGGTCTGCCAGCTGCCGTCGGCGTTCTGGGTGCGGAGGATCTCCGCCACCGCCGCCGCGTCGCCGACGCTGGCGAGCCGGAACGCGCTCGGGTGGTGCGCCGCCGGCGACTGGCCCCGCCAGAGCGAGGCGACGATGCCGCAGGCCGCTACCGCCACCAGCGCGGCGGCGGCGAGCGCGCCGCAGTGCGGGCGGCGGCGCACGGCAAAAGCCGGAGCGGGCGCAAAGCACGACTTCATCCGCACCACCATCTCGCGATGGGCGCCGTCCAGCGTGGACAAGGTCTCCTCAAGATCCTTCGTCATCGAATATCTCCTTAAGCTTCTTCAGTGCGTTTGACATCCTCGACTTCACCGTTCCGACCGGGATCGAGAGGATTTCCGCGACTTCCGCGTAGGGGAGGTCCTGAAACACCCCCAGCTCAATCACCTCGCGGAGCGGCTCCGAAAGCCTCGACACCGCCCAGCGCACGTCCTCCTTCACCCCCGGCGACGGAGGCTCCACGGTCTCCGGCCGCTCCCGGCCCCAGCTCTCTTCGCGGCTCTCGCGGCGTGTCCTCCGGCGCAGGGCGTCGATCCACACCTGCCGCGCGATCATGAAGAGGAAGGTGGAGAGCTTCGCCGTCGGACGGTACCGGTCGCGGTATTCCCAGAGCCGGATGTACGTCTCCTGGACGAGGTCCTCGCCTTCACCGTATGAAACGCCCTGGCGCCAGAAAAAGTTCAGTAGATTCTGCTCGAGCTTCCTGGCCTCGAGCAGCAGATCGTCACCCGACATACCTGGCGAACTCCGAGGCGAGGAAAGAATATTCAAGGTAGAGACCAGAAAACGCCCAGCCCGCCAGCAACAACGCAACGACCACAAGACCAGTCAGGAAGCCGAAAATGGCGTCCGCCGGCTGCGCCAGGAGCCCGTTCACGAACCGGCGCACCAGCGCGCGGACGATTCCGAAGGCGACGAGCAGCGCCACCAGCACCGCGAGGCCGCGCGCCCACAGCTGCTCGAACCACGGCTCGGAGACGCGCCAGCCGAAGCTGCCGACGACGCCGGCGGCGGCTGTCGCGAGGCAGAATGCGAGCATCCCCGAGAACCCGCGGAAAAGCCCCAGCACCGCCGAGACGACCGCGAGTCCGGCAATGACGTAGTCGGCGGGCTGGAATGCCTCGATCATTTCTTCTTGATCGGCTTGATCGACTCGCGGTACTTCTGGTAGGCGGCGGCGATCTTCTGGCTGCCGCCGGTCTTCTGGAGCGAACGGATGAGACCGTCGATGGCGTCGATGTTGGACGGCGTGGCCGCCACCGCGCGGGAGTAGATCTCGGCCGCCTCGCCGTAGCGGCCGAGGTCGTAGGCGAGCTTGCCGGCCTTGAGGAAGACCGGCGTCTTGCCGGGACTGAGCTGGCAGACGGTGCGGTAGCACTCGAAGGCACGGGTCCGGCCGGCGTTCGACGTGTCTGTCTTCTCGATCGCGCGGGCGAGGCCGAGCGCGGCGTTCACGGAGAGCGCATCGAGTTCGTGCGCCTCCTTGTACTTCGCCGCGGCGGTCTTCCAGTTGCCCTTCTTCTCCGCCTCCTCGGCCTTGGAGAGCGCGGCTGCGCACGCAGCGCTGTTCCGCCGCGAGGCGCCGGGGCGGTCGGCCTCTGCGCGGCGGATGGAGTCGCTGAGGCCGGGGATGATGGTGCGCAGCACCTTCTGCACCCGCGGCGACGCGGCGACATCGAGCCGGACGTAGACGTTGAACTGCTCGAGCGCGGCGTCGAGGTAGCCGAATGCGTCGCGGTAGAGGAGCCCGAGATGATACCAGGCGGCGGCGTTGCGGCGGTCGAGCCGGATCGCGCGGAGGAAGGCGATCCGGGCGAGGTCGCGCTCGTCGCAGGTGAGGTGGACGATGCCGAGACCGGTCATCGCCTGGGACTGCAGCGAGGCCGACGCGTCCTTCGCGGCGGCAACCTCGCCGAAGAGCTTCGCGGCCTTGGCGTAGTCCTTGAGGTGCCACGCGATCTGGGCGGCGAGCGTCTTCACGTCGGTGTCGCCGGGGCCGGCGAGCGCCTCCGCCGCCGCTACGGCCTTCCTTGCCTCCTCCAGCTCGCCGAGGTCGAGCTGGGCGCGGGCGAGGCAGACGAGCGCGTCGATGCGGTCCGGCGCGAGCTTGAGGCTCTTCTCGAAGAGCTTTACCGCCTTCTTGATCTCCTGCGCCTCGTACGCGGCGCGGCCGGCGTCGAGCTCTGCGCGCCCGTCGTCGGGTTCGCAGCCGGTGATGATCGCGGCGACCGATGCGGCCGCGGCGAACCTAAGCGCGGATGAGAGCGAGATATTCATCGCGTTTCGCCTCCATGATTGACTTGTCCTTGCCTTCGAGATTTAGCCGGACGAGCGGCTCGGTGTTGCTCATCCTGACGTTCGCCCAGTAGCCTTCGGTCTCCCAGGCGTCGACGCTGACGCCGTCGAGCTCGAACACGCGGGCCTTGCCGGCAAAGCGGCTGCGGATGCGCTCGAGCACCTCGGCGGGCGGGATGGTGGTGCGGGTGTTGATCTCGCCCGACTGCGCGTACTTGCGCAGGGGCGCGACAAGCTCGCTCAGGGGCCTGTCCGCCGCGCTCACGATGTTCGCGAGCGCGAAGGTCGCCATCGAGCTCGACTCGGCGGTGGAGTTCGCCTTGAAGTAGTAGTGGCCCGAGAGCTCGCCGGCGAAGATGGCGTCGTTCTCGCGCATCTGCGCCTTGATGAACGAGTGTCCGACGCGGCTCATCACCGGCTTGCCGCCGGCGGCGAGGATCGTCTCCTCGCAGACCTTGGAGGAACGGAGGTCGTAGAGGCAGGCTGCGCCGGGGTTGGCGGCGAGCAGGTCCTTGGCGACGAGCGCGGTCACGAAGTCCATCGGGATCACGTCGCCCTTCTCGTCGATGAAGCCGGCGCGGTCGGCGTCGCCGTCGAAGGCCACCCCGAAGGCGTACTTGCCGGGGTTGGCGCGGACGAGCGCCTGCAGATCGGCGAGCGTCTCGACATGGAGCGGGTTCGCGTCGTGGTTGGGGAAGTCGCCGTCGTAATCGCCGAAGAGCGAGTCGTAGCTGAGGTCGGAGTCCGCGAACGCGGCGGACTCGGCGATGCCCATGCCGTTGGCGAAGTCCATCGCCACCGTCAGCGGACGGGCGAGGTGGGCGAACTCGCGCACGTGCGCGGCATAGGCCTTGGAGACGTCGGCCTTCTCGATCGAGCCGCGGCCGGACGGCGGCTCGTGGGCGTCGATCTCGCCGACGATGCGCTCGATGTCCTTCAGGCCCGTCGCGCCGGAGATCGGCACCGCCGCCGCGCGGCAGAGCTTGCAGCCGTTCCACTCCTTGGTGTTGTGCGAGGCGGTGATCATCGCCGAGCCGTCGGCCCCGAGCGAGGCGTTGGCGAAGTAGCTCATCGGCGTCGAGGCGAGGCCGATGTCGACCACGTTCACGCCCTCGTCGACGAGACCCTGCGAGAACGCCTCGAAGAGCGCGTCGGAGGACTTGCGGCAGTCCCTCGCCACCACCACCTTCGATCCGCCGCCGAAGCCGCAGAACCGCGCGTATGCCCGCGCGATGCGGTAGAAGTCGCGGTCGAACAGCTCCTTGCCGTATACGCCGCGGATGTCGTATGCCTTGAATATGCTCATTTATCCTCCTGTTTTCTGGTTGAAGCCACTGAAGCCGTCCCATCCCGGCCCTTCCCGCCTTCGGCGCGCGGCCGCTTGGCGCGACACACCGCCTGGCGAAGCGCTCGGAACACCTCGATCGCCGCCGGGTTGCCGGCCATCTCCTGCTCGGTTAGCGCGAAGACCCCGCGCTCGACGTCGCGACCGGTGTCGATGTCAAGCATCGCGAGGCCGACCGCAGCCTGGCCGGCGTCGAAGTTGCGCGATACACTTTCCTCCGCGCCCGGGTAGCCGGCGGAAATCCACGCCTCACGGCAGTCGGCCAGGGATTCCTCGACTTCGGAGATGCCGCGCGCGCGGGCAAGCGAAAGCCAGAAGTAGCACTCCACAAACGCGCGGTAGGAGAGCGAGAGGTAGCCGAGCCGCACCTGCGCCTCGGGATGGCCCGCGGCGGCGGCGGCGTAGAGAAACGAGAAGTACTCCAAGTCTCGCCGCGGGTTCGGCGGGTTGCTGCGCGGCGCCATGTTCGCCCTAAGCCAATACCCGACACCTCCGTCGGACGGCGGCGGGAGGTCCGGTCCCTCCTCGCCAGCCATCGCGTCGACGCTGATCCGCCGCCGCTTTCTGGCGTTTCCCCGCATCAGCCAGAACAGCACCGCCGGCAACGCCAGCGCGGCGACGACCACGAACCCGCGCCAGTCCTGGGTGGCGTCGGTGTTGAACAGCGCGTCTAGTATCTGCTCTTTCACCTGCTAATGTCGCCGAACCAGCCCTTCCGCGCGGCAAAGCCAAGGTATTCGTTCCAGTCCACGGAAGTGAGGTTGTGCTTGCCGGGACGGACATGGTACTCGACCGAGGTCTGGTCCTTCCAGACGTGGCGGGCATACTCCCAGCCGGCCATTTCGCCCGACGGGCACGCCCACCAGTCGTCCGCCGCCGAGCCGACCGCAAGGAGCCGCGGCGAAACCGCGGCAAGCAGCGAATGCTGGTCAAACGGCAGCGTGCCGTTCTCGTCCTTCCCCTTGTAGAGCTTCCTGGCGTTGGGCGCGAACCAGTGCGGGAACTTGGCGGTGATCTGGTCGATCGTCTCGCCGCAGATGTTGCGCGCGTGGAGCCTGGCGCCGAAGCAGCCGGAGTCGTTGGAAACCGTCATCGCCACGCGCTCGTCGCTGGCGCCGGTCCAGATGGCGGTCTTGCCGAGGCGCGAATGGCCGACGACGGCGATCTTCGCCGGGTCGACGTCGCCGTCGGTCACGAGGTAGTCGATCACGCGGCTCGCCGCGAGCGACCAGGCCGAGATTGCGCCCCAGGCGTTGTCGGCGCGCTCGACGCCGTCCAGCACCTTGGCATCGTCCTTGACGACGTCCTCGTAGCAGAACGCGACCGTCGCCGCGCCGCGCGCAAGGATCAACTTAAGCGGCCAGCGCGGATTCTTGGTCTCGGTCGCGGCGCGGAAGGAGATGTACACGAAGACCGGCGCGCGCCTGGCGCCGTCAGGGAAGTACCCCACCGCCTCGAAGGTCTTTTCGCCGAGCGGAGTCAACGTGTTGAGGCGGATCACCTTGCGCGTCGCGGAAAGTTCGTCCACATGCTCCGTCTTCACCACCTCGGCATGGCGCTCCGACTTCCACTCCGGCCTCACGCCGTAGACGTTCTCGGCGAAGAACCGGAGCGCCTTGGCGCGGTCAAGCTCGATCGGCGGTACCCCGGTCTTGGCGTCGTACCATTCTGCGGCCGGGGCGGACGGAACCGCCAGCGCGGCAATAAGCACGGCGGCGAGCAGCCGGCCGGAATGACGCTGTTCTTCACTACGCTTCATAGTATCCCTCCCATCCCTTGCGCGGCGCGGGGCCGTCGAGCAGCAGGTTAACCTCGTCGTCGCCAATGGCGCGCTTCGCCACGGGGTCGAAGTCGAAGGAGCGCCCGAGCCGCTGCGCGGCGACGCCGAGGCAGAATATCGCCGAGAGCGGCGCGGCGACGCGGAACGGGCTGTGCGCCTCCTCCTCGCCGCGGACCGCGCGAAGGAAGTTCTCCCAGTGGTCGTCCTTCGCGCGCTCGTACGGCGGCACCGGCTCGTCCTGCGCGCCGCACTTCACCAGCGTCGAGGAGTGAGAGAGCCCCTGCCAGACGGTGCCGTCCTTGAGGTAGATCTCCTTGCCGGGCTTGAGCGGCGGGTCGACAAGCCCGTCGTTGGCGGTCGAGGCCGGGAAGAGCCCCTTGTTGTCGGCGTAGCGGAATCCCTTCGGCAGCGGCGGCTTGTTGTCGAGCCCCTCGTACCACTCGACCACCGTCCCGCAGGGGAAGGTCATCTTCAGCGTGTCCTCGATCGGGAAGACGAACGGGTTCGCGCCCTTGAGGCCGGAGATCTCGACCTTCGTCGGCAGCGCGCCCTTGAGGGTGAACTGGTGGACGCAGTCGAGGATGTGCGCGCCCCAGTCGCCCATGCAGCCGTTGCCGTAGTCGTACCAGCACCGCCACTCGCCGTAGGCGAGGTCCTTGGAGAAGTCGTGCCAGAGCGCGGCGCCGACCCACTTGTCCCAGTCGAGCGTGGCGGGGAGCGGCTCGGCCTTCGGGTAGGACGACACCTTTCCGCCCCACTTGTGCCAGCGCCGCTGCATGTTCATGTGCGCGACGACCTTGGTCACGTCCTTAAGGATCCCGGCGGCGACGTAGTCCCGGTACTGGAAGTAGTTGTCGCCGCTGTGGCCCTGGTTGCCCATCTGGCAGACGACGCCGGTCTCGCGCTCCGCCTTCATCAGGAGCT
Organism: uncultured bacterium; assembly: GCA_902770045.1. Taxonomy (GTDB): domain Bacteria; phylum Verrucomicrobiota; class Kiritimatiellia; order RFP12; family UBA1067; genus UBA1067. The sequence continues at coordinate 20,541 of CACXRO010000003.1, forward strand.
CGCACTCGCGGAAGGAGTGGGCGAGCGGCTTCTCCACGTAGACCGCCTTGCCGCGGCGCATCGCCTCGATGCAGGCGCAGTAGTGGGTGTGGTCGGGAATCGCGACGAGCACGGCGTCGATTCCGTCCGCCATCCGGTCGAACATCTGCCGGAAGTCCTGGAAGCGAGGAACGCCGGGATGCTTCTTCAGCGTCTCGAGCGTATGTGCGGCGCCGATGTCGGTGTCGACGAGGGCGACGATCTCGCAGAGGCCGGAATGACGCTCGAACGAGCAGACGTCGTACGCGCCCTGCCCGCCGCAGCCGATCACCGCGAGCCGCACCTTGGAATTGGCGCGGTAGCCGGACAAATCGTGCAAACGGCAGCCGTGCAGCAGCCCCGCCGCGCCAACAGCGGAAATCCCGCCGATGAACGACCTTCTGGAAACCCCGTTAGTGCTGTGCTTTCTCATAGGACGGTATTATACCATAATTTTTGGTTGGGTGGTTCGCGGTTAGTTATAAACTCCGATCTGTGGGGCTCTCGCTACCGCTCCGCAGAATATACTATGCTTCGCATTTGACATTCGTCAATACACAGCCAATTTTGCCATGTTTTATATCTGCGGCTTCGCCGCAGGGGGCTCGGGGGTCTGGGGGCTTTGCCCCCAGATATTAAACCGGGTAACGCAGTTTTATGGATAATGGTTGTCGAACGCGAAGCAGTGGAGCGGTAGCGAGAACCCCAACCATCGGAGTTTCCCTATCTACTCAAACACTTCCTCGTTGATGTTTGAGTTAAGGTCATATCTCCCCAACCTCCCAACCATGAGCCACGAAATTATGGTATAATACAGCCGATGAAGAAGATTGCTGTTTTGATGGGCGGCGTTTCGAGCGAGCGCGAGGTCTCGCTCGACTCTGGCCGCAACGTCGCCGAGGCGCTCGCGAGCCTCGGCAAGTACGAGGTCGTGCCGGTCACGCTCGACGCCGAGAGCCTCGACGCGATGCCGAAAGACGTTGACGCGGCGTACATCGCGCTGCACGGCGGCTGGGGCGAGAACGGCGGCGTGCAGTCCGCGCTCGACCGGCTCGGCATCCCCTACACCGGCCCCGGCGCGGAGACATCGCGCATCGCGATGGACAAGGTGAAGACGAAGCTCTCGCTAGAGATGAACGGCGTGCCGACGCCGCCGTGGTCGCTCGCGTCGGAGGGCGACGCGAAGCCGCCGCTGCCGCTGCCGGTGGTGGTGAAGCCGCCGTGCGACGGCAGCTCGGTGGGCATCTCCAAGGTGTCGAGTCCCGAGGAGTGGCCGGGCGCGCTCGCGGCGGCGTTCGCGGCGATGAAGGCGCGGCCGGGCGCCGCGGGCCAGGCGCTCGTGGAGGAGTTCGTGCCCGGGCGCGAGTACACGGTGGCGGTGGTGGACGGCGAGACGTGGCCGGCCATCGAGATCGTCGCCAAGGGCGGCTGGTACGGCTACGACGAGAAGTACAAGTCGGACGAGACGCGCTACGACTTCGTGCGCGACTCCGGTCCGGACGGCGTGGAGCTCGAGCGGCGGCTCGGCGAGGTGGCGGTCAAGGCGTACCGCGCCGTCGGCTGCCGCGGAGTCACCCGCGTCGACTTCAGGGTTTCGCCGGTCGGCAGGATATACGTCCTCGAGCTCAACACCTCCCCGGGGTTCACCGGACACTCCCTCGTGCCCAAGGCAGGCATGAAGACGGGGCTCACCTTCGCCGGGGTGTGCGACCGCATCCTCGCAAGCGCCGCCTGCGACCGGAAATGAAGAAGCTGCCAGACAACCGGCGCCGCGGGACGACGCGGCGGATCGTGGCCGCAGTGACGGCGCTCGCACTTGTCGGCCTCGTCGCCGCCGGCGCCGCGACGGCGTGGAGCCGGCTGCACGCGACGTGGGTCGAGCAGTGCGTCGTGACCGACGTCTCCTCGCAGGTCTCGGTGACCTCGGGCAAGATGGTCAAGGGCGACGTCATCGCCGAGAACTTCGGCCTCAGGAAAGGCGCCAACCTGGCGCTCATCGACTTCGACGCGAAGCGCAGGGAGGTGCTCGCGAAGATCCCCAACCTGAAGTCGATCTCGGTGGTGAAGCGGCTGCCGGACAAAGTGACGATTGTCGCCGAGGAGCGCTCGCCGATCGTGCGGATGGGGATTAAGGGAAGCCGCTCCGACACCGGGCGCGTCGCCGACGCCGAGGGGATGGTGTTCCTCTGCTCGCGCGGCACCAGGATGCTGCCGGTCATCCGCGAGACGGCCGCGCCGGGGTCGCCCGTGGGCAAGCGGCTGGAGGGGCGCGCGGCGGCGGCGCTGCAGCTCCTCGACCTCGCGCGCGACCCGGAGTTCCAGGAGCTCGGGATCCTCGAGGTGGACATCTCCAAGCCGGACTACGTCTCCGCCACCCTGGGCAGGAGCTACTCCACCGCCAAGATCGCGTGGGAGGGAATGGACGACCCCAGCCCCGCCTCGCGCGCGGAGCTCGCCCGCCGACTCGGGCTGCTCCTCAAGGCCATCCGCACCCGGATCGGCGACAACGCCGTGATCTGGAACGCGGCGGACCTCGCGAACCCCGGCCGAATCTACGCCGACACCAAGGAGTCGATAAAATGAGCAAGATCCACGCAGCGCTCGAAATCGGGACCTCCCGCACCGTGCTCGCCGTCGGCGAGACCCAGACGGGCGGGCGGATGAAGATACTAAGCCACGCCGAGATCCCCTCCTCGGGCGTGCGCAAGAGCCAGATCATCGACATCTCGCAGGCAACGCAGTCGATCCGCTCCGTGCTGCGCGAGATCGAGGCGAAGCAGGACTCCACCGGCGGCAACGTCGAGATCCACAACGCGCTGCTGGTGGCCTCCGGCCAGCACATCCACGTCGCCAACGCCGAGGGCAACGCAGTCGTCGCCGGCGGCAGGGTCGGCGACGCGGAGATCATGGAGGCCGCGCGGCGCTCGCGCGAGATGCCGATCCCCAAGGGACGCGAGCTGCTGGACATCGTCGACCAGGACTACCAGATCGACAACCTCGTCGGCATCACCTCGCCCAAGGGCATGTCGGGGCGAATGCTGAGGCTGAACACGCTCCAGATCCACGCCAGCTCCGACCGCATCCAGGACGCGCGCACCGCCGCCGAGGGCGCGCGGCTGGAGATCTCCGAGCCGGTGTTCGCCGCCACCTGCACCGCCGACGCGGTCCTCGAGGAGCACGAGCGCCGCAACGGCGTGCTGGTGCTCGACCTCGGCGGCGGCTCCACCGGCTACGCCGCCTACTGCGACGGCTACCTCGCCGCCGCGGGCGTCGTTGGCGTCGGCGGCGACCACGTGACCAACGACATCGCCTACGCCTTCCAGACCACCAACGCCCAGGCCGAGCGGCTGAAGACCGACGAGGCCAGCGCCGTGATCGGGCAGTACACCACCGACAACGCGCGCGTCCGGCTGACCGGCTCATCCGCCCTGATGGAGAGCCGCGCCATCTCGCGCCGTGCGCTCGACACCGTGGTCAACGCGAGGCTCAAGGAGCTCTTCACCGTGATCCGCGAGACGCTGGAGGAAGCCGACCTCATCCACCGCCTCCACGCCGGCGTGGTCATCGCCGGCGGCGGCGCCGGGATGCGAGACCTGGAGTCGCTCGCGGAGCTGGAGCTCGGCCTCGGCGTCAGGCGCGGGCGGCCGCTGCAGGTGGACGGGCTCGAGGACGTGTCCGACCCGTGGGCGTTCGCCACCATCTCCGGCGCGCTCCTCTATTCCCAGCGCGCCAGCGGAGCGGACAAGTCATTCCTCGGCGACATAATCGGGAGGTTCTTCAAATGAGCGCTGCATCCTCACCCATGCTCCTCGTCGGCGTCGGCACCGCCGGCTCGCGCATCGCGCACGGCGTCTCGCGCGCCTTCGGAGGCGACCTCAGGCTCCTTGCCGTCGACACCGACGCGGCGTCGGGCCAGGACGAGGAGAACTTCCTGCTGATCGGCGGCAACCGGCTCTCCGGCCGCGGCGCCGGCGGCGACGTGGTCGCCGCGAGGCTGGCCGCGGAGGACTCGATCTCAGCGCTCGACGGGAAACTCGAGGGCGTGCGGCTCGCGGTGGTCGTCACCGCGCTCGGCGGCGGCACCGGCGGCGGCGCCACCATCGAGATCCTGAAGCGGCTCACCGACCTCGGCATCCACTCGATCGTCTTCGCCACCACCCCCTTCGCCTTCGAGGGCGAGGACCGCATGCGCAGCGCGCGCGGGGTGATGTCCATGGTCGAGGAGGCCGCCAGCGCCGCGTTCTTCCTGCCGCTGGACAAGCTCGTCGGCGGCGAGGACAACATGGAGGCGGCGATGAAGCGCGCCGTCGACACCATCGCCGGCGGCGTCACCCTGTTCTGGCGTCTCGTCGAGAAGCCAGGCTACATCCGTCTCGACGCCGACCGCATCCGCCGGCTCGTCGCCAACGCCGGCCGCGGCAGGTTCGCCTTCGTGACCGTGCAGGGACCCGACCGCGCCTCCGAGGCGGTCGACCGGCTCGTCCGCTCGGAGATGCTCGCCATCGCGAGCGCGCCGGTGAACGCCATCCTCTGCGGCGTCCTCGCCGGCGAGGACCTGAGGCTCAGCGAGCTCGGGCGGGTGGCGGACGGAATCAGGGAGGCGTTCGGCGAGCAGATCCCCTTCGAGATCGGCACCGTCAACGACGAGGCGACCTTCTGCGGACGGCTCTCGGTGGTGGTGATGCTCTTCGAGTCCGCCGCGGCGGTCGAGACCCCGCAGCAGGGCCAGGCCGGGGCGCGGCGCCGCGGCGCGGCGAAGAGCCCGCTAGGACCGGGCCAGGGCAGCGCGCGGCGCTTCCACAAGACCGAGCCCACGATCTGGCACGGCGAGGACCTCGACCTGCCCACCTACCTCAGGCGCAACATCAACCTCGACCTCTGATGCGCGACGGACACGTAAGGGTTCTGCCGCTCCACGTGGCGAACAAGATCGCCGCCGGCGAGGTGGTGGAGCGCCCGGCGAGCGTCGTCAAGGAGCTCGTCGAGAACTCCATCGACGCCGGCGCGAAGTCGATCCGCATCGCCATCTCCCAGGGCGGGCGCAAGCTCGTGTCGGTGCAGGACGACGGCTGCGGCATGACCCGCGACGACGCCGTCCTCTCGCTTGAGCGCCAGGCCACCTCGAAGATCCTCGACGCCGAGGACATCGAGCGCATCGACACCCTCGGCTTCCGCGGCGAGGCGATTCCCTCGATCGCCTCCGTCTCGCGCTTCACGCTGACCACCCGCCGCCGCGACTCCGACGAAGGCACCATGCTCCAGGTGAACGCCGGCACCCTCGCCGAGGTGCGCCCCGCCGGCTCCCCGCCCGGCACGCTCGTCGAGGTGCGCGACCTCTTCTGCAACATCCCCGCGCGGCGCAAGTTCCTGCGCTCCTACGCGACCGAGGAAAGCCACGTCCGCCAGATCTACACCGTCCACGCCCTCGCCCACCCCGAGATAGCCTTCTCGCTCACGGTGGACGGACGCGAGGCCGGGCGGCTGCCGCCCGCCGCGAACACCGCCGATCGCGTGCGCGACCTCTTCGGCCACGAGTTCACCGAGTCGATGCTGCCGATCCCGGAGCCGCCTGGCGAGGAGACGGGGCGCGGCGGCGCAGTCAGGGTGTCGGGGTTCGTCGAGCGTCCCAACCTCGCCTGCCCGACGCGGCGCGAGCAGTACGTCTTTGTGAACGGTCGTCCCGCCAGCGCGCCATCGGTAGCCTACGCGATCCGCGAGGCGTATCCGCGCCGCCAGGGCGACGCCAGGCCTGCGGTAATCCTCTTCATCGAACTCGACCCAGGGCAGGTCGACGTCAACGTCCACCCCACCAAGCGCGAAGTTCGCTTCCGGGACAACGTGGCGGTCAAGGCCGCCGTCACCGCCGCGATCGGACGCGCCATCGGAATCGCCGCGGAACCAGCGATGGCGGCGGCAATGGGACAGCCGACAATCGACAACCGACAGCCGGCGGAAATCCGTGCACAGATTTCGCCGACCCCTTCTGCGCCGGTCTCGCCAATCCCCCCAGTCTCGCCAGTCCAGCCACATTCAGCACCAACCCCGCCCTACCAGTCCGTCCCCGCCGCGACGCCGGCGCCCGCGCCGGTCGAGGCGGAGCTCAAGGTGTCGGTCGACGGCGAGAAGTCGAAGCCGTGGCGGTGGTTCAAGTTCCTCGCCCAGCCGGAAAGCGGCTACCTGCTCATCGAGACCGACGCTGGCATCGTGACCATCAACCCCGTCGCCGCGCGCGAGCGCATCGTCTACGAGCGGCTGAAGGACGTTAAGACGCCGTCCCAGCCGCTGCTCATCCCTGAGACGGTGCGTCTCTCGCCGGTCGACTACTCGCGGCTCGCCGCGGCGATGGACGCGCTGACCGCGATGGGGTTCGCGCTGGAGCCGTTCGGGCAGAACACCTTCAAGATCGACGCCATCCCGCAGATCGCCTCGTCGCTCTCGGCGGCGGACCTGCTCGCCACGATCTCGCGCGACCTTTCCGAACCGGGACAGCGCCGCGGCGGCGAGCGCTGGCGCGAAGAGCTGATCGCGAAGTCGGTCGCGCGCTCGTTCGCGGGCGCGCCGATCCGCTTCACGCCCGAGGCGGCGACGAAGCTCGTCGAGGAGCTCTGCTCCTGCCGGATGCCGTACGTATGCCCGCGGGGGAAGCCGGTGATGATCTTCACCTCCACCCGCGAGCTCGACCGCAAGTTCGACCGCGCCTAACGCCTACCTCAGGATGAACAGATTGCCGGGATGCGGAGTCATCGACGCCCAGGGCGTGTTGCCGTATGCGCCGAGGTTGACGCGGCGGCCGGGGAAGCCCACTCCGGCGCGGTTCGGCTCCTTCGAGTAGTCCGCCGCCGGGTCGCCCGCGTCGATCGCCGGCGAGGGCGCGCCGGAGGTGCTGCACCACTCGCCCGTGCGCTCGTCGTACCAGCCCGCGCGGCTCCTGAGGTGCAGGTTGAATGCCTCCAGCCTCGCCAGCGTCGCCGCGTTGTTGGTGAAGCGCAGCGAGTTGCGTCCGAGCGAGAGCCGTGCGCCCGAGACGGTGCACGAAGGCAGGCACGCCAGCAGGTCGTCCATCGTCGTCACCAGCAGCGGGTCGGCGACATAGAGGTTGTTCGTCGTGATTATCCCGCCAGTGACGGCGCGGATGTTGTTCGTCCCCAGATCGTCGAACATCGAGTAGGAGACGTGGCACTGCGCGCCGAGCGGATCGTCCTGCTCGTACTTCACGAAGATGTCAGCCGGGCACCGGTTCTCGGAGCTGAGCATGTTCGCGTGGAAGATCGAGTTCGAGATGTTCACGATTCCCCGCTGCACGTAGATGGCTGCCGGGCAGCCGTAGGATGCCGCGGGGTTGTACGCAAAGGTGCAGTGGTCGATCGTGATCTCGGGCCTCTCCTCGAAGTTGCCCGTCACGTAGATGATGCCGCCCGCCGAGCACACGCTGCCGGCGCCGACGCCGTACGAGTCGTCGTTTGCGTTGATGTTGCCCGCGAACACGCAGTTGCGGAACACGGAGCCGCCGGTGCCGGTCTGGAGCGAGATGAACCCGCCGACGCCGCTTACGAAGTCGCTGTTCGCCACGAAGCGCGTGTTGACGACGTTCAGACGGCAGCCGGTCGCCTCGAAGAGGGCGGCCTTGGCGTTGCTGAGAGCCTGCACCCGGGCGAATCCAGTGCCGTTGTCCACGAAGAGGCAGCCTTCGATGGTGACGCTCGCGAAGTTCGCGAAGTACGCCGTCTTCGAGCCGGACTGACCGTACTGGTAGCCGGCGCCGTAGTTAAACCGGTTGTTGCGGAACACGCAGTTGGTGAACGCGAGATTGGCAGTCTTCCCGGACGAGCCCGTGAAGTAGCCGCCTGCGCCAGAGGAGTTGGAGCGGCCGTCCACGAACTCGCACTCGCTGAACGTGAGGTCGCCGGCTCCGCCGTTGCGGGTGAAGCTCCTCGTCTGGCCCTTGCTGAAGATTATGCGCTCGATGTACACGCTCTGCGAGTTGGCCAGATTCAGGTTTTCGGAAAGGTAGTTCGCCGTCAGGAGCGACTTCGCCCCTTCCCTGCGCTCGTCCGCCGAATCCTCGGTGGCGTCGAAACCGCCGCGGATCACGACCGGGAATCCGAAGTTGAACGACTCCGAAGCACCGGCCACGAGGTTGGTACCCGCGAACCAGAGCTCGTTCCTCCCGGCGGTCAGGAGCCGCATGCCCTCGTGGAGCGAGGTCGCCGCGTCGGCCCAGCTCGAGCCGTCGCCAGCGCCGAACGCGCCCTCGCGCACGTGCACCACCTTGTCCGGATCGCCGCCGTGTCCGTACCACGGAGGCAGCACGCCTTCCGCCATGGTCGCCTGCGAGTTCGCGGCGTCGTCCATCCCGTTGGCCACCAGCACGACCCTGGCCGTCAGCAGCGTCCCCGGCTCGTACACGAGCGGCACGAGCAGGGTGACGGTCTGGCCGAGCACGAGGTTGCCCATCGTGTCGGAGACGTAGTCCCACGTCTGTCCGCCGTCGGAGGAGAGGAATATGGTCGCGCTGGCGATGAAGGTGCCCTCGCCGCCCACGGTGAACTCAACCTGCGGCTGCGTGAACTCGGTCGGGAACGTGATCAGCACGTTGCCGTCGACCTCGGCGTGGCCGGACGCGGACTTCGACGCCCACCTGGTGCCGCCGTAGGCGCCCTGGTTGATGGCGAGGTTCTCCGGCGCGACATACTCGTCGCGGAGAGGGTCGAAGGGATCGCCGGTGTCGATCGCCGGCGAGAGGACGCCCGCCTCGGCCTCGTGCTCTTCGCCGTCGTTGGTGAAGTAGCCGGACTCGGAGAGAACGTGGGCGTCGACGTTCTGCATCATCCAGTCTGGCTTGCTGGACGGATTGAAGTACATGATCTTCTGCACCGAGCCGTCGAAGTTGTAGACGAGGTTGGTGATCGACGCGATCGGAGTGACGAAGAGCGGGTCTCCGTAGATCACCCCCGACCCGAGCTCGAGCGTACCGCCGGCCTCGGCTGTCGTCGCGACATCGGTCGGACGCAGCGCGCCGCTCTCGGAGAGCAGCGTGTAGGTGACGCTGCACGAGCTGCCGCTGCGGACGTTGATGTCGACCGCCTTGTCGGACGCGTTCGCGCCGATCATGTTGCCGCCGAACACGCAGTTCTTGACGCTCGCCGAGCCCGTCACGACCGTCAGGCCCGCCGCGCAGTACTTGCCGTCGCAGAGGTTGTAGGCAAAGGTGCTGTTCTCGATCTCCACCGTGCCGGCGGCGCTGTCGAGGGACACGACCAGCGCACCGCCCTGCTTGGTGACGGGCGAACCGGTGGCAGACCAGTTCTGGGTGTCCTGGTTGGCGGCGAACAGGCAGTTTCTCACCGTCGAGCCGCTGGCCGCGCCGGCGAGGACAACGGTGCCACCGCCGTAATAGGTGTTGTTGTAGTAGCTATGGATTACGCGGTTGCCGCAGAAGCGCGAGTAGCTGAGGTGCGTCGGCACGACAGAGTAGATCGCGCAGCCGGAGTATGACCCCGCCCTCGGGTTGCCGGAATGGTTCGTCGAGGGGGTGACGGAAGGATAGCCGTTCCCGTAGAAGCGGCAGTCGACGACCGTCAAGGACGCGCCCGAGTTGATCCAGATGCCGGAACCGCTGCCCTGGCCGACCGACGAGTCGGTGCTCTCGTTGATGAGCATGTTGCCCATGAAGAACGAGTTGGTGACGAATATCCGCGCGCCCGCCGCCGACGAGACCCGCATGCCCTTGCCGTTGGCGTCGCCGTAGGTGCCGTGCTGGCCGTTGGTGAGGAAGGTGCAGCTGATTACGGAGAGGTCGCCGCCGCCGGTCTTGGCGAGACCGCGGTCGTAGGCGTTGTAGAGGACGAGCCGGTCCACCTCGGCGGCGATGCCCGCGCCGTTGTTGATGACCATCGGGTTGTAGGAGTTGTTGCCGTCGATGACCGAAACCGTGTTCGCGGGACGCTCCTCCGGCGTGTTCTCGACCGCCGCGAAACCGCCGCGGACGGCGATGCTGCGCGAGGGGGTGACGGTGAACGAGCGGTTAAGGAGACGCCAGTCGCCGGAGATCCAGATCTCCTTGGTGGTAGCGTCGACCGCCGCAATGGCCGAGTCGATGTCGGTGAACGCGTCGCGCCAGCACGAGCCGTCGTTCGCGCCGGGAGCGCCGGCCCAGACGTGGATCACGCCCTCGCCGCCGCCCTTGCCCCACCACGCCGGCATCTCGCCGGTCACGGTGACGGTGGTGTCGTTGGTGAGCACATGTTCGCCCGAGGTGACGAGCACGCGCACGTAGAGCGTGCTGCCGCTGACGTACGGCTCCACACCCTGGAGATACGTGAAGTGCTCGCCGCCGCGGATTGGCAGGGCGGGCGACTCGAAGGACGCGGAGTCGAAGCCGTTCGTCCCGCAGAACACCTTCACCGTGGCGGTGTAGTCGAGCGCGGCGGCCTTGAGGTCGAAATCGACCTGCGGGAACGAGGTGTCGTCGGGGAAGGTGACGGTTACGAGGTCGTCCACGATCTCCGGCTCCACGCTGTAGGTGCGCGAGGCCTCGACTGTGTTGCCGTAGGCGCCGAGGTTGATGAAGCTGCCGTTGGGCATCGGCTCGTTCGCGAAGTCGTCCGTCGGGTCGCCGGCGTCGATGGCGGGCGAGACGACGTCGCCGCCGGTGTGGAAGACGCCGTCGTTGTCCACATAGCCCGCCGCGGAGACGAGGTGCACGTCGCAAGTCGCCGCGACGCTCTCCACGCCGGCGGCGTAGGCGGCGTAGAAATTAGACGGGTTCCTGAGCGTCAGTTCGGGGAACGAAGTCACGAAGCACGGATTGACGTTGGTGATGCAGGAAGGCGCGATGACAATCGAACCGCTGCCGCCGATGGCCGTCTCGAGATCGCAGTCGAACATCGAGTAGTCGATGTTGAGCGAGCCGGCGGAGCCGATCTTGAAGTAGCGGCCGATGCCGGCGACCGTCCCCGGGCCCAGCTGTCCGCCGGAGAAGACGCAGTTGTGGACGTTGGCTATGCCCTTGTTGACGGAGACGTCGGCCGGGAAGGAATATCCAGCCGAGAGGTTCCAGGCGAAGGTGCAGTTCTCGATGGACATCTCGCGGATGGCCTCGGCGAAGTTGACCACGATCGAGCCGCCGAGCGTACCCGCCTTGGACGCCGTCGCGGTCCTGGTGACGCACTCGTTGGCGACGAACGCGCAGTTGCGGATGACGCTGCCGTCGCAGGCGTTGGCCAGGTAGATGAGGCCGCCGTAGGTCGCCGTGCCGTCGGTGCCGGAGCTGGAGCGGTTGCCGGCAAAGCGGCAGCCGGTCACCGTAACCGGAGTGGCGTCGGCGTAGATGCACGTGCCCGCCGGCCGCACAGCTGTGTTGGCCGAGCTGGAGAGCGAGAACGGGGCGCCGTTGGTGATGAAGAGGGAGTCCTCCACCGTCAACGACGCGGCGTTGTTGATGTAGATGCACGCGCCGTCGAGCTGCCCGTTGCCATGGAAACGGCGGCCGTTGCCCTCGAACCGGCAGCGCCGGACGGTAAGGCTTCTGGTCGGGTACTTGCTGTTGCTGGCGCGGATGAACCTGATTGCGCAGCCGGCGAGGCCGGTGTTGTTGGTGGCGCCGTTGCAGACGAACTCGCAGTCCTCCACGACGAGACCGCCATTGCACTCAGGCCGGTTGATGCCGTAGCCGTAGCCGTTCTTGAACCTCAGGCGCTCTAATGTCAAAGTGCTCAAGTTGGCGGGCCGCAGGCAGTTGTACCGCATCTGTCCGTCGATGGTCGACACCGTGTCCGCAGGACGGTCTTCGAGCGAGTCCTCGGCGCCGGTAAATCCGCCGCGGACCGTGGTGGCGACGTTGCAGTAGAAGTACGTGGGCTGCTTGGTGTGGACGATGTCGCCGGCGACCCAGATCTCGTTCCGCTCGGAAGTGAGCTTCTGATATGCGCTTTCAAGATCGGGGAACGCGTCCGCCCAGCTTGTTCCGGCAGGATTGTGCGCGGTCGATCCGCCGCGGACATGGACCACCTTGGCGGGGTCGCCGCCGTGGCCGTACCAGACCGGAACCTCGCCCGCGACCTGGGCGGTGGTGGTGTAGACCACGTCCGCGTTTCCGGGCGTGGAGATCGTGACCTTCACGTAGAGCGTGTCGCCGGGAGTGAACATGTAGCCGCTCAGCGCGTTTACGACGTCGCCCGGCTGCAGGCCGATGAAATCGCGCGACCACTGGTACGATTCTCCCGCCGCCGCGGCGGAACCGGTTCCGGCGGACACCGTGACCTTCGCGTTGTAGGGCGTTCCGTCGCCGCCGAGGACGAACGACACCTCCGGGGCAGGCTCGTCGCCAGGGAAGGACACGTCGATGTCGCCGTCGACGGACGGCACTCCGGACAGGGAGGTCGCCGCCTCAGCCGTCGTCCCGTAGAAGCCGAGGTTGGCGATGCCGCCGTTCGGCTGCGGCTCGTCGCCGACCGGCCACGAGGCAATCGAGCCGTCGATCGCGGGAGAGTACTTGGCCGCATCGGTTGCAACATGGACGTCGAACGACGCGATGGCAAGCCGCTTGGATGCCGTGTACGAGTAGAAGAAGTTGGCGGCCGTTGTATTGGAACGCGGTATGGCGAACTGGCTCGGATTGTTCATGTATGTCGCCACGGTTTCCGGACGGGTGACGAAGTTCGGGTCGCCCACGACGATGTGGTCGCCAAGGACCATCCTGCCGCCGGAATAGGAGTTGATGTAGTCCTTGCCCAGTCCTCCGAACAGCGTGTAGTCGATGTCCGCGCTGCCGTTGCTGTGCAGGTAGACGTCGGCCGCCGCGGTGTTGTCGCTCGAGATGGAGTTGCCCCAGAAGATCGAGTTGCGCACCTTGGCCGAACCCCGGTAGATGTACAGTCCGGCCGGAGCGGGATACTGCATGCCGCCGTCGTACTTGTCCATCGACCCTTCGATGTTGTAGGCGAACGTGCAGTGGTCGAGATCGACCGTGTCCGTCTTGGATGAAAGGTTGACATAGAGCGCGCCGGAGAGGCCGCCGTTGCCGAAGGCGTTGTACCAGTTGTTGCCGTTCGCGAGCCACAGGCAGTTCGTGAACGCCGACCCGCCGCTCGCATTCACGAGGCTCACCGTGCCGCCGTTGGCGGGATGCTTGATCGAGTTCGCCACGAACTTCGTGTTCCGGGCGGTCACCGGCGCGGAAGTCACGTAGATCGCACTGCCTTGCGCAGAACGATAGCTCCCTCCCCAGCCGTTGGTCACGAAGGTGCAATTGTCGATGAAGACCCGCTTGAAAGTTGAAATGTATCCGCCAAAGCCCGATCCCGGGTCAAGGATGTACGAATTCGCGTTTTCTCCATTGCCGGAGATTTCGCAGCCATCAAAGGTTGCGGTGGCCAGGGAGGTTCCGGTCAGGTTGAACCCGCGGCCGGTCGATGCCGCGCCGACACCCCAGGTGTTGTTGAAGAAGCGGCAGTTCTTGAACTTGATGGACGAGCCACCGGTCTTCACGAAACCATGCGACATGAACCTCCCGAACCCGATCCGCTCGTAGGTGCTGGTCTGACCGGCGAGGGGCGAAGAGTCGGTCAGCGCCTGGGCGACGGCGCTCGCCTTCGACGGGATGCCCTGGCCGTCGAACACCGTCTCGGGATTGGAGGGGTCGAGGGCGGCGGGGTCGGAGTCGTCGCCGAGGAAACCGCCGCGAACGGCGCAGGGGCGCGAGAGCGTGAGCGCGGCAGAAATCGGATAGTTGCCGGCCTTGAACCAGACCTCCGCCCAGCCGTTGGCCTGGAAGGCGTTCTGCGCCGCGGTCAGCGCCGCCTGCGGCGCCTTCGCGTTGGCCCAGGAAGAGCCGTCGGCGAGACCCGCCGCGGTGAAGTCGGCGAAAATCACCTGGGCGATGGTGAACGACCTGGTGGTCGTCAGTCCTTCCGCCGGCGAACCGGCGATGCCGCTGACAATCGCCGCGCCCTGCCCGGGCGAGGTGTTGTTCACGTAGGCGACAGTGTAGTCGACGTCCTTCACGAGGACCGTGTCGCCGAGGGTGACCGTAACTTCCGGCTCCACCGGCGAGCCGAGATAGGGCGCGGAATCGTCCAGCTCGACCTTGAACGCGGCGGCGCTGTGGTCGCCGGGGATGATGGAGAGGATGATCGTGCCGTCGCCGCCCTTGCCGCCGTAGTAGGCGTTGCCGTTGCCGCCGCCGCCGCCGCCGGAGCCGGTGCCGTCCACGCCGGCGGTGCCGTTGGCGGAGCCAGTGCCGCCATTGCCGGCGTTGATGCCACCATGGCCGCCGCCCTTGCCGCCGCCGCCGCCGCCGGAGCCGTAGATCGTCGGCGTGCCGGAGATGGCGCAGAGCAGCCCCCTGCCGCCGTGGCGCGCTGTCTCAGAGCCGGCCGTGCTCTCGCCCTGGCCGCCCGCGCCGCCGCCGCCGGGAGCGTACAACTTGTAGGTGCTATGGTTGTAGCTGACGCCGCCCGGATAACCGCTCTTCAAATCGTAGTTCCAGCCGTCGATGTGCGCCGCGGTGTTGGCGTTGGCGCTTCCGCCCGAGGAGGCGATGCTGCCGCCGCTGGAAGGCGAAGTGGAGCTCCAGCCGCCGCCGCCGCCGCCGCCGAACGACTCGATGTCAAGGTCGCCGGCGGAGAGGATGGAGGAATCGCCCTTCGATCCTGCCCCGCCCGATGCGGAGGCGATCGCGCCGCCCGCGCCGACGGAAACGACAACCGACTCGCCCGCGGCGATGAACACCGGGCGATCCACGAAGCGGACGGCACCGCCGCCACCGCCGCCGCCGCAGTAGGCGCCGCCCGCGCCGCCGCCGCCCACGACGAGCGCCTGCATGATCGTCATGTCGCTCTTGGCCGTCATGGTGTAGGAGCCGACCGGGAAGGAGTAGACCGTGCTGTTGCCGAGCGCGGACGGCGTCGGCAGCTCGACAGAGGAGACGAACAGGTCGTCCTCGTGCGAGAGCTCCAGCCCGCTCACGCTGATTTCAAGCGGTCCGTTCACCTTCACGGTCACCCGTGCGCCGCCGCCGGAGTAGACGGCGATGTCCGGAAGTCCCGTCCACCCGTCGATGGCGTAGCCGGCGGACGGCGTGTAGGCGACGTTCGCGGTGGAGCCCATCGGCAGCCACGCCCCGGTGCTCGAAGACGGAGCGGAGCCGTTCAGCGACACGAGGCCCGAGCCGTCGGCGACGGAAACCGAGTAGTACGCCTTCACCACGCCCTCGTCGTTGGTGTACCCTTCCGGCAGCGTCAGCTCCTCGCCGCAGAAGCGCGCGCGGTCGATGGCGCGGTTGTAGGCGAGTTCGGCGTCGGTGAGGACGCGCTTGTAGATTCTCACCGCGTAGAGGTCGAATATCGCGTTGCGCTTGCCGAGCCAGGTGCCGATGTTCACCTGGTCGGTGGTCGGCATCGTCGAGTAGGCGGTGTTGGTGAGGCAGAAGCCTTCGTCGTTGAAGGCCACCATCGCGCCCGCGGCGTCGCGGACGATGGCGACGGAAGTGTCCTGGCCGAAGTAGCCCATCGTATCCTTGCGGATGCCGGCGTGCTGCAGGCTCATCGACGAGGTCGCCGCGTACTGCAGGCCGCCGAAAGCGCCGCGCTGGGCCTTGAGGTAGGTGGAGTCCTTGTCGCCCTGCATGGAAAGGAGCAGCTCGCGCACGTCGGCGCCGTTGCCGATGTGGATGTAGCCGGCGGTCCAGTTGAACTGCCGCGGACGGACGAACATCTCCACCGTCATCGACCTGTCCATCAGCGCGGCCTTGACGCCGTCGATGGTGTTGTACATGTACGACTTGCCGTCAAAGGCGATGGAGTTGACGCGCTTGTCGAGTTCGGCCGTGGCCTCCCAGCCTTCCGTGGTGCCGGCCGCTTCAAGCCCGTCCCAGGACGCAAGCATCCCGAGGGTAATGTAGGAAGAGGCGGGAATCGCCGCCGTCGCGGCGGCCGTCTCCACCACTGCGTCGACCGGCGCGGCGGCGGTGAAGGCGATCCGCTTCGCGCCGTCGCTCTTCACCGCGTCGCCCGGGAGACCCGTCCAGTCCCTGAGCCCCCTGCCCGCGGCAGGCGCGTAGACGATCGTCACCGGCTCGCCCACCGCCACCCAGACGTTGGTCTCGCCGCCGCCGTTCACCGTCAGCGTGCCTTCTGGCGCGTAGACGTCGATCCGCACCTCGAGGACGTTGCGCGCGGAGTCGAAGCGGTAGCCGTCGGGCAGCGTCTCGGGCAGCGTCTCCGCCAGCGACGCGCCGTCGTAGCGGATCTTGTCCACCGCCGCGTTGAACGCCGCCTCGGTCGCGTCGAGCGGACGCGAGTAGATTCTCAGCACGTTGTAGGTGCCGAGGAAGCGGTCGGTCGCGTTGTTGTAGCGCGCGCCGAGGGCGGGGTAGTCGTTGTCGGTCGAGCAGTTGATGGTGACGGCTATGGTGGAGGCCTCCTCGCCTTTCGCGTAGAACGCCGCGGGCGCGGTCCCGGCCGAGTCGTAGGCGATCGAGTAGGTGTTGCGCACCGCCCCCATCGGCAACGGGCAGACGCCCGCGGCGATGCTGGTGCCGTTGCGTCCGCCGAAGTAGTGAGCCCCGGGGCTGGCATTCATATAGAGGAGACGGGACGAATAGCGGTTGTTGACCACCTGCACGAAGGCGTTGGTGCGGTAGGGCGTGACGCTCGCCTCGATGGTGTTCCAGTCCGGCAGCAGGTTGGCCATGTGGACCGGGTGGGCGTTGTTTACGCAGCCCCACACCTCGAGCGCGTCATTGCGGAACGCGGCGCGCCCGCGCACGAGCGTCCACGGATACTGCTGGCGTCCGGTGAGGTCGTACCAGGACGTGGAGATGTCGTTGTGAACGCCGGGCGCGACGTTCTCCTTCGCGTCCCAGAGCCCGATCAGCCCCTTCGAGACGTAGGCGAGCGCGGGCAGCTCCTGCTCGGCGTAGACCGAAATCGCGGCCGGCGCGGCGGCGGTGAAGGTGGCGGTGCGTCCGTCCGCCGACTTCGTCGCCTTGAGCGGCAGCCCCACCCAGCGCACCTTCGAGCCCGCCGCCGGCGTGAAGGCGACCGCGACCTCGGCGCCCACCTTGAACCAGGTGCCGTTCGCGACCGAGGCGGAGCCGCCCTTGGCGGTGATGTCGTACCTGACCTCGAGGCAGTGCTCGGAGCCGTTCCAGCGGTAGCCGTCGGGCAGGGTCAGGTTGGCGAGCATCGTCTCGGCGTCCGCCCCGAAGTAGCGGATCTGGTCGAGCGCGGCGTTGAAGGCCACTTCCACCGGCTCGAGCGGACGCGAGTAGAAGCGGATCGCGTAGAACGAGCCCCCGACCTGGTTGTCGTTGTTGTCGTACCTCGAGCCGAGAGCGGGATAGCTGCCCACGCTCCAGTTGGAGCAAGGCGAGCGGCCGATCGGCACAATGGTGCCGTTCACGAAGTAGTCGATGAGCCCGTTGAGCCGCGAAGCGGTGGAATCGCGGTAGACTGCCGTGAGCGTGTTGGCGTTGCCGGGCCTTACGAGCTGCGACTCGCCGTAGTCGCACGCACGCTCGGCATTGTAGCGCTGGGCGCCGAAGCCGCCGATGTCCGTGCGCGCGATGAGGATGCGCTGGTAGTCGTCGGCGTTGGAGAAGAGCTGGGTGCCGGAATCGATCCTGGCGCAGAACTCGGCGGTGAGGTAGCTGGGGATCATCTGTTCGGTGTAGGCGGAGTCCTTGCTCGCGCCGAGGACCAGGCAGTTGGCGCCCCAGGAGCCGGAGTTGCGGCGCGTCCACTTGCGGCCGGAGCCGGTGAGGTCGACCCAGGCGGTGGAGCTGCTCGATTCGTGGAGCCCGGTGCCGGCGTTGTCGATGCCGTCGAAGAGCGACAGGAGCCCCTTCTGCACGTAGGAGTAGGCGGTGATGTCGCTCACGTTCGCCGCGGTCGTGGAGCGCGCCACGATGAACGTCGGCGCGCCGGCGGTGAAGCTGACGACGCCCTGGTTCGGCGTGTTCGGGTAGGAGTAGGCGCTCGGCATGTTGGTCCAGCCGAGGAAGCCGTCGCCGCTGTACGCAAGCGACACCGCCGCGCCGACATCAAACCAGGCCGAGACGAACTTGACCGGCGTCGCGCCGTTCACCGAGACGAGCCCCTGCGCGCCGATGGCGCTCGCGTTGACGCGGACGCGCAGGACGTCGCGCGCGGAGTCGTACTCGTAGCCGTCGGGCAGGTCGGCCGGCAGCGCGAACTTAAAGGTCAGGTTCTCGTGGCGGATGCGGTCGAGCGCGCGGTTGAACGCCCTTTCCTTCGCGGTCAGCAGGCGGTTGTACGCCCTGAGGAAGCGGATGTCGCCGCGCATCGCCTGGGTAGGAGTCGCGTCGCGTCCGCCGATGATGAACGGATTGGCGGTGTTCTGCTGGGCGTTCTGGGCGCTCGCGTAGAACGAGGCGGTGTTGGAGTCGCGCCAGGCCTGGATGTACTTGACCTCGTCGGCGATGGTGAAGTAGGCGAGCTCGTTGGCCTTGACCTTCGAGTCGAGCTTGATGTCGCCTGTGACGCTGCCGTTGCGCCGGTAGTGGCGAATCGCGCCGTCCGCGAAGGTCGTGCCGTTGTTGTGGCTTATGATCATGCCGTAGTTGGACGACTTGTAGTTGGAGAACACGACGCGGGTCGTGTCCAGCTCGGTCGGCTGGAAGGCGAACTCCCAGGTGGCGGTGTGCCAGGTCATCTTGGAGGTGAACGCCGACGGCAGCGTGCAGGGGTAGCCGTCCGCCTCGTTGTGCATCGCGTTGCCGTTCGCCCAGGTGGCGATGCCGTTCATCGTGCCGTCGAAGCCGTAGCCGGAGAGGTCCTTCCAGACCGCCGCCGCGGGATCGTGCGTCCCCGTGCCGGCGTTGTCGATCGCGTCCCAGAAGCCCACCAGCCCGCCCGGCACGTAGGAGCGAGAGAGGTTGGGGTAGGGCGTCGCCGGGCCGCCGTCGTAGGTCTTGAAGTCCCTGCCGCCGATTTCGCCGGCGTAGTCGCCGAGACCGGTCAGGATGACCCGGGCGGTGCCGAGCGTGTCGTTGCCGGAGTAGGAGACGGAGTAGTGCACCCCTTCTTCCAGCGTCTCGCCGGTCGTCGCGTCGGTCACGACCACCGCCGGCTCCGCCGGAGCGCCGCCGATGACCGGCTGGTCGGGAATCGCCGCGGCAATCTGGAGCTTGGAGACTTCGGGGCCGGCCGTGAACGAGCCGCTGCCGCGGTTGCTGAAGAACTGGTCGTCGATCACATCGTAGACGCCGAGCGTGCCGTCGGAAATCCGGCGGACCGGGACATAGTCGTGCACCAGCGCGTCGCCCTCGTAGATCTTGAACGACTTGAGTTTCATCGCCGCCGGCGAATTGCCGGAGTAGTTGTAGCCGTAGCCGTTGTAGGCGTTGAGGCAGAACAGCGCGAACGGCACCGAGCCGGCGACGTTCTGCGAGGACGTGAGCGAACCCGTCTTGCCGCTCGTCTCGCCGGTCCACGTCGCCTTAAGCCCGCTGTCGAGGCCGCAATCGAGCTTCACCCACTCGTCGTAGGGATAGGCGTTGTCGCTGCCCTGCGTCTCGGCGTTGCGCGTCCATACCGGCCGGTTCTTGCTGTTGAACCTGAAGAAGAAGAGGAATGATTCGAGCGTGGAGCTGTTCCTTCTCGAACCGAACGACGCCTGATAGGTGGCGAGGCCGAGTTTGGAGCTGTCGATGTAGGATACCATCTCGGTGCGGGTCGATGTCTTGTGGATGTAGTCGATGCCAATCCACGGGCCGATCGCCGTCGATTCGAGGTATTCGAGCGGACGGTACTTCTCGTAGATCGAGTTGAACACGCGGAACAGGACGGTGTCGTGCTGGCCGGAATAGTCGCCGATGCCGGTGATGTGCGCAGAGGCGACGCCGTTGCTGACGTTGTCCGAGTAGGAGACGGTGTAGTGGACGCCCTGCTCGAGTTCGACGCCGGCGGTCAGGTTGGAGACGACCAGCGCCGGGGTCGCGCCGGTGGAAGGACGCCCCGCGCCGCCGGACCAGTCGTGCTGGACCGGAACCGGCGACACCGAGAAGTCGCTGAACGGATCCTCCGGACCGAGCACGGAGGAGGTCGAGGACCCGGACGGGCCGATGAAGCGCCCGGTGACGCGGTCGAAGAACCCGATCACGCCGTCAGCGCTCTTCGCGGGCACCATGTCGACGACCACTTCGCCGGTGGCGCGGTCGGTGGCGCGGAAGGAGTAGATGCGCCCCTTGTAGTTGGTGGTGCCGGAACGGCGGCCGATGTGGACGTTCGCGGTAGTGGCGCAGTTGTTGCCCGAGGCGAGCACACTCCCGTCGAAGACTATCGCATGGTCGCCGACGCGGTTGTATACCAACCGGTGGAGCTTCCCGGTGTCGGTGGATTTCTTGCCCGAGGTCGTGCCCTGCGAGCCGGCGTAGCCCCAGCAGTAGTAGCTGCTGTATTCCGTAAAGTGCGGATAGTTCTGCGCGTTGCTGACTTCGGTTCCGAAGATGTGGCCGTCGTTCACGTAGGTGATGGTCATGAACTCGACTTCGATCTGGTGGTTGGACGGCCTGAGGCCGGTGTGGTAGAACTGGGTGCCGGTCAGCTCCACGTACCTGAGCGGCGTCATGCCGGCGAGGACGGGATAGGAAACATAGACGTTGAAATCGAACGTGTTGGTGACGGCGGCATATTTTCCAAGGCCGGAAACCACCACCTGGCCGACGCCGTTCTGGGTGTTGTTCGTATAGGAGATCGTGTAGTCGCTCGCTTCAGAAAGCAGCTCGCCGGTGAGATTGTTGTACACTTCCGGCGACGGCATCGCGGGCTCGCCGGGCCGGGCCGCGGTTTCGGGAATCGGGGAAACGGCGAAAATTTTGTTGTCTTCTTCTGGTCCGGCCGTAAACGCCCCGGAGCCGGAATTGCCGTAGAAGAGGCCCTTGACGTTGTCGTAGAGGCCGATCGCGCCGTCCGACTCGCGCCTTACGGGGATGAAGTTGTCCACGAGCTCGTCCGCCTTGCCGACCTTAAGGGAATACAGCTTCAGCTTGCCATAGTTGTTAATGGTGCCGCCCGGAGTGGTGATGGATGCGAATATCACCATCGGTGCGTATGTCGTCTTCGTGTGCGCGGCTCCGGAGAACGTATCGACGTAGTATTCCTGCGCCCCCGTGGCGACATTGGTCAGGGCGACCGTCTCCGCGCCGCCGTCGATGACAAAGTACCTGCGGGCCGTGGAAGCCGACACGGAAGTCGCCGTCCACTGTCCGGTTCCGTTCCTGCAGGCCCAGGCGTAATACTTGGCGCCGCTGATATAGGACGTAAAGGTAAGATAGTTGCTGTCGTCGGTATGCACCCCGAAGACTCGCTGTTGGCCCGTGCTTACATCTTCGAAGGCGAAGTCCGCCTCGACTCGCATCTGCCCGTCCACGTAGGTGTCCGTCCTGACGTACTGGGTGCCGGTGGAGCGGATGTACTGGAGCCTGGCATAGCCGTGCGGCAGTATCTTGTCGGAGACGATGTTGAAGAGAACCTCGTCCTTCATCCCTTCGTATGTCCCGATGCCGGTCACGACCGCCTTGCCGACTCCCACCCAATCGTTGTTCTCGTACGCCACCGTGTAGTCCGACCCTTCGCTGAGGAGATTCCCTGAAACCGGGTTCACCACCTCGATCGTCGGCGCGGCGGCCTGGCCGGTGAAGTTCTGGGCGCCGGGGTCGACCGCGGCGAAGGTGCTTTCCGGTCCGGCGACGAACGCGCCGGACGAGTTCGCGTTGCCGAGGAACGTCCCGGTCACGGTTTCGTAGAGGCCGACCTCGCCGTCGGACTCTTGCCGGCAGGGAACGTAGTTGCGCATGACCCTGTCGTTCGACCGCACCACCGAGAGCGAATAGAGGCGGTGGCTGCTGAAATTGGCCCGGTTGTTGCCGGTACCGTTGTAGTAGGAGGCGAACAGCATCAGCGGTCCGCCCGCGGCGTAGCTTGCGGCGGTGTGCGTGACCGTTGCTGCGCCGGGCGTGCAGCAGGCGATGTTGTTCGTGATTGCCACGGTGTACTGCTTGCCGGCCTCGGCGGTGAAGTCGAAATAGCCGTCGGTGCTGTTGTTGTAGTCGTACCGCAGCTTTCCCTCGGTCGAGACGTAGAACAGCGTATAGGTCTGGGCGGTTGTGGTGTTGCCGCGCGAGCAGAAGATCGTGCTGTTGGCGGAGGTGCTGGTGAGCTCGAACTTGGCCTTCACCCTGTCGAGCGCCGGCACCGGCGTGTAGTCGGTCAGGATCAGGGCCGCGGTGCCGTCGCCCTGGATGTAGTCGAGCGGGGTGTAGCCATCGGGCAGAGCGACGGCGAGCGCCGTTGCCGCGCCCAGCACGGCGCACGCGATAGACACCACGAGTTTCATTGCTTGTTTCATGTCCGACTCCTTCATGTTTGCGGGTGGCGGTTAACCATTGACATCAACGTAAAGGTGCATGCCCAAAAACCTGGCGTCGCAGCTGCCGCCGGGTTTGAACGGCTGCAGCTGCGACGCCACGCTTTTGCGGGAAAGCAGGGAAATCTATTAGATTTGCCCCCCCCCCCCGCAAATATATGCACTTTTACGAATCATGGGCGTAGTATAACATAATCCACGCCCCTCTGTCAACCACCGACACCGCTGTGTCGCGCTGGTTGCTGACCGCTGGTTGCTGGAACACTTCCGACGCGACGCGGCGGCCGCAACCACCTAATTCCCGTCGCTCACCATGCAGATCATTTCATCAGAAGCGCGACGGCGTGGCAGACCACGCCGAGTCCGGCGCCGGCGGCGTCCATGCCCTCGTTGGTCTTCCCCTTCACCGACACCGCCGATGCGTCAAGCCCGAGGATCCCCGCGATCCGTTCGCGGATGGCGTCCACTTTCGGACGCAGCTTCGGCCTTTCGCAAATTACCGTCGCGTCGACGTTGGCTACGCTCCAGCCCGCCGCGGCGAGGTCGCGCGCGACGTCCGCCAGGAGCGCGGCGGAATCAGCGTCTTTCCAGCGCGGATCGGTGTCGGGATAGCGTGCGCCGATGTCGCCCATCGCCGCCGCGCCGAGCAGCGCGTCGATGACGGCGTGGAGGAGCGCGTCTGCGTCGGAGTGTCCCCTGAGCCCGGTTTCGCCTGGGAACTCCACCCCGCCGAGCACGAGCCGGCGGCCCGGTTCGAAGCGGTGGGAGTCGTAGCCATATCCAATGCGGAAGTTATTCATGCGAGGTCGGGGAGTGATTCGTGGAGGGAAAGCCGGAACGGCAGTTCCATGCCGAGCGGACGGATGAAGCGGAACACGCGGGGCGAGACGACGCGGATGCGCCCGGGCACGCGTCCGCGCGCAAGGAACTGCGTGAGCAGCTGCTGCGGCATCGACTCCCACATCGCCTTCAGCCCCGCCTCGGGCACGACCGAAGTGCGGGCGCCGACGACGCGCGTCCGCGAGACCGGATCCACCGCCACCAGCTCGTACACGCAGCGCGGACGCGCATCGCGGGTCATCACGCCCGGGACAAGCCTGAAGTCGACGTCCAGGACATCGGTGGGGACGATCGGCAGGTCCTTCGCCTTCTTCACGTCCTCGGTGCGGAAGGAGATGCGCTCGACGTATGGCGGCGGATCGGGAATGACCAGCGGCTCGTCGCGCCAGGCGCCGGACTTGTCCTCGACTCTGGCGAAAATCGACTTCTCGTCCGCGAAGCGCATCGGCAGCTTAGGGTCGGACTCCACCCGGAGCATCACCCCGTACGCCTCCCAGAGGATCTTCGCGGCGATGTCGCGTCCAGGTCCGTTGGCCTCCTGGGGCATGTAGCCGGGGTCGTGGCGGAAGAGCTTCATGTCGCCGGCGGCGAGGACCACGAGCTCGTAGTGCGGAAGCTCGATCGGCGAGCTGACCACCCCGAAGGCGCGGTCGGCGCGCATGCGCACGAAGTCGTGGAGCGTGTTCCAGCCCTCGAGCATCAGGAAGCGCACCTTCACCGCCTCCTCCGCGCCCTTGATGACCGTGCAGAAGTAGGGAAAGGCGGTGCCGTGGGGCTTAACCGCCCAGTTGTAGGGCGCGAGCGCGTCCCACAACCCCAGCGCGTCCATCTTGGCGCCAATTTCCTCTACACTGCGTTCCATTTAGTGGTTAGGTGGTTAGGTAGTTAGGTGGTTAGGTAGTTGGGTGGTTGGGTGGTTGGGTGGGCCTTCAACTTTTCAACCTTTCAACCTTTCAACCTTTCAACTTTTCAACTTTTCAACCTTTCAACTTTTCAACTTTTCAACTTTTCAACCTTTCAACTTTTCAACCTTCTCTTAGAGGTTGGTCAGGGGGTGGAGAAGATGTCGACGAGGCGGACGGTCATGGTGCGGTCGTCGCGGCCGAAATACCTGACCTTGCCCGCCTTGTCAACGAGATAGTACACCGGCCCCTTGCCGACCGAGCGCGGCTCCGCCGGATGCCCGCCGCCCTCGCAGCACGGCAGGTCGATCGCCGCCTTGTTGAGGATCTTCGCCGCTCCCTCCTCGCCGCCGCCGCGGTGCGACGCGAACACCACCATCGGCTTGCCGCGGAAGCCGTCCATGATCCGCTGCGCGCCCTCGAGCAGCCGGAGGCTCTCGGGGTTGTCCGAGTTCCAGACGCAGACGATCACCGCCTTGCCGCGCAGGTCGTGTTCGGAGACGCGCCGCCGCGTAAGCCACTTCGCCTCGTTGAGCGACAGCCGCTCGATGCGCTTGTCCTCGGTGCCTTCCATGAGCGAGTTCTCGACCGCGCGCTTGGAGAGCGGCTTCGGCTCGGACGGCGTCGGCGCCGCCTTTTTGGCCGGCTTCGCCTTTTCCGGAGCCTTGGCGGACGACGCGGCAGGTTCGGGTTTTTCCGCAGCGGCGGACTCCTCCGGCTCCGGCTCGCCCTTCTCGCCGCGGCAGCGGTCGACGAGCGCAAGCGTCCAGCCGCGGGCGACGAAGTAGTAGTCGCGGCAGTAGGGGTCGATGAACTTCGCCGTGGCGGAATCGGGGAAGAGTTCGTAGATCGCCGCGACCGCGGCGACGGCCAGCACGGCCAGGAACACTATCAGCTTGATCAGTCGTTTCATATCGACATTTCCCTTTCTACCTATGAAATATATATAAACTCCGATCCGTGTGTGCTCTCGCTACCGCTCCGCTGAATTGCTGGTGCTTCGCGTAAGCCATTCACCCTCCACGGCCTCACTTGACGAATTGAATATCTGCGGCTTCGCCGCAGGGGGCCGCAATCTGGGGGTCTGGGGGCATTGCCCCCAGTTAAAAATCTCTGCGACTCTGTGCCTCTGTGTGAAAAAAACTGTTGCGAATCTGGATCAGGGTTGCGAGATGCGAAGCTGCGAAGCGTTAGCGAGAGCCACAACCATCGGAGTTTAAACAATAAACTTTGGATAAACATAATTCCTACTCCCAGAAGGCGGCGTCGCCGGTGCGGCGGTAGAGGCAGATGGTGAACGGCTTGTCCGGCGCGCCCTTCCTGTCGCGGCACTTGCGGCAGAAGAATCTGATCGTCGACGGCCCGTCGTAGCCGCGGTGGATGCGCACCCTCACCTTGGCGCGGCCGTAGCTGACGCGGCCCGAGCCGTCGCCGCCGCCGCACTCCTCGTGGTCGATCGTCACCTCCACGTCCGGATCGTCGCAGACGCAGTCCCAGCGGCAGTTCGGCCCGCCCTCGTCGAGCGTGAAGTACCAGCGGTCGCCGCTCTGCACGCGCATCACCTGGCTCTCGCCAGGCTGCGGCACGAAACGGCGGTCGAGCCCCTGGCAGCCGGCAAGCGCCGCGGCGAGCGCCAGCGATGCCGCGGCAGAGGCGACCAGTCTCGCGGAAAAGCTCTCCATCACAGGAACGCCAGCAGGACGGGCGGCGCGATGAGCAGGGAGTCGATCATGTCGAGGATGCCGCCGAGTCCGTTGGTCATCTTCATCGCCGACGAGTCCTTCACGCCGACCCAGCGCTTGAACTTCGACTCCACCAGGTCGCCGGCGGTGCCGAGCAGCGCCGCCGCGGCGCCCAAGGCGAGCGACTTCCCCCAGCCGAAGCCGGTGGCGCCCATGAAGAGGCAGGAGACGAGCGAGGACACCGCCACCGAGCCCAACAGCCCCTCCCAGCTCTTGTTCGGCGAGATCGTGGGGCAGAGCTTGTGGTTGCCGCCCTTCATCAGCTTCGCGGAGGTGAGCCCGAACGCGAACCCGCCGACGTCGGAGAACTTGACGATGGCGATCACGTAGAGGAGCATCACGTTGCCGAGCCGGAACGGACCGCACACCTCGCCTTCGCCGTAGCGGAGCGGGACCGACGCAAGCGACAGGAGCCCGTAGCCGATCAGCAGCGCGCCGGCGAGGAACACGACGGCGTGGACCGCGCCGGGACGCGGCGCCTTCAGCTTCATGAGGAGCGCGAATTCGACCATCGCGAGCACCGCAAGCACCATCACCACCGTGACGATGGCGCCCGGCGGCGCCAGGAGCGACGCGGCGATCACCGCGCCCCCGACCGCGAGTCCGGTCAGCGTCCGCTTCAACACCGGGTTCACACGCCGATCCTCAGGGTGGTTTCGCGCGCGGGGCCGACGGAGAGGACGCCGAGCTTGCCGCCGACGAGCTCGAGGACCCGCTCCACGTACTTCCGCGCGTTCTCGGGCAGGTCCTCGTAGCGGGTCACGTGCGAGGTCTCGCACTTCCAGCCGGGCAGCTCCTCGTAGACCGGCTCGCAGCGGTCAAGCACGGCGAGGTCGGCCGGGAAGGTCTGGTAGACGAAGCCGTCGTCGCGGCGGTAGCCGGTGCAGATCTTCACCGTCTCGAACTCGTCCAGCACGTCGAGCTTGGTCATCGCCCAGAAGTCCACGCCGTTGACGCGCTGGGCGTAGCGGGCGACGACGGCGTCGAACCAGCCGCAGCGCCGCGGGCGCCCGGTGGTGGCGCCGAACTCGCCGCCGCGACGGCGCAGGGTCTCGCCGTCCGCGTCCTTGAGCTCGGTCGGGAACGGGCCCTCGCCGACGCGGGTGGTGTAGAGCTTGAGGACGCCGATCACGCGGTCGATCGCGCGCGGCGACACGCCCGAGCCGGTGCAGGCGCCGCCGGCGGTCGGGTTGGACGAGGTGACGAAGGGATAGGTGCCGAAGTCGACGTCGAGCATCGTCGCCTGCGCGCCCTCGAAGAGCACCGACTTGCCGGCTTCGAGGCTCTCGTGCATGAACTGGATGGTGTCCGTGACGTAGGGCATGAGCGCCGCGACCATCGGCGTATAGAGCTTCACCATCTCCTCGGCGTCGAGCGTATGCGCGCCAAGCGCCTCGAGGGCGCGGTTGGCGTCCTCGACCTGGGCGCGCACGACGTCCAGGAAGTTGGGCTTGAGGATGTCGCCGACGCGCATCCCGTAGCGGCCGACCTTGGCGGCGTAGGCCGGGCCGATGCCGCGGCCGGTGGTGCCGATCTTGCGCCCCGCCGGGCGAGCCGCCTCCTCGGCGCGGTCGATCGCGCGGTGCCACTGCATCACCATGTGCGCGCGCTCGGAGATGTGGAACCGGCCCTTGAGCTCGAAGCCCCAGCTCTCCACCTGCTCGAGCTCCTTCATGAGGTCGAACGGGTCCATCACCACGCCGTTGCCGATCACGCAGTGCTTGCCTTCGTGCAGCACTCCGCTCGGCACGAGGTGGAGGACGTACTTCTTGTCGCCCACCACCACGGTGTGGCCCGCGTTGGACCCGCCCTGGAAGCGCACCACCACGTCCGCCTCCTCGGTCAGGAAGTCGATTACCTTGCCCTTGCCTTCATCGCCCCACTGGGCGCCGACTAGTACTGTGTTCATAGATTGTTGTATTATACCAAAAAATGAGGCTGCGCGGCGGCGCGGAGAGCCACTCCCCACTTCGACGCTTGGTAAGACTCCGGAAGGAGTCAGTCAGAACCGGGCATGGACAGTCACTTGTCGCGCTTGAGCGCGTTGTCGCGGCGACAGAGCATCTGGAGGTTCTCGGGGACGGTCTTGCCGCCCTTCGACCACGGCACGATGTGGTCGCCTTCCATCTCCTCGTACTCGAAGTGTCCGCCGCAGACGGGGCAGACGCCCTTCTGCGCCTCGTACGCCGCGCGCTTCTCCTCGTCGTCGAACTGCCGGAGGTTCAGCTTCTCCTTCCTCGCGCCGTCGGAGAGAAGGTACTCGTAGACGCCCTTCTTGTTCTGGACCTCCTTGTCGGCCATCAACTCGGAGACCCTGGCCTCCAGCTCCTTCGGGTTGTACGACCTCGCCGAGTACTCGCTGTAGAGCCTTCCCCACTCCAGCCCCTTCATCTCGCGCCGGTACTTCGTGAAGAGCGTCTCGATCCAGTTTATAACCTTCTGGAAGTGAAGCCACAGCTCCGTCGCCTCGCCGTCGCCCTGATGGATCGCCATGTACTCCTCGATCGCCCGGTCCTTCGACGAGTTGACCATCCACTCTATCGCCGTCTCGAGGTACTCCTGCCTGTCCGCGCTTCCGTTCAAATACGGCGCGCCGATCTTCTGCGCGACGCAGCCGGACTTGGAAAAGTAGCGCTTCGCGTCCGCGACCCACGGCCCGGAGTAGACCGCGTTCCGCATCTCCTGGGGCGTGAGCTTGAGCCCGGCGATGTTGATCACCTTGAACCAGTCGATCTTCTCCGACTGCTCGCCCTCGCAGAAGTAGACCATCAGCTCGTAGTCGAGGAACTTCCGCTGAACGTCCTCCGGCTGGCGGTGGAAGTACTTCGCCGCCAGGTCGAGCTCGCCCCAGGCGAAGTCGCCATTCGCGTACTGGCAGAGCGAGATCGTCCGCTGCTGCCCGTCCATCACCTCGAAGGTGCCGTCGGGGTTCTTCACCCAGTACATGACGTTGAGCGGGAAGCCCTTCATCACCGTGGAGATGACGGCGTTGCGCTCCTTCTCCTTGTAGACGAACTCGCGCTGGTAGGCGGGGCGGATGTCGAGGACGCCGCCGCAACCGCGCACGCCGCTCTCCGCGTCGTCGACGTAGCCCTCGACCAGGTCGCGTATCTTGATTCGGTGGAGCTCGATCTTCATTCGTGTATTCCCTTTCTAAGTTGTTTTTTGTTCTTCACTCACCCCTCCGGCGGATAAGGATGCGTTGATAGACTTTTTCCTGTATGCCATTTATCGTCAATACACCACTCGCATTCAAGTCATATGTTCCCTTCTTGCCAAACTTGGCGAGATATGCCGCACGACATTCATCCTTGTTATAGACTCGAGTCTTCATTCCATACAAATCTTCATTCTCGCACATTCCCAGAATCTCAAACTGCTCTGGGCAATACTTGTCCATGAATGTTATCGGCACGCCCATAGCCCCATTATAGTCGTATGGGATGTCTGCTGTTTTATCCACATTGATAGCATCATAATTGTCGTATCTTGGGAACTCCTCTGGCGTATACTTCTTGTATAGCGGAAGTTTCTCGTGTCTTTTCTGAATGTCCAAATTGGTATACCAGCAAACATTTCCCATACTTCTCCATTTCTGTCCGCTTTCATCCTGCCAATATCTTGTTGCTCTAGGCTCAGAGTCTGCCGGCACCTTGAACGCCATATCCCCAAACTTGTAACCAATCCACACTTCATTGTTTTTCAACAGCGGAAATATTTCTTTGTATGTAATTGCATTTTGATTGCCAATGATAACAAACTTCTTCCTATACTTGATGAGTTGTTCAACATACTCGCGGAAAAGGGAGAACGGCGGATTGGTGACGACGATGTCCGCCTCCTTCAGGATCTCGATGCATTCCTCCGAGCGGAAGTCGCCGTCGCCATTCAGCACGCGGACGCCAACCTCGTCGTCGTCGAGGACCATGTTGCCGTTCTTGTCGCCTTCGTAGACCTGGCAGATCGCCCGCTCGCAGTCGCCCTGCGAGAAGAGGTCGACGTCCTGGCTCTTGTAGCAGGTCGCAATCAGCCGCTTCAGCCCCAGCTTCTCGAAGTTCTCGACAAAGTACTTGAAGAACTCGCTCTGCCGCGGATCGTCGCAGTTGCAGAGGACGACCTTGTCCTTGAACTGCGCCTTGTAGTGCCGCAGCTCGTTCTCGATGTCAACGCGCTGGGTGTAGAACTCGTCCTTCTTCGCCCGCTTGGCCGCCGTAAGTGCCGCGTTGTCGCCCATTTCGTGCCTCAGTGTCCACCGCACCATCAAATGAGATTACGGTGCGGATGAAATCTCAGTCCTGCGCATATCCGTCGCAAACACCGCATTTATGCACAAAAAGGGCGCATTTCCTTTCATGCACTCCTGCAAAGCCCGACCAAGGGCCCGGATAGAATACACGAAGAGAAAATGCGCCCAGCTGGACGCATCTCCACTTACATGCCGTTCTATCCTAAATATTGGTCGTATTTTGCAGGAACGACGTGTAGCGTTGATGCTACATTGAAGAACGTCTAGCGGGGCGTTCGCGGCGGCCGCGCATGGCGCGGAGAGGCCTGACTACTTGCCCGTTTTCCGGACTATCACCCCGCGCCGCGTCATCCGCCTCGCGGGATGAGTGAATTATACCAAAAATCCCCACCGCGCGGGGCGAGGATTTCGGCCAGTTATTTGAGGTGGACGCTGAAGCCGGCCGGGGCGAAGCCGACTGACAACCGCTCCATCGGGTTGCGGAAGCCGCGCGCGGTGACGCGGACAAGGTTCCAGTCAGGATCAAACGCCGAACTGGGCATGGACCTGGCGTCGTAGGCGAATACAACGCCGCCATCCCGAGCGATGAGTCCGCGCGGCCGCAGCTTCGAGTCGATCATTACGCGAAAGTCGAGCCGGCGCTGGCCGTCAGCGCGGGGAACGGACGTCAGCTCGCCGGTGGCGTCGTCCCGCAGGAACCAGCTGCCGGAATCCCAGCCGACGGTCAGGGACTGCTCCTCGGCCGAGAGCTCGCCGTCGCTGTCGGCGTCGCATCCGAACGCGACCTCGAGGTTGTTGCTTGCGCTTGCCTGGAGCGAGATCGCGATTTCAAATGAGCTGCGCCCTTCCGTCCGCAGCGAGAAGGCAAGGTTGGTCGACGCCTCGGTGTCGGCGTATTCGCTCGGCGGAGGCGCCGGCAGCGCCACCTCCGCGGCAAAGCACGGAGCAACCACAAACACGGCGGCGAGAATTGCCAACAAGTCCTTCATTGCGCTATCCAGGGTATGTTGTTGAGCGTGTTGGTCGGCGCGGAGGAAAGCACCTGCACCGCCCGCTGCGCGTATGTGCGCTCGTAGGTGTTGGTCGCGGTCGCTGCGACATACTGCATCAGCGACAGCCGCTGTAGACTATTGGAGTAGGCAGGGATGAGCCTTATCAATCCTTTATCCTGAAAATTCTGATCGTCTACGATGTGGCCTATTGTAAAATAGATGTACTGCGCCACGCGGTTGGTCGCGGCTGGTTGCAATTCTGGCGGCATCGTAGAAAGTGTCTCCAACATATCATGCATAACATCAAAAGCAAACCCATCATAAAGATTGGTTCGAACGCACTGCGTACGCATATAGTCTAACACCTCAGGCTCGAGGTTAGTATGAATAAACGGCGCAGAGAAATCCACATACCTGAAATGTTGCTTGCCATCTTCATTTACAATTCGCACAAAATTCGTCACATCCGGCCGGTCGATCTCTTTTAGTGACACAAGAGCCCTCGCCGCAATCGTGTCTTTTTGATCTTCCGTCCATTCGAGGCTGTACGAGCCGTTCGTCGCCGCCAGCTTCAGTGCCTCGACGAATTCGTTGGTGGTGCAACCATTCCGTAAAATGAATGGCGTGAACCGAGCAAGTGAGTCTCGTCTACGGAGAGGCACATCAGGCAAGGAGTCATCTTCATCCATAAAATTATCCTGAATTATTTCCCCTTCTAGAAGTCGCTCAACCTTCTCCGGCAACGACATCGCAGAATATGCAGTAGTCATCCCAAATATCAATGCTGTTATAATAAATATTTTCTTCATTACTAATCTCCTTCTACTCATTTATTGGTGTTCGAGGTGCCGGGCACTTGCCGACAAACACATAATCCAAATGATGTTGCGAAGATATCGGCACGCCATTCCATCCATAAGTTTTGTTAATTACAAGACCAAATACATTCCCAGATGCAATGTCTTCGCTACCATAGTTAACGACACCATACATCAAAAGCAGCATGACCGCCTGTCTTTGGTTAAATGGTACTGGATAAAATCTTCCGCCCGTTCCGTTGTTCCAGTCATCGGGTAGCCAAGCGATGGAGACCTGTTCGTTTAGCTCGTCTGGAATATATTCCCCATCCAACACATATATGTCATGCCATCCGCACAAATGCCCAATCTCATGCGCCAGCGCGTTTGCAGTAATCGAATTCTTAACAACAATGCCTTTGGGGTTTGTGGCACCTGCCGGCTGATACTTGAAACCATCACTGCTAACCATAAGTCCATTTACAAAATACACCTCTACGCCACCAGTATTCTTCATAATATTTCTGATTTTACTTTTGGATGCGCTGTCCATAAGTCCATATTTTGCCCAGCTTTCATTTACGACATTCGTTATCGGCGCACCAAGATAAAATGACAGCCCGACCTGACGGAAGATGATGTTAACCTCGTCAAGCAGCGAAACAAGATGTGATTCGGTGATTGGCGAAGGATGCTTACCGTCCGTTATCGTACAGGGATAGATGGGTATCTCGCGCATTCCGCATGTCGTCAACTCGAACTGCGGCCTTCTCCCCGGGCAGCCGTCGAAGTCGACTTCGAGGACGATCGGACTGTTGACGGCTCCTGTCGCCATGAACGCGATCTCGCGTCCCGTGTTGCCGCCGACGAAGGACGCACTTCCCTCCACCACATTCCAAACGATCTTGTCGTTGGGGAAGCTGGTCGGGTAGACCTCAACCTTCATCCGCGTTACGGCGTTCGTGACCGCTCCGCAAGGATTCACGATCACACCCTCGCTCCGCTCGTTCGTTATCGGCTGCGCGATGCGCTCGACAAACGTCATCAGGTGCTCGGCGGCGGCGACCGACCCTCCGCAGGACGAAATCACCTCAAGCTTG
>CACXRO010000004.1 GCA_902770045.1 uncultured bacterium
GCGTAGACCTCGACGCGCCGTCCTCCACAAACGACATGTCCGCCGCTCTGCTCACGCTTACAAACACTCCGGCGAAGGCCGAATGGTTCCCGCTCGAGAGGCCCTTTGCCGGATGCACTGAGCGTAGGGCTGACATGGGAGTCCGCATGCTGTTCATCCCGATGGCGACTTTCGCGATCCGCCACGCATTCGACGACTATGTCGGAGAGGAGGAGCTGAAGGCTGAGTCGCAGAAGGTACTTGATGCGCTCGAAAGTGAATTTGGCGATAAGATTCCTGAATACGAGGTCGACGCTAAAATAGCGGAGGAGAATGATCCCCAGGATGCGGAGCCGCCTGCGTTCGGCGACCTCAGGGCGATGCTTCAGCTCGGACGCACCGGCGATTTCTTCAAGGGCGGAGTTGGCGACATCAGCATCGGGATCAAGTACGCGCAGCCGTCATACGTGAAGCGGAACGGAAAGTACGAAGTCGCTCTGCGCGGTGCGGTAGTGGTGGAAATATTGAAATGAAGAACTGCATGATGTTGATTTGCGCAGTTTCGCTCGGCATATCGCTTTGCGCCGGAGTTTCTGCATCCGCCGCGGATGAACCTGCCTTCACCGTCGACTCTCCGTTTGACCTGACGCTTGGGTCCACGAACTACGCGGATCGGCTCGGCAAGTCCGTGCGATCCAATACAAGCGCCTGGTATGATCCTGAGACAAAGGTGACGACGACGAACTGGAGCGCGTACGGATCCGTCCGTTTGTCCGCGCCTTATCATGGCGTGAAATTTGTGAGTCTCGATTTCAAGGGCGAGGAGCGTCGGCTTGATTCCTTCCGTTTCGACATAGGGGAGAAAAAGCATGGCATCGGCGGCGCGTTGACGGTTGAAGAATGCCGAAAGGTCATGAAGGAGATCGCAGACGACATCTCAAATCGGTTTGGCGTGAAGATGGAGGCGGACAAGAGCGACGGTGAGCTTTCCGACGAAGAGATCGACGAGCGCATCGAGCAGATGACAAAGGATGATTCGGGAAAACGCCGGACAGTCTATACCAGTTTCAGCCACATCCATGGCTCCGGAGAACGGGAAGGCGTAGGCGTTGGATATTCCATATCGGGAATGGTTGGTCGGAAAAGGATGTGTAGCGTATCTGTCAGTGTCTACACCTCGTTTATCCCACGCGCAAAGGAGCCCGTGTCGGTCGCCTCCTCGTCAATAGCGGGACTTGTCTCTCAGGAGGAGCAGATGAAGGCGCATGCGGAGGCCAAGCGCTTGAGGGAAGCGCTTGGAAAGCTTTTCGGAATAGACTTCGACGCAACCGAGGACAAGAAAGAGCAAAAAGGCGATTCGTCCGAGTGGCCGCCGAAGAACGAATGGAAGCCTATGGAGCATCCAGTTGCGGGGCTTGTCGAATGCAAGCCGAACAGCGGCACGACGAGCTTCTTCCGGGTGCCGATCGTGAACTTCGTCGCACGTCGCGCGTATCCTGGCGATGTCGAGGAAGAGGAACTTCAGCGTCTGGCAAAGGAGGTACTCGACAGCCTGGAGGCGGCGTACGGCGGGAAGATTCCGGTCGCGGATACGGCGGAGGGGCGTGCGCAGCTCGCAGAGGTTCTGGGAGACGGCGTCCCGACGTTCGGCGACTCGCGCGCACTTTTCGGATTGGACAAGGTGCAGACGTTCGTCGGCAAGCTCGGCGATCTCGCCATCGATGTCGCATACGCCCTGCCGCGCTACGAGAGGCGCGGCGAAGAATACCGGCTCGTCCGCCGCGGCGCCGTCGTCCTCACGATCCTTCAGTCGCCGATGATCACGCTCGGCAAGACGCTCCATTCGAAATAAGCGCCATCCATAGCGCGGCGCGGTTGCCGCGGATTTGGTATAATATCCGCATGATGACGGTAAAGACAACCAGGCGGCTGTTTTGCGGCGGAGCGGCGTGCGCGGCCCTGTCCGCATTCGGCGGCACCATAGCGAAAGGAACAGGAACCATGAACGAGATAACGCTTTCACCTCTGCCTTATGCGGACAACGCCCTGGAGCCGACGATTTCAGCCAGGACGATTTCCGTCGGCGACGCGGTAGTGACGGTTCCCGGAATGACGACGCCCATCGGACCGGTCTCGAACGTCGTCGATTTCACGATCGCGCATCTTCTTGAAATCGAGTGCTGCCGCCAGTGCGTGGAGCGCGGAATCGTGCCGCCGGTGTGGAACTCGGCCAATGCGCCCGGGGGCGACGAGAAGAACGCGGCGTATCTCGCGAAGTACAAGCCGCTCGTGAAGTGCCTGTAAGGCCGGCGTGAAGCGTCTTGCGTCATCGTTGGCGGCGGCTTTGCTGTCCTCGCTTTGCGGATATGCGGCGGATGTGTCCGTTGCACGGGCGGAGTTTTCGAAGTATTGTCAGGCGGTGACCGGCAAGGCCGCGCCGCCGGACGCCGTGAAGTTCGAGATCGATCCGTCCATCTCGAAATCGGGTTGCGACGCGTACACGATTGTGTCCCAAGACGCGGGCGTGAAGATCACGGGTTCGAATGTGCGGAGCGTCTTATACGGCGTGTACGACCTTCTGGAGCGGCGCGCGGGATGCCACTGGTTCTGGGACGGCGATATTGTGCCGAAGCGCGAGGCGATCGACCTCTCCGGGCTGGACATCCACGAAGAGGCGCGGTTCGAGTATCGCGGTCTGCGCTACTTCGCGCATCGCGGCCTCACGCGCTTCCAGGCGGAGCACTGGGGGTTTGAGGACTGGAAGAAGGAGATCGACTGGATGCTGAAGCGGCGGCTGAACGTGTTCATGCTCCGCATCGGACAGGACGACCTTTTCCAGCGGACCTTCCCGGAAGTCTGCGCCTATCCCGACCCGTCCAAGCCGCTGCCCGGCGCGGGAAAAGGATACGACAACCGTTCGCTCTTCTGGAGTCTACAGTACCGCGGCGAACTGCGACGGCGCATCCAGGCGTATGCGTTCGAACGGGGGTTGATGGCTCCAGAGGACTTCGGCACGATGACACACTGGTATTCGCGCACGCCCGAGGATTTTCTGGAGAAGAAGAATCCCCCGTTCCTGCCGCAGGCGACACGCGACTATTCGGAGAAAAACGGTCTCGTCTGGGATGTCCGCGACGAAAAATGGGCCGATGAATACTGGAAGCTCACGAAGACCGCTGTAGAGGCGTACGGAAAGGGCGCGCCGCGGCGACTTCTGCACACGATCGGCCTCGGCGAACGCCGTTGCTACACGAACCGCCAGGACAACTTCAACCTCAAGATCGAGGTGTTGGAGAAGTTCCTCTCCCGCGCGCACCGCGACTATCCCGACGCCAAGGTGTTGCTTGCAGGATGGGACTTCTACTTCACGTGGTTCCCAGACGAGGTGAAGGCGCTCGTCGGGCGGCTTGACCCCAAGCGCGACATCATCTGGGACTACGAAGGCGACGCCACGCGGGATTGGCGCAAGGAGATGCAGGGCCTCAACAACAACTTCACCAAGTGGGGCGTCGTCGGGAAGTTTCCATACACATACTCCATCTTCCTCGCATACGAATCGGCGCTCGACGCACGCGCGAACTATCCGCTCATCGAGGAGCGGCAGAAGATCGTGCAGAACGATCCGGCCTGCGTCGGATACATCTTCTGGCCAGAGTCGAGCCACACCGACACTCTATGTCTCAGGTACTTCACCGCAAACGCCTGGTCGAAGGATCCGGTGCCGCACGAAAAGGTTCTGGACGAGTTCTGCGCAAGCCGATACGGCGCTCTTGCCGGGAGAATGAAGGCGATCTGGGAGAAAGTGTTGCCTGCATCGATGCTTCGCGACTGGGACGCGAACTATGGAAGGCTCGCCACGGGACGTATCGAACTCATGCTGCAGCATGACGACAAGGTGATTGCCGCGTGGAAGAGCCCGGTTGAGGCGGCTCAGACCGCGTTTGCGGATCTTGCTGAAATTCCATGCGCCGGCGAGTTCCTCCGGCGCGACACGATCGACATAGCCCGCATGGTGCTTGACCGGCTGATTACGCTGCGCTTGCTCGAGCTGGGCCGGGACGTCGCGGCTTGGCGCAATGGCGGACAGGGAGATGGCCTGGCCTTGCGCGCCAAGCGCCTTGCCGCGCTCTGCGGCAGGATGGCCGACCTTCTGGAGTTGCATACGGACTATTCGATCTGGGAGTCGTTTCTCCGCCTTGATGCAGTGGAGAAGGTGCGCAATCCCGACTTCCCGAAGACGCTCTTCGACAACGCATCCTGCTCTTACTGCCGCAGCCACCAGTATGAGCTGGCGCGACACTGGTATGCGCCACGCATGGCGAAGATGGCGGATCGCCTTGCGAAGGCTGTAGCCGGCGGCGACCGCAAGGCCGTGCTGTTCGACGACCCGGAGGCGGAACGCCGCGCGCTCATGGAGCGTCCGCTGGAGTCGCTCAAGCCTGTGCAGCCGCGCACCGAGGAGCGCCATCGGGCGGTTATGCGCGCTTGCGCTCTTGAAACCGGGAAGAAGACTTCTGAGGAGTAAATAAGAAAATGAACATAAAACTAATGAACAAGGGACTCGACTTCCTGCGCGGGAAGTATGGAGCAGGGAAGGGCGGAATCGTCCTTAAGGGCGGTCACTGCTTTGTCGGCTCGACGCCGCTTCTGCCTGGGCGCATGGAGCGCAAGATCGTGGAGCTAAAGAAGATGACCGAGAATGGGACGCTCGAGGGCGTCTCGACCCTGCGTTTCGCGAGCTTTGCGCCGAAGGGCGCGGGCATCGAGGCCATGCTCGCGAAGGAGCTCGACCTCGCTGCATATCTCGGCGCATCGGATGTCGTCCGCGTGATGGCGGTTGCGAGCGGGAACGCGGTCAACGTGCTCGCCAAGCTCGCCAACGACGTAAACGTGTCGATCGAAATCGGCGCGGGGCTGCCGAAAGGCGCGACTGGATACGACCGCCACGAGATCATCGCCAAGCGCGGCGTCGCCTGCGACCAGACGGTCGACACCCACACCAAGCACGAGTCGATCCGCTGCTGGGGCACGGACGGCGTAGCTGAGTTTACGGATGTGGATACGGAGCTCTTCGGGCTGAGCTACGACGAGATCTGGAACGTCCGTGCGGCATTCGCGCTCCTGCAGCAGCGCGCCGACGCGAAGGTCTGGAAGGCCGCCTGGGCGAAGGCGACGAAGGCCGCGAAGCTCGCGTTCGCCGCGGACAAGTCCAAGGCCGCGAAGACAATCAAGCTCCTCAAGGGCATTGACACCAACCAGGCTATAAAGGTAGCGGAGGTGAGATGATGAAGCCAGTAAAGATCGCGATGATGGGCATGACCCACGGCCATACCCGCAAGTACTACCAGACGCTTCTCGACAACCAGAAGCTCGACTGGGTCGCCTCCTGCGCCCAGGACGCCGCCGCGAAGAAGACCTATGAGCTCTACCAGACCGGCGTACCATGCTATCTCGACCCGGAGGAGATGTACCGGAAGCACCCCGACATCGAAGCCGTCGTGATCGCGAGTGCGAACGACCGGCACTTCGAGCAGATGAAGTGGTGCGCCGAGAAGGGCATCCACATCCTCTCGATGAAGATCCCCACCTTCGACATGAAGGAATACGACGAGATGATCGCCATGTGCGACAAGGCGGGGATTGTCTGCCAGATCGAGCTGGAGATGCACTACAACTCCGTCGTGCGCCGCTTGGAGAAGCTTGTGAAGGACGGCGCCATCGGGAAGATAAGATCCGTCCAGGCGACGAACATCACGCTCTCGCCGGTCTGGGCGTTTCCGTGGCAGGGCGACCCCAAGGCGAGTTTCGGCAGCGTCGTGCCGCTGAAGAAGGGAGACCCGCGCTTCCGCGGCGGCGCCTTGTGCGACCATCCGCACATCTTCGACTTGATCCGCCACCTGACCGGCTCCTCGTTCGACTACATCTACGCGGAGGTCGCGCCGAACCTGCGCGACGGACTCAAGGTCGAGGACATGCTGATGGCGGTCGGCAAGATGAAGGACGGGACGGCGTTCCTCTTCGACCCGAGCTGGTCGCGGCTCGAGGAGAAGCTGAAGGTTCCGGGTCCGGGCTGGGAGCGTTTCCCGAAGCGCATGGAGGTGAACCTCACGATTACCGGCGACAAGGGGATGATCTCTTGCGACTGCTTCGGCCCGAACGTCTACCACAACGGCGCGCCGAACGACCGCTACACCGTGCAGTACACCTACTTCGACGAGTGGATCGGACTCATCGACGAGTTCGTCGCCTGCATCCGCGAACACAAGACGCCGCTCATCAACCTGAAGTGGCACAAGGAGACCATCCAGGCCATGCTCGGCTGCTACGAGTCGATTCAGACTGGCAAGATCGCCAAGGTTTCGTAACAATAGAGAAATTGAGGGGACTGTCCCCAAGAGAAATTGAGGGGACTGTCCCCAAAATTATGCAGAATATGAATATTCATAAGCCTGCTATTGCGAAATCCGCATAAATATGGTATATTATGCATCATGAACGACATACCAGACGAATTGAGGAGGACGGCGCGGTCGCTCGTGTTCGAGCGCGAGCGGCTGGGGCTTTCGCAGAAGCAGGTCGCCCAGCGCATGGGCGTATCGCAGTCGAAGGTCTGCCGGCTTGAGGGCTCGGCGGACGCGAATCTCGTATACGGCGACGTCGCCGCGTACGCGAAGGCGCTGGGGCTCAATGTGACGCTGTTCTACGACGACATCGAGGCGCAGCCGGAGATCCGGGCGCAGATCTACGCCGAGCACATCGCCGACATGCTGGAGAAGCTCAGGAAGGTGCTGCCGAAGGGAATTGGCTACGAGGATGAGATTGCGCACTTCTCCGGCAACGTCCTCCTGCCGCTGATCCGCAACGGGAGGCCGCGTTGAGCGCCTTTGTTCCAGGATCGTCCTTCGGCGACTACCGGGTGGTGCGGAAGCTGGGCGCGGGGGCGTCCGGCGAGGTTTGGCTGCTGGAGTCGGGCCGGAGCGGACTCAAGGCGGCGGCGAAGATCCTCGCGCCGGAACTGGCCCAGGTCCATGAGCACCGCATCCGCTTCGTGCGCGAGGCGGCGACGGCGATGGAGATCCGCCATCCCAACCTGGTGCGGGTCTATGACGTCGGCGAGGACCCGGAGACGGAGCTTTGCTATATGCTGATGGAGTACGTGAGCGGCGGCACGCTGGCGGAGCGGATTGCGCGCGAGGGCGCGCTGCCGGTGGCGGAGGCGCTTCGGATCGTCCGCGCGCTTGCCTCGCTTGTAGAGGTGGTATCGTCCCGTGGAATCGTCCACCGCGACATCAAGCCGGGCAACATCCTCATCGGCGACGGCGGCGAGCCGAAGCTCTCCGACCTCGGCATCGCGCGCTTCGCCGGCGTCCCGGCCGAGGCCGGCGGTTCCGTCGGCGGAGCGATGGTAGGGACCCTGGCGTACATGGCGCCGGAGCAGATGCTCGACCCGCGGACGGTAGACGTGCGCGCCGACATCTATTCGCTCGGGGTGGTACTTTTCGAAATGCTCGCCGGGCGGCGTCCGTTTGGCGGCGACGTCGTGCGCATGGTGGCGGACCGGATCGGCGGCGACGCGGTGCCGGACGTGCGGGAGTTCCGTCCCGACGCGTCCGAGGCGGTTGCGGGCCTGGTGCGGCTCATGTGCGCGGCTGACCCGGAGGAGCGGGTGCGGTCGCCGCGGGCGCTGCTGTCGCTTGTCGACTGGGCGGAGAGGGGGGCGGCATGATCGGCGCGCCGAGGGAGGATATGTTCCAGCCGGGCGACGTGTTCCGCGGCTACCAGGTGGTAAGGATAATCGGCAAGGGCGCGGTGGGCGAGGTGTACCAGGTGCGCCACGAGGAGCTCGACACGCTCTTCGCGCTCAAGGTGCTCTATCCCGAGGTGTCGGCCGGCGACGCTGAGAGCGTGAAGCGGCTCTACCGCGAGGCGAAGATCGGCGCCAAGGTGCGCCACCCGAGCCTCGTGACGGTGCATGACTGCGGCTACGACCTCGACATGCGGCTGAACTACATGGTGATGGACTACGTGCCCGGCTCCAACCTGCGCGTCGCCATCGGCCACACCGGCCGCATCGCCGTCGACCGCGCGGTGCGGATCGTCACCCAGCTCGCCGACGCGATGGCGGCCCTGCGGGGCTTCGGCGTGGTGCACCGCGACATCAAGCCGGAGAACGTGATCCTCCAGCCGGACGGAACCGCCAAGCTCGTCGACCTCGGCATCGCGAAGGCGGTGCATCTCGAGGACTCGCTGGTGACGCTCGCCGGCGCCGCGTTCGGCTCGCCCATCTACATCTCGCCCGAGCAGATCGTGGACGCGTCCGACGTCGACGCGCGGGCCGACATCTACTCGCTCGGGATCGTGTTCTTCGAGATGGTGACCGGCCGCTGCCCGTACGCGGGGCGGAACATCGCCCAGGTGCTGCGCGAGATCATGAGCGAGGATCCGGTTCCGGACGCGCGCGACGTCTGCCCCGACGTCCCGGCGGAGGTGGCGGTGCTTATCCGGCGGATGTGCGTGAAGGACCGCGCCCGGCGGCTGCAGGACTTCAACGCCGTCCTCGCCGAGCTCGGCAAGCTCGCCGCCCCTTGACGGCTAACACGCCTTTTTGGTATACTTCGCGCGTTTTACCGCAAGAGTGTAGCGCGCGTGCGCGAGAGTATTGCGGAAGATTACCAGAAAAGGCAGGAATGAACCAGATCAAGATCAAGGCGGAGCCGCGCACCGAACAGGGTACGGGCGCCGTCCGGCGTTTGCGCCGCACGGGCATGATTCCCGGCAGCGTGATGAAGATGAAGAAGGGCGGCACGGAGCTCATCAAGCTTCCGGAGCACGACTTCATGATGGCTATGCGCGGCCGTACCGGCAAGCAGGTCCTCGTCTCCCTCGACATGGGCGGCAAGGAGATGTCGGCGCTGCTGCGCGAAATGCAGAACGACGTGCTCAAGGGCACGCCGATCCACGTGGACTTCAGCGAGGTGTCGCTGAGCGAGAAGGTCCGCATCACGGTCCCGATCTACCTCGTCGGCGAGGCGAAGGGCGTCAAGATCGGCGGCGGCGTGCTGGAGCAGACTCTCCGCACCGTCGACATCGACGTGCTGCCGGCCGACATCCCCGAGAAGTTCGACGTCGACGTCTCGGCGCTCGACCTCGACCAGACCCTCTTTGTGCGCGACCTCGCCCTGGGCGACAAGTACACGGTAACCACCCGCGGCGAAGTGCCGGTGGCGGTGGTGAAGGCTCCTGACGCGGTGCCCGGCGCGACGCCGGCCGCCGGCGCGGCGGCGGCTCCGGCCGAGGCTGCGGCGCCCGAGGTCATCAAGAAGGGCAAGGAGGAAGAGGCTGCCGCCGACAAGAAGGAGGAGAAGAAGTGATGAAGAAGTACGACGCACTCTACATTTTCGTCGGCGTGGCCAAGGACGACGTCCTCGAGGCCAACCTCGCCAAGGCGCTTGCGGAGGTCACCCGCCTCGGCGGCGTCGTCGTGGCGCAGGACTCGCTCGGCAAGCGCACCTTCGCGCGCTCGATGAAGAAGCGCGACAGCGGCGTGTACGTCAAGGTCCGGCTCGAGATCGACCCGCAGAAGCTCAAGGAGCTCGTCGCGCGCTACCGCCTCGTCGAGGAGGTGTTCCGCGTGCAGTTCCTCGCGGTCGACGAGCGCCGCGAGGCCAAGATCGCCGCCGAGCGCGCCGCCCGCGCCGAGCGCCAGGCCCGCCGCGAGGCGGCACAGGCCGCGGCCATTGCGGAGAAGACCGCCCAGGAGTAGCGAGACATGGCTTCGTTCAACAAAGTCATCATCATGGGCAACCTCACGCGCGACCCCGACGTCCGCGCCGCGGGGGTGAGCGGCATGAAGGTCGCCCGCCTCGGCGTCGCGATCAACGAGCGCCGGCGCGACCGCAGCGGCCAGATGCTTGACTTCCCCGTGTTCGTCGACGTCGACGCCTGGGACAGGCTCGCGGAGCTGTGCGGCCAGCATCTGGCCAAGGGCAGCCCCGTGCTTGTCGAGGGCCGGCTCCAGATGGACACCTGGGAGCGCGAGGGCGTGAGGCACCAGAAGCTCAAGATCCGCGCGACGACCATCAAGTTCCTCCCGCGCCCCGACCGTTCGCAGTCGCCGCGCCAGATGGACCAGATGCAGTCGGCGTCGGACGACGATGGCGGCGAGATACCGTTCTAAACAACCTTGAAAACTTAAACAGAGAAGGAAAAAGACAATGGCGTTCAAGAAGAACAGCAGTTCGGCCGGCGAGGAGTTCGCCGCGCGCAAGCGTCCGCCGCTCGGCAAGGGCGACTCGATCGACGTCAACGACGTCGAGACGCTGAAGTACTACATCACCGACTACGGCAAGATCCTGCCCGCTCGCATCACCGGGGTTACCTCGCAGCAGCAGCGGCAGATCCGCCAGGGCGTCAAGCGCGCCCGCAACATGGGCCTCATGGCCTGATCCGGAGGGGAGACGCACCATGCAGATCGAAGTCATGCTCATGGACGACGTGAAGAAGCTCGGCAAGTCCGGCCAGGTCGTCAAGGTCGCCGCCGGCTATGCCCGCAACTTCCTCTTCCCGAAGGGGCTCGCGGCGGTCGCAACCGAGGCCGCCAAGCGCCGCCTGAAGAAGCTCGAGGCCGAGCGCGCCGCCCGCGCCGCCGAGGAGAAGAAGGCCGCGCTCGAGGTCGCGAAGAAGCTCGACAAGCTCGAGATCACCGTTTCGGCGAACACCGTGGACGGCAAGCGCCTCTACGGCTCGGTCGGCATCTCCGACATCCTTGCGGCAATCGAGGCCAACCGCGGCATCAAGCTCGAGCGCTCGCAGATCGAGCTCGAGGACTCGCTCAAGGAAATCGGCGAGTACGAGCCCACGATCGACCTCGGCCACGGCGTGAACGTCCGCTTCAAGATCACGATCCTGGACGAGGGGGCCGCCCAGGCCTAATGGCGCAGCCTTGGCAGGCATAGCGTTATTGCTCACCGCGGCGCTCCTCTGGGGCGCCGCGTTTGTTGCC
Source organism: uncultured bacterium (assembly GCA_902770045.1). GTDB lineage: Bacteria > Verrucomicrobiota > Kiritimatiellia > RFP12 > UBA1067 > UBA1067. Next base: position 10,982 of record CACXRO010000004.1, read on the forward strand.
CAGAAAGTCGGGGCGGAGAGCCTCGGCCCGTTCTCGATAACCTTCCTGCGCAACCTCGAGGCCGGCGTGTTCCTGGCCGGCTGCTGGTGGGCGCGGCGGCTCATCTCGCCCCGGGCGCGCGCCGCCGCGCCGGCGTGGACGCGCCGCGCGATCGTCGGCGGGGCGGTCTGCGGCGCGGCGCTTTTCGCCGCTTCGCTCTCGCAGCAGGTCGGCATCATGTACACCACGCCGGGGATCTCCGCCTTCCTCACCTCCAACTACGTGCTGTTCGTGCCGGTCATCGGCCTCGCCGTCGGCCGCCGCGCCCACCCGCTCGTCTGGGCGGCGGTGGCGGTGGCGCTCGCCGGCTCCTACCTCATCTGCCTGCCGGACGGCGCGGACGGCTCCATCGGCCGCGGCGAGCTCTGGACGCTCCTCTGCGCCGTTCTCTTCTCCGTGCAGATCCTTGTCGTGGACCGCTTCGCGCCCGGCTGCGACGTCCTCGTGTTCTCCTGCATCCAGCAGTTCTCCGGCGCGGCGCTTTCGCTTCCGTTCGTCCTGCTCCTGGGGTCGGAGAGCTCGTTTTTCTCCGCCGAGGCGCTCGTCCGCTCGGCCCTGCCTGTCCTCTTCATCGCCGTCTTCTCGAGCGGCATCGCCTACACCTGCCAGAACCTTGGACAGAAGCGCACCCCGCCCGCGCTCGCCTCGCTCGTCATGGCCACCGAGAGTGTCTTCGGCGCGGTCTTCGGCTGGCTTTGGTTCGGCGACCGGATGAGCCTGCTCCAGCTGGCCGGCTGCGCGCTCGTATTCGCGGCCGTGGTCGTCGCCTCCGTAGCCCCATTGCCAACGCGCAGCGTTGGAAGTCCTTCAGCAGCCAACAGACAGTAATCAGTAATCAGTAACCAGCAGCCAACAGCCAACAGCCAACAGCCAGCAACCAGCAGCCAGTGTTCAGTGGATTAAGGACAATCCATATTCACTGGCCGCTGCGATGCTGGTTGCTGGACACTGAAACACTTCCAACGGCAGTGCCCGTTGACTGTCCGGCGACGTGTTTGGTATACTACGGGCATAATGAATGCTTATGTCAAGACGGCGGCCGCCGCGTTGCTGGCGGCGACTGCGTTCGGCGAGATGTCCGACGCCGAGCGCCACCACTCGACGGAGATGAACTCGGCGGCTTACGCCGCGGACCGGAAGGCCGCCGGCGGAGTGAAGGTGCTGTTCATCGGCAACTCCATCACGCTGCACGGACCGAACGCGGCGATCGGCTGGACCAACAACTGGGGCATGGCCGCGAGCGCGGCGGATAAGGACTTCGTCCACCTCGTCACGCGCGAGGTCGAGCGGCGCCTCGGCCGCCGGGCAGACCTCGTGGTGCGCAACTACGCCAACTTCGAGCGCGACTTCCGCAGCTGGGACTGGTCGAAGACCGAGGAGCTCGCCAAGGAGGATCCCGACGTGCTCGTCGTCGCGCTCGGCGAGAACGTGCGGTCGCTGAAGGGCGATGCGGACCGCCTCGCGTGGCGCAACGCGTTCAAGCGGCTTCTCGGCGCGTTCCTCGACGGACGGAACACCAAGCCGCTCGCCGTCGTGCGCGGCAGCTTCTGGCCGGACGCGGCAAAGGACTGGGCGATGGCGTACGCCGCGAGCGACTACGCGATTCCGTTCGTGAAGGCCGACGTCTATAGGCAGCCGGGGATGGATGCGAGCGATGCCGGCTTCTCCCATCCCGGCGTCAGGGCGCATCCCGGCGACCGCGGCATGGCGGAGATCGCCGCGCGCATCGTCGAGGGTCTGTTCCCGGAGAAGTCTGGCTATGAGGCGTGGATGGACGGCCGTCCGGTGAAGGTGCACGCGATTCAGGTCTCGGCGATGGAGTACAACCGGCTCTTCACCGGCTTCCAGCGTCCCGCCGACCAGACGGAGCGCGCCGGTTTCGCCGCGGTCGAGGCGAGGGGCGCGACGTCCTGGCGGGTGAAGTGCGGCCGCGACTTCAGGAAGGCGGTGGTGCGTCCGCTCTCCGCCGGCGTGAAGCCGGCCGTGAAGGACGGAGCGGTGGAGTTCAAGCTGCCGAAGTGCGGCCACTACGTGCTCGAGCTCGACGACTACCACCGTCCGCTCGAGATCTTCGTCGAGCCCGAGAACGACTTCGCCGAGTACCGCCGGACGGCGACGGTGGCCTTCGGGCCGGGCGTCCACCTGACGCGCGGCGTCCGGCTCAGGAGCCACGACCGCGTCTACATCGACAAGGACGCGGTGGTGTACGGTGGCTTCGCGATGGACGGCGTCGAGGACGTCCAGATCCGCGGCTACGGGATCATCTGCGGCACGACCTGCCGGCGCGTGACCGCCTACTACAACCGCAATCCGGACGACAAGGCTGGGGCGGAGGACATGATGATGCGCCAGCTCACCCCGATCCGCGCGCGCCGCTCGAAGCGGATAGTCGTCGAGGGGCCGGTGGTCGTGGACTCGTGCGAGTGGTGCGTGGCGACGTTCGGCTGCGAGGACGTTGACGTCTCGCACCTGAAGATCACCGGCGCGTGGCGGTACAACACGGACGGCATCGACTTCTGCAACACGCGCAACGTGCGCCTCGCCGACAGCTACATCCACTCGTTCGATGACGCGGTGGTGCTGAAGGGGATCCTGCCCGACAGCGCGCGGCCGGTGGAGAACGTGAAGGTGGAGCGGTGCGTGTGCTGGTGCGGCTGGGGGCGGACGCTCGAGAACGGGCTCGAGACCTGGGCGAGCGCGTGGCGCAACATAGTCTTCGAGGACTGCGACCTCATCCACAACTCGATGGCCGCGCTGAGCGTGCACCTCGGCGGGCCGTGCGCGGTCGACGACGTGACGTTCAGGAACATCCGCATCGAGTACGACGCGTCCCGCAGCGACGCCGAGTACCAGCGCGGGCGCGACGACGTCTACTCCAAGGCCGGGAAGCGACCGGCCGTCGACTGCTGGTTCGCCGCGCTCAACGCCAAGATGTACGCGCCGGGGTCGATGTACAAGAACAAGGACGTCTCGCCCGACGAGCCGTTCGGCAGCTTCCGCCGGTGCCTTCTCGAGGACATCGACATCCTGGTCGAGGACGGCGTGCCGCTTCCGAAGGCGGGTGTCTCATTCCAGCAGGGCACGAAGCCGGGCGAGATCGAGCTGCGCAATGTGCGCATGAACGGCAAGCCGGTCCTGCAGCTGTAGTCCGCCGCTTGACTGCGGCGAAGGCAATATGGTATACTACACGCCAAATTTGGCACCGGTGGGATACTCAAGTGGTCAACGAGGGCAGACTGTAAATCTGCTGGCTAACGCCTTCCAAGGTTCGAATCCTTGCCCCACCACCAATTAAACCTGTAGACCAGCGATTTGACGGAGGAAAGGACCTATGGAAGACCAGGTAAAGGCAAAGCTGGAGGAGCTCCGCGCCGGGCTGCAGGCCGACGGGGGCGACCTTGAGTTCGTGAAGATGGACGGCAAGGTGGTCTACCTGCGCCTCGTCGGCCACTGCGGGAGCTGCCCGTTCGCGATGATGACGCTCAAGCAGGGCATCGAGGCGTCGCTCCGCGAGCTCGACCCCGAGATCACCGTCGAGAGGGTGGAGGGCTGATGAAGAAGACGGTCAACGTCTCGCTCGTCGGCGTCGGCGGGCAGGGCATCATCCTCGCCGCGGACATCCTCGCCAAGGCGGCGGCGATGGCCGGGTACGACGTGAAGAAGTCCGAGATCCACGGCATGGCCCAGCGCGGCGGATCGGTGACGAGCCAGGTGCGCTTCGGCGCGTCGGTCGCCTCGCCGATCATCCAGGAGGGCACGGCCGACATCCTCGTCGCCTTCGACAAGATCGAGGCGCTGCGCAGCTCCGGGGTGCTGGCGAAGGACGGCACGGCGGTGGTGAACGACCTCTGCCTCGTGCCGGTCACGGTGTCCTCGGGCCAGCAGCCGCCGGTCGAGGACCTCGACGGCAGGGTGAAGAAGACCTTTAGGCAGCTGGTGCTGGTCGACGCCTCCGCTATCGCGTCCGGCGAGATCGGCAACGCGCGCACGATGAACATGGTGCTCGCGGGCGCGCTCTCGGCCAAGTGCCCGTTTCCGGAGGAGGTGTGGTACGCGGCGATGGCCGATCTCCTCTCGGGTCCCAAGGCGAAGCTCCTCGAGGTGAACCGCAGGGCGTTCGCGGCCGGCCGCGAACGCGCCATCGGAGACCGGTGAAGATGGCCGAGACGCTGAGCTTCGAGCCGCCGCGCGGGATGCGCGACTTCTACCCCGAGGACATGGCGTGGCGCAACCGCGTGTTCGACGCGTTCCGCGCCGCAGGCGAGGCTGCTGGGTTCAGCCCCTACGACAGCTGCGTCGTCGAGAGCTACGACCTGCTGGCCAGGAAGGCCGGCGAGGAGGTGGGCGAGCAGATCTACCACTTCTTCGACAAGTCCGAGCGCCACATCGCGCTGCGTCCGGAGATGACCCCGACGCTCGCGCGGATGGTGGCGCAGCGCCAGAAGGAGCTTTCGTTCCCGATCAAGTGGACGACGATCGCCCAGTGCTTCCGCTACGAGCGGATGACCAAGGGGCGCAAGCGCGAGCACTACCAGTGGAACGTCGACATCGTCGGCGAGGACTCGGTGCTGGCCGAGGCGGAGGTGCTCGGCGCGGCGTGCGACGCGCTGCGGCGGATGGGGCTTTCCTCGGCGGACTTCAGGGTGCACGTCTCCTCGCGGCGGCTGCTCGGCGAGGTGCTGGAGCGGAGCGGCGTGCCCACCGACCGCCATGCGCAGGTGTTCCTCGCGCTCGACAAGCGCGGCAAGATGCCGGACGCCGAGATCGCCGCGATGCTGCGCGACGGCGGGCTCGACGACGCGCTGGTCGCCAAGGTGTTCGAGATCCTCTCGCTCAAGGACCTCGACTCGGTCGTTGCCTACCTTGGCGCGGCGGCGGAGGGCTCGCGCGCGGTGGCCGAGCTTTCGGAGCTCTTCCGGCTTGCCGGGGCGGCTGGCTTCGCGGAGTCGCTCGTCTTCGACATCGGCGTCATCCGCGGCCTGAGCTACTACACCGGCATCGTGTTCGAGTGCTTCGACGCCAAGGGCGAGTTCCGGGCGATCTTCGGCGGCGGCCGCTACGACAACCTGCTCACCGCGATCGGCGGATTGCCGATGAGCGCGGTGGGACTGGGCTTTGGCGACGTGGTGGTGACGGAGCTTCTCAAGTCCCGCCTCGGCGGGAGCGCGTCCTCTGCGCGCAGGGGCGTCGCGGTGGGGTTCATGGAGGACGCCCAGCGCGACGCCGCGGTGCGCCTCGCCGCGCGCCTGCGCCGCGAGGGAAAGTCGGTCGACCTCGCGCTCCACTCGATGAAGCCGAAGAAGTTCTTCGCCCACGCCGGCTCCTCGATGGCGGCGGAGGCGGTGTTCCTGGGGCCGGACGACGTGGAGAAGGGCACCGCCAGGCTCAAGAACCTCGAAACGCGCGAAGAGTCCGGGATAAGCCTATGACCGCGCTCGTGCTCGCCGCCGCGATGGCGTCCTCGGAGGCGCTCGTAACCGTGCTCAACACGCGGACCTCGGTCTCGCAGGACCGCTACGACGCCGCGGTCGCGGTGGTCGAGCGCGACGCCGCGGCGGGCAAGCCGCTCCAGCAGTTCGTCATCGGAGTCACCACCGACGACCAGGAGAAGGCGGCGCGCTATCTCGACTCCTCGCGCGGTACGATCAAGTCCCTGGCGGAGAAGCGCGGCAATCCGCTCGCGTGGTACCTCCTCTCGATGGAGTCGAACGACCGCGCCCTCCTGGAGCGGGCGGCGAAGGGCGGCAACGTGCAGGCGCTCAACGCGCTCGGCGCGATGCTGGTGCAGGAGGCCAACTCGGCCACGGGCGAGGCGACGAACGGAGTTCGGCGGCTTCTCCGCGAGGGCTTCGAGTGCTTCAGCAAGGCCTCGGAGCAGCGCGACCCCAACGCCTTCGTCAACGTCGGCGCGTGCTACATGAACGGCATTGGCTGCAGGAAGAACGCGATGCTCGCGTTCGAGTGCTTCCGCACCGCCGCGCAGGAAGGCGGCCATCCTGAGGCGATGATGTACCTGTCGACGTGCTTCGACCGCGGCATCGGCGTGAAGGCCGATCCGGAGAAGGCGATGTTCTGGCGGATGAAGGCAAGAGCCTGCCGCGGCGACAAGGCGGCGGCGAAGTGGCTGGAGAGCAGGAAATGACGGTGCTCATGGTCGGCGACGTCGTCGGCGGCCCCGGCCGGCGGATCCTCAGGCGCGAGCTCAAGGGGCTCAAGGCGCGCTTCGGCGCCGCGGCGGCGGTCGTCAACGCCGAGAACTGCGCCGCGGGCTCGGGCATAACCGCCGCGCTTGCGGAGGAGATCTTCGACGCCGGGGCGGATGCGATCACTCTCGGCGACCACACCTGGGGCCAGAAGGAGTTCGCCGCGCAGATCGGCGGCGTCGAGCGGCTGGTGCGCCCCGCCAACTTCGCTGCGGAGTGCCCCGGCCGCGGCTGGTGCCTCGTCAACCTGCCGGTCGGACGCCTCGCGGTCCTCAACCTCCAGGGCAGGGTGTTCATGCAGGCGGCGGACTGTCCCTTCAAGGCCGCCGACCGCGCGCTGGCGGAGATTCCGAAGGACGTGCCGGTGGTGGTCGACTTCCACGCCGAGGCGACGAGCGAGAAGGCCACTTTCGCGCACTACCTCGACGGACGCGTCGCCGCCGTCGCCGGCACCCACACCCACGTCCAGACCTCCGACGCCAGGCTGCTACCGAAGGGGACGGCGTACATCACCGACCTCGGGATGACCGGCCCCTACGTCTCCTCGATCGGGCGCGACCTCAAGCCGGTCACCCGCAAGTTCATCACCGGCATCCCGGCGCGCTTCGAGGTGGCCGAGGGACCCTGTACGCTCGAGGGCGCGGCGATTTCGATCGACCCTAAGACCCGCCTCGCCGAGTCGATCGAGTCCTTCCGCGTCAGGGACTGAGTTTCCGCTGCGCAGACGGCGCCGTATTTTGGTATAATACACCAAGATATGGCCAAGGAATATGGAGACAAAAGCATCGTCACCCTCGATCCGGTGACGCACATCCGCATGCGCCCCGGCATGTACGTGGGCGAGCCGGGCACCGGCGCGATGTACCACGACTGCATCTACATCCTGATGAAGGAGGTGATCGACAACGCGGTCGACGAGTTCGGGCAGGGCTTCGGCAAGCGCATCGAGGTGACAGTCGACTACGACTCCGGCGAGGTGTCGGTGCGCGACTACGGGCGCGGCATTCCGCTCGGCAAGGTGGTCGACTGCGTTTCGCAGATGAACACCGGCGGCAAGTACGACAACGAGAACTACCAGTTCTCCGCCGGCATGAACGGCGTCGGCACCAAGGCGGTGAACGCGCTCTCGGAGTTCTTCGAGGTGCGTAGCTTCCGCGACGGCGAGTTCTCCGAGGCGTACTTCGAGGCGGGCAGGCTCAAGTCGAAGAAGCGCGGCAAGGACAAGGCGGGCGAGCACCCCGGCACCTTCATCCGCTACAAGCCGGATGTCAAGGTGCTCAAGCACTTCAAGGTGCGCGAGGAGCATGTCCTCAGGCGCATGAAGATGTACTGCTACGTGAACGCCGGGCTCACCATCGTCCTCAACGGGCAGGAGATCCGCTCCGACCGCGGCCTCGCCGACCTGATCGCCGACGAGGCGCAGTTCGAGAAGCTCTACCAGCCGTTCCACGTGAAGACCAAGTCGCTGGAGATCATCTTCACCCACACCAACCGCTTCGGCGAGGAGTACCACACCTTCGTCAACGGCCAGTACACCACCGACGGCGGCACCCACCTCACCGCCTTCAAGGAGGCGCTCACCAAGGCGCTCAACGACTATGACCCGAAGAAGAAGTTCGACGGCGACGACATCCGCGACGGACTCCTCGGCGCAGTCGCGGTGAGGATCATGAACCCGGTCTTCGAGGGGCAGACGAAGATCAAGTTCGTGATGAACGACATGCGCGCCGACCTCGTCGCCGAGATGAAGAAGGAGATCGAGGCCGCGCTCCACCGCTCGCCGTCCGAGACCGACCGGCTGATCGCCAAGATCGAGGAGACTGGCAAGATCCGCTCGCAGCTCAACACCATCAAGAAGCAGGCTCGCGAGCGCTCGCAGGCGGTGTCGGTGCGGGTGCCGCAGCTGAAGGACTCGAAGAACCACCTGCGGCTCGACCGCATCAACAAGAAGACCGGCAAGCCCGAGGGCGACGACACGATGATCTTCCTCACCGAGGGCAAGTCCGCCGGCGGCACGCTCGGCAACGCGCGCGATGCGCTCAACCAGGCCGTGTTCTTCCTCCGCGGCAAGCCGCTCAACACCTGCGGCGTGGGGAAGGAGGTGCTCTACAAGAACGAGGAGTTCTTCAACCTCATCAAGACGCTCGACGTGGACGAGTCGCTCGAGCACCTCCGCTACGGCAAGATCATCTTCGCGACCGACGCCGACGTGGACGGGCTCCACATCCGGATGCTGCTCGCCACCTTCTTCATGCGCTTCTACCGCCAGCTGGTGACGGACGGGCGCGTGTTCATCCTGGAGACGCCGCTCTTCCGCGTGCGCAACAAGAAGGAGCAGTACTACTGCTTCTCCGAGGAGGAGAAGGTCGCTGCGCAGGCGAAGTGCGGCCGCGGCTGCGAGACCACCCGCTTCAAGGGCCTCGGCGAGCTGAACGCCAAGGAGTTCAAGGACTTCATCGGCGAGGACATGCGGCTCACCCCCGTCACCTGCGCGGACGACATCGACGTCGAGAAGACGATCAAGTTCTACATGGGCGCCAACACGCCCGAGCGCAAGAACTACATCATGGATTCGCTCGTGTGCGACGCGAGCGACTTTTAGGCGACGGAGGACGAAATGGCATATTCGCGATTCGGAACGACTGACGAGAAGGGGCGGCTCCAGCCGCCCAAACCGGAGCCGCGCCCGCAGAAGCGCCCCGGTGCGCGGCGGTCGGGGAGCCGCCTCTCCTTCGCGGCATCGGTCCTCGTGGCCGTCGCCGCCTCGCTCTGGGCGTGGAAGGTGGCCTCTCCCGAGAGTTTCTCGCGCACATGGGACGGGCTCGGCCGCTACTTCGCCGACCTGCGCGGCAGCGTCTCGGTGAAGTCAGACCGGTTCCGTCCGCGCCCCGGCGCCACCGGCGCGGTGAAGGTGACGAGCTCGGCTTCGAAGAAGGTTTCAAAACCAAAGAAAGGAAACTCGAAATGAACAGAACCATCGTAATCGGCGCCGCCGCGTTGGCGGCGCTGGCGTCTGGATGCGAACCCTCCGGCGGCCGCCGCGTCGCCGCGCTTGACGCCGCGGCGTGGAAGGAGAGCGTGTGGATCAGCGTGCCGGAGGCGAAGACGCTGCCGGACGACTGGTGGCAGAAGAATATCCAGCGCGCGGCGGACGGCACCAGCTGGTTCGTGGGCAGGCTCGAGAACGCAGCCAAGGTGAAGAAGGCCACCTGGATGACGGCCGGCCTCGGCGTCTACGAGGTCTACGTGAACGGCGTGCGCGTCGGCAGCGACTTCCTCAAGCCCGGCTTCACCCACAACGAGAAGACGAAGTATTCCTTCACCTACGACGTCACCGACCTCGTCAAGGCCGGAGCCGGCGACGAAAACTTCTTCGCCGCCGAGGTCTCCGCCGGCTGGTGGCGCGACAAGATCGTCAACTTCAAGGGCAGGAAGAGCGCCTTCCGCTCGGTCGTCGAGCTCGAGTTCGCGAACGGCGAGAAGCAGCTCTTCGGCACCAACCTGAAGGACTGGAAGTGCGGCGTCGCCGGCGCGGTGAAGCACGCGGCGATCTTCGACGGCGAGGAGTACGACGCGCGCGTCGCGCAGCCATACTTCGGCGCGGACGACTTCGTCGCGCCCGAGGAGAACAAGGAGTTCAAGGGCGAGATATTCCCGACCGCCGGCGCGGAGGTCGTCTTGCGCGGCGACCTGGCGCTCAAGCCGGTCGAAGCGTACTGCTGGAAGGGCGTCGAGGGCGAGGACAAGGCGAAGCACGTCTTCGGCAAGGTGGTGAAGACCCGCGTCTTCGACCCCGCCGCGGCGCTCGCGGTCGAGCCCGGCGAGACGCTCGTCGTCGACTTCGGCCAGAACTGCGCGGCGGTTCCGGCTTTTGTGATGAAGTCCGAGCCCGGCGCCACGCTCACCTGCCTTCCAGGCGAGATGCTCAATGACATGAACGGCGAGCGCAGCCGCGGCAACGACGGCCCCGGCGGCTCGGTCTACCGCGAGAACCTGCGCGTTCCGACCCAGGGGATGCGCGCGGTCTACACCTTCGCGACGGCGAAGGACGAGCTCTATGTGCCGCGGTTCACCTTCTTCGGCTACCGCTACGTCTCGATCACCGCCGACAAGCCGGTGACGATCAAGTGCCTGCGGTCCGTACCCGTCACCTCGATCACGAAGGAGATGGAGGCCGGCAGCCTCGTGACCGGCGACGAGTCGCTCAACCGCTTCATCGCCAACGTCTACTGGGGCCAGCTCTCCAACTACCTCTCGGTGCCGACCGACTGCCCGCAGCGCAACGAGCGCCTTGGCTGGACCGCCGACACCCAGGTGTTCACCGAGACCGGCGCCTTCAACGCCGACACCTCCGCGTTCTTCCGCAAGTGGATGCGCGACATGCGCGACACCCAGGACGGCCGCGGCGGCTATCCCGGCGTCGCGCCGCTCGCGCAGTACGGCAGCGCCGACACCATGCGCATGTGCTGGTCCGACGCGGGCATCGTGGTGCCGTTCGAGATGTTCAAGCAGTTCGGCGACACGGAGATCGTGAAGGAGAACTGGGCGTCGATGGAGAAGTACATGAAGCGCATGGACGAGACGCGCTGCGAACACTCCAAGCTGATCGGCGAGAACCGCAACTACCAGTGGGCCGACTGGCTCTCGTTCGAGGACCTGGAGTCGTGCAGCGCCCGCATACGCAGTCCTGACGGCTCGATCAAGCCGGCGGCGGTCCTCTACTGGAACTTCCTCTACTCCTGCTACTGGGCGCTTGACAGCGACATGATGGCGGCGATGGCGCGCGGCGTCGGCGACGAAGCCGGCGTCAAGAAGTACGTCGCGATGGGCGAGAAGGCGCGCGCGCAGATCAGGGAGAGGTTCTTCGACAAAGAGACGGGGATGCTCGTCAAGGAGATCGCGGGCCTCCAGACCGCGAACGTGATGGCGCTCGCGACCGGGGTCGTCAAGGGCGAGCAGCGCGCAGCGGTCGCCGCGCACCTCAGGGAGCTCATCGAGGGCGAGAGCGAGATCGACGAGGCCGGCTACCGCAAGCGCGTCAAGGGCGTCCTGAAGACTGGCTTCCTCGGCTCGCATTTCGTGATGGACGTTCTCGCGGACAACGGCATGGCGGACCTCGCCTATACGCTGCTCCTAAGCCACAAGTTCCCGAGCTGGCTCTATTCCGTCGACCAGGGCGCGACCACGATCTGGGAGCGCTGGAACGGCTATGTCAAGGAGCGCGGGTTCGGCCCCGTGGGGATGAACAGCTTCAACCACTACGCCTACGGCCAGGTGGTGGCCTGGATCTACCGCCGCGCCGCCGGCATCGCCGCCGACCCCGCCTCGCCCGGCTTCAGGACGATCGTGATGAAGCCGCTGCCCGACCGCCGCCTCGGATCCGTTAAGGCGTCCTACCGCTCGGCCGCGGGTCTCGTGACGAGCGCGTGGAGGTACGAGGGCGAGACCTGGATCTGGGAGTTCACCGTCCCCGAGGGCGCGGTCGCGCGCGTCACCCTGCCGGGCGAGACCGAGTCGAAGGAGTATCCGGCCGGGTCGTACGTCATCAGGCGCTGAAAGACAGGAGGCTGGTTTTGGCAATGCCTGGAATCAAGAAGCTTGCAGCCGCCGCGCTGGCGGCAATGACATGCTCCGCCGCCTGCGGCGCAGCGCCCAAGTACGTCTTCCTTTTCATCGGCGACGGCATGTCCACGCCGCAGCGGATGGTGGCGGAGTCGTTCGCGGAGAAGATCGGCTATGGACGGCTGGCGATGAACTCGCTGCCCTACCAGGCCAACACCCGCACCCAGAGCGCGAACTCGATCATCACCGACTCCGCGGCGGCCGCGACCGCCATCGCCTGCGGCGAGAAGACCCGGAACGGGATGATCGGGGTCGATCCGTCGACCAACCGGCTATTCTCCGTGGCCGAGGCCGCGAAGAAGTCCGGGCGCAAGGTGGGGATCGTGACCACGGTCACGATCTGCCACGCCACCCCGGCCGGATTCTACGCCCACCGTCCGTCGCGCGGAATGAGCTACGAGATCGGGCTCGACATGGTCGACTCCGGCTTCGACTACTTTTGCGGCGGCGGCATCTACTCGAGCTACGACGACCGGAAGAGCGGCGAATACCGCGGCGACATCCGCGACCTCGCGCGCGCGGCCGGCTACGCCGTCACCACCAACCGCGCCGAATGGGCGGCGCTCAGGCCCGGAGGCAAGGCATGGAGCATCTTCGGCGACTGGGGGATGGAGTTCGCGATCGACCGCGACGAATCTCAGCCGTCGCTTGCCGAGATCGTGGCCAAGGGCATCGAGCTCCTCGACAACCCCGCCGGATTCTTCATCATGTGCGAGGGCGGCAAGGTTGACTACGCCGGCCACGCCAACGACGCGGCGACGAACCTGCGGGACGTGATCGCGCTCGACGAGGCGGTCAAGACCGCGCTCGAGTTCCAGCGCCTCCATCCCGAAGACACTCTCGTCATCACCACCGGCGACCACGAGACCGGCGGCCTTTCAATGGGCTTCGCCGGCATCGGCGGCCAGTTCCGGGTGGAGCTCCTCAAGCACCAGAAGGTCTCGGTCGAGAAGTTTTCCGAGTGGTTCAAGTCCCGTGTGCGTGAAACGAAGGGAAAGATCGAGTTCGAGGACATCAAGCCGGTGCTGACCGAGAAGTTCGGGCTCTTGTTCCCGCCGCCCCGGGATGACGCCAAGGCGGCGCAGAAGAAGGGGCCTCCCGACCCGATGATGCTCACGAAGAAGGATGTCAAGGTGCTCGAGGAGGCGTTCCAGACCGACGTCGACAAGGTGCGAAACAAGGTCAGGGACACCACCGCCCACGACGTCGCGCGCAACTATGTCTTCGCCCAGACGGTGAAGAACGTCCTCAACGCCCACGCCGGCGTCGGCTGGAGCTCCGGCTCGCACACGGCGCTCCCGACCTTCACCACCGCCGCCGGGCCGCGCGCCGACATCGTCGTCGGCATGCAGGAGAACACCGACCTCGGCCGCCGCCTCCGCGCGCTCTACGAGGAGAAGTAGGCGAAGATGGGCATGGGGAAGCGAGATTGGATGCCCGTGCCCGTGCTCGCGGCGCTCTGCGTTGCGATGATGTTCGCGCCGACGGCGGAAAGGGTCGTGAGCGACGGCGGCGAAACCGTCCGCGCGCGCGTCGTCTCCGTCGACGACTCCAAGCTCGTCTACACCGGACTGGTCCGCTACGGCACCCAGTACCTGGAGGCGGAGGTCGTCTCCGGCCCGGCGGCGGGGACGAAGGTGCGCGCCGAGAACGAGCTCCGCGCGCAGATGGACCTCGACAAGGTCTTCGCCCCCGGCGACGTCGCGGTGCTCTCGGTCCCCGCCGGCGAAGTTCGCGCCGGCGACACGCTCGTCGCCCGCGACCACTGGCGCCTCGGCTGGGAAGTCGCGGTGTTCGCGGTGTTCGCCGCGCTGCTCGTGGCCTTCGCCGGCTGGACCGGACTCAAGGCGCTCTTCAGCTTCGTCTTCAGCTGCGTCGCCGTCTGGAAGCTGCTCGTGCCGCTCTGCCTCAATGGCTGGAGCGCGCTCTGGACCTCGTTCGCCGTCGTCGCGGCGCTGACGGCGGTAATCATGTACCTCGTCGCCGGCGCGACTCGCAAGGGCGCCGCGGCGTTTCTCGGCGCGACGACCGGCGTGGCCGCGTCGCTTGCGCTCGCCCGCCTCTTCGCGTCGCTGATGCACGTCAACGGCGCGACGATGCCGTTCTCCCAGGCGCTCGTCTACACCGGCTACCCCGGTCTCGACCTCGCCGACATCTTCTGCGGCGGGGCGGTGCTGGCCGCGAGCGGGGCGGTGATGGATCTCGCGATGGACGTCTCCGCCGGCGTCTCGGAAGTGGCCAGGCATTCGCCGGGCCTCGGCCGCCGCGAGCTCTTCATGAGCGGACTCAGGATCGGCCGGGCGGTCGTCGGCACGATGACCACCACGCTTCTGCTCGCCTATTCTGGCGGCTACCTCACCCTGCTCATGGTTTTCGCCGCGCAGGGTACGTCGCCCGTCGACTTCATCAACTCCACCCTCGTCTCGGCCGAGTTCGTCAAGACCATGGTCGGCAGCTTCGGCCTGGTGCTGGTGGCGCCCGCCTCCGCGCTCGCCGCCGCGTACCTCCACGACAATGGGTAGCGGAGTCGAGAAAGGCGTGTCGGCGGCCGTGCTGACCATCGTCGCGCTTGCGTCGTGCTGGACGGCGCTGGCGGTCGAGGTCTCGAACCGCTACCGCAGCCCACGCAACCCCGAGCGCGCGGTGCGCTCCTCGACCGAGCTCATCGTCCTCCACACCACCGAGGCCCCGGCGCGCAGCTCGCTCAACAAGCTCTGCGACCGCGGCGAGGCCCACTACTGCGTCACCGAGGACGGCACGATCTACGCCATCGTCGACCGCGACCGCGAGGCGTTCCACGCCGGCCGCTCGATGTGGAACGGCAAGGAGGACGTGGACAAGTTCTCGGTCGGCATCGAGTGCGTCGGCTACCACGACAAGCCGATGGGGATCGTGCAGCTGAGGGCGATCGCCGCGCTGGTGAAGGAGCTCAAGGCCATGTACCGGCTCGGCGACGACCGCGTCGTCTGCCACAGCCACGTCGCCTACGGCGCCCCCAACCGCTACCACCGCGTCCGCCACCGCGGCCGCAAGCGCTGCGGCATGCTCTTCGCGATGAACACGATCCGCCGGATCCTCGGCCTTGCGGCCAAGCCGAAGTCCGACCCCGACACCCGCGCCGGGCGGCTGGTCGTGGGCGACCCGTACCTGAAGAGCGTCCTCTACGGCGGCGTCGACACCATGGCCGCGCGCTACCCGAAGCCGGCTCCGGCGAATACGCAGGTCGCAAAGACGCAGCCCGCCAAGGCGACGCCGGCGAAGCCGCAGGTCGTGAAGACGCCGCCGAAGCAGCCGCCCGCGAAGGCGCAGCCGGCGCCGAAGCCGCCGCCGGTCGTGCAGGCGAAGAAGGTGCCGCGCACTGAGGCGGAGCTGAAGTCCATGGGCTATTCGCGCAAGGGCGTCATTTCGCCGGGGCTGACCGCGATGAAGATCGCCGGGGCGAAGTGGAACGCCGACAACACCTACTACGTGGTGCGGGGCAAGGCGACCCCGGGCTCGATGATCAACCCGGCGCGGATCGAGGTCGGCGCGGCGATCTGGATGAAGTGATTTCAACAAGGAGGAAAGTATGCAGCTGATAGACGGCAAGGCGCTCGCGAAGCGCATGAGGGAGGAGATAGCGGCGGACGTCGCCGCGCTGAGGGCGGAGCGCGGCGTCGTCCCCGGGCTCGCGGTGGTGCTGGTCGGCGAGGACCCGGCCAGCGTCTCCTACGTCACCGCCAAGGAGCGTGCCTGCGCCGAGGCGGGGATGCGCTCGGTGGAGGTGCGGCTCCCGGAGAGCGTCGCCGAGGACAAGCTGGTCGCGGAGATCGCCCGCCTCAACGCCGACCCGGAGGTCGACGGCGTGCTGGTGCAGCTGCCGCTGCCGAAGGGGATCGACACCAAGCGCGTCATCGAGGCGATTTCGCCGGAGAAGGACGTGGACGGATTCACCCCCGTCAACATCGGGCGGATGATGATCGGCGACAAGTGCTTTCTTCCGTGCACGCCGCACGGGATCGTGAAGCTCATCGAGTTCGCCGGGATGGACCTGAAGGGGAGACACGTGGTGGTTATCGGTCGGTCCAACATCGTCGGCCGCCCGCTCTCGGTGCTGCTCTCCATGAAGGGCGTCGACGCCACGGTCACGCTCTGCCACACGGCGACGCGGGACGTCGCCGCCTTCACGCGCACCGCCGACGCGGTGGTGGTGGCGGCCGGTCGCCCCAACACGCTCACCGGCGACATGATCAGGAAGGGCGCGGTGGTAATCGATGTCGGCGTCAACCGCGTCCCGGACGCAACGAGCGCGCGCGGCTACCGCCTCGTCGGCGACGCCGACTTCGCCTCCTGCTCGCGCGTCGCCTCGGCGATCACCCCGGTTCCCGGCGGCGTCGGTCCGATGACGATCACCATGCTGCTCTGGAACACGCTCGCATCCGCCCGCCGCCGGGCGAAGTAGAAGATGTCCCTCCGGTTCCACATCCACACCTACGGGTGCCAGATGAACGTGCGCGACTCCGAGGCGGTCGCGGCGATGCTCGCCGCCGCCGGCCATGTGCGCGCAGAGGGCGAGGAAGACGCGGACCTCGTCGTCGTCAACAGCTGCACCGTGCGCCAGAAGGCGGAGGAGAAGGCGGTCGGCAAGGTGGGCAACCTGATCGCCGCCGGCAAGATCGTCGGCCTCGCCGGCTGCGCCGCGGAACGCATGGGCGAAGAGGTGTTCCGGCGGCTGCCGAAGCTCCACTTCGCGGTCGGGCCGCGGCAGCTCTGGCGCATCCCGTCGATTGTCGCCGAGTTCGAGTCCGCCCCGCCCGGACGCATGCCGCGGCGAATCCTCAAGCTCGGCGCGGGCGAGATGCCGCGCGGACTCGACGCGCATCTTGCCGCGGAGAAGGGGTCGTTCGACGCGTTCGAGAGTTTCGTTACGGTCATGGTCGGCTGCGACAACCGCTGCAGCTACTGCATCGTCCCGTCCGTGCGCGGACACGAGTGGTGCCGTCCCGAGGCGGAGATCGTCGCCGAGGTGAGGTGCCTGGCGGCGCGCGGAGTGAAGGAGGTGTGCCTGCTCGGACAGAGCGTGCTCCGCTACCGCGGCGACGGCGGATGCGCCTTTCCGCATCTCCTTCGGGAGCTGCAGGCGGTCGACGGGCTCGAGCGCATCCGCTTCACCTCGGCGCACCCCGCCGGCTGCACCGAGGAGCTCATCGCGGCCTACCGCGACTGCCCCAAGGTCTGCCGCCACCTGCACCTGCCGGTGCAGTCCGGCTCCGACCGCATCCTGAAGTCGATGGGGCGGCGCTACGACCGAGCGGAGTACCTGGACGCCGTCGCGCGCCTGCGCGCGTTCGACCCCGAGTTCGCGGTGACGACCGACGTGATCGTCGGCTATCCCGGCGAGACGGAGGAGGACTTCGAGGCGACTCGTTCGCTGATGGACGAGGCCGGGTTCGACAACGCGTTCGTCTTCAAGTACTCGCCGCGCCCCGGCACGCGCGCCGCGGAGCTTGCCGACGACGTGCCCGTCACCGAGAAGGAGCGCCGTGACCAGGTGCTTCTCGCCGACCAGGAGCGCCGCGGGCTCGAGCGCAATTCGCGGCTTGTCGGCTCGGTGCGCACGGTACTCGCCGAAGGGCCGTCGAAGCGCAACCGCGAGCGCTGGAGCGGACGAGACTCCGGCAACCGGATCGTGGTATTCCCGCCGGTGGACGGAGTGTCCGTCGGCGACGAGGTGGAGGTGCGCGTCGCCGAGGCGCACGCGCAGATACTGGTGGGGGAGGTGGTGAAATGAGCAAGAAGATCCAGCAGCCAATTGAATTCGTAGACCGGCGCACCGGCGAGCGCGTCGTCGAGACGGTGATGGGCGACGGCGCGCTGCGCTTCGCCTACGAGACGCTGCTCGGGCGGACGCTCTGGCCGGTCCTCTTCGGGTCGCGCCTGGTGTCATCCCTGCTCGGCCGCCGCTACGATTCGCCGCGGTCGAAGAAGGACATCGCCGCGCTCGCTAACCTCGCGGGGTGCAGTCCGGAGGAGGCGGAAAAGCCGATCGAGGAGTACGCGTCGTTCAACGACTTCTTCACCCGGCGGCTGAAGCCGGGGGCGCGTCCGCTCGGCGAAGGGTTCGTGAGCCCGGCGGACGGCAGGCTGCGCCTTTTCCTGGGGGCCGACGCCGACACCCCGTTCCCGCTCAAGGGCGCGAAGCGTCCGCTCCGCGAGGTGTTCGACTCCGCCGCGCCCGGCGGCACTTACGACGTGGCGGTGGTGCGGCTCGCGCCGGTCGACTACCACCGCTTCCACTTCCCCTGCGACTGCGAGACGCCCGAGCCGGTGCGCGTCGTGCCCGGGAAGTATCATTCGGTGAATCCGCTCGCGCTGCTGAAGCGGCCCGACGTCTACGCGGACAACGAGCGCCAGAGCGTGCGCTGCCGCGCCTTCTTCGGCGACTTCTGGATGGTGGAGGTCGGCGCGTTCGGGGTGGGTACGATCGTGCAGACTGCCGAGGGCCGGCGCCATTGGAAGGGGGACGAGAAGGGCTACTTCAAGTTCGGCGGCTCGACGGTGGTCGTCGTGGTCCCGGCCGGCCTGGTGCGCTTCGACGACGACCTCGTCGCCAATTCCGCCGCGGGGCTGGAGACGCGCGTCCTCTGCGGCGAGCGAATCGGCGCTTAGCCGAACGACTCCGGCAGCAGTCCGGCGAGCGTGAATTCGCGCCAGGATGACTCCGACGAGGCCACGTAGACCTTGAAGTCGTCCGGCGCGGCGAATTCGCGCAACGTCTGGCGGCAGAGCCCGCACGGCGTGCAGTCCGCGGCGATGGAGTCGTCCGGTTTCAGCCCGGCCACGGCGACCGCCGCGAACCTGGTCTCGCCCTCCGCCACCGCCCGCGCCACCGCCGCGCGCTCGGCGCAGATTCCGCAGGGATACGACGCGTTCTCGACGTTGGCGCCGGTGTAGACGCGGCCGGACGCGGCGACGAGCGCCGCGCCGACGCGGAAGCGGGAGTAGGGCGCGTAGGCGCGCTTCGCCGCCGCCAGGGCGGCTTGGACCAGTTCCTGTGGGTTGGCTTCCATCAGAACGCCTCCGCCGCGTCGTTGACCCGCGCCTTGCGCTTCTCGGCGGCGTTTTTCCGTGCCTCGCGGCGGATCTCTTCCGCCTCCTCGGCCGCGGCGCGCAGCATGTTCTCGTCCCAGGCCACTACCACCGTCTCGTAGTCGCGCGTCGCTCCCTCGAGCGCGGCGGTCACGTAGCGGTCGGAGCCGAGGTCGAAGGTGTAGACGGGCCGGCACCAGCTGCGCGGACGCGCCCAGGTCTGGTAGCGTTTCTCCAGCGCCTCGATAAGGTAGTTGCGCCTCCAGCTCGAGCCGGAGTCCACCGCATTCTTCGCGCAGGCGTAGACCTTGACCGCGCGGTGCGTGGTGGGCGTCACGTAGACGTAGTAGTCGTTGAACCCGGCGAGAGCCTTCTTCGGCTTGAACGCGGTCCTGAGGAGCGTCGGTTCGGACGGGTCCTCGGCGAACTCGCCCTCCTTGACCTCGCTGCCGAACTTGACGCCCATGAACGAGTCGCAGTCGGCGGCGTTTTCAGCCTTGTCGACCTGCTTTGCGCCGTCTATCCGCCGCGAGAGCGAGGCGATCTCGCCGTCGCCGACGGGGTAGCTCTGGGCGTATTCGCTCGTCGAGCTTTCGAGCAGGTTGCCGTCCGCGTCGAGCGTGGTGCGCGTTTCGCGGCGGTGCTCCGTGACCATGTTTCCGTTGGTCGTCACCGTCGATTCGGTGAAGACGCGCGAGACCGAGCCGTTTTCGTTGGTGGTTATGCCAGACTCGGTGTTGGACGACGACGCGCTGGCACCCGACTCGGCGTAGAGCGCGGCGGCAAGCGCGATCATGGCGACTCCGCCGATCGCGGTAATCTGGGTTATGCTGGTTTTCATGTTGGTTTCTCCTTTCCTTGTTTTCCCTCTTTCGAAGGAACGGTGCGTATTGTACCCTGCCGATGTTAACGGATTGTCAATGAAACGCAGATTTCCAATTACCATCCAACCATCAATCTGCCGCGCAAAGTACCGCGGAAACCGCCGCGCAGCCAGACCGTGGCCTTTCAACCTTTCAACATTTCAACTTGTTTAACCAACCACCCAACCCTTCTCCACTTTTCAAACCCCATTGACTTTTGCGCCAAAATTTTCGTATAATACATTGCATCGCCGTTGCGAGTAAGTTGTTCGTGGCGGAGATGTGAGGGATAAAGCGCAGTTGGGATATGCGCAAGCCGCATGAGCGGCGTTGATCTTTGACATAGGCCGGAGACCCAGCATCCGGCTACCGAGCGGCAGAGTGTGCAATCACAAGTCTCTGCCGCGACCATCGTCCCGGTAGGGTCACGCGTCCCGCGTGACCGCCGAGGGCGGTGCCAGCGAGACCGAAAGGCCGTCGCTGGGACGTACGCAACAGCGTATTGAGCTTCTAGAGAAAACCGCTAATTTTCACTGCATGAAGCGAGATACGATTGCTGTGCTGCGTTGGTAATCCACGCGGCGCACTTTCTATTCATATTTCATGCAAGGCTCTTAGCGGTGCCTCTCTAGAGATGCGAATCAGGGAGTGCGCCGCTTCAATTGTATAAGGAGGGCGGCATTCCCGGCACGGATTGGAACGCCGCCCTCGTCCTTTTCCGTGGAACACAAGGTGGGCTACAAGGGGAACCCTTTAAGGAGGTAGAAAAATTATGAAGTGCGAAAATTGCGGTGCAGAGATCACCGACAAGATGAAGTTCTGCAGTGAATGCGGTACGCGTGTCCCAACTGATAAGGAGTGTCCGGCATGCCACACCCGGTGCGCTCTCGCGGCAAAGTTCTGCTCTGAATGCGGACATGATTTTTCAAAACTGGAGGAAATTGAAGAAGACACAGGCGACGATGACAATGACAGCGAAGAGGACACTTCTTCTAGTGGACACTACTCAGTCATACTGAAAGATTGTGGCGAGGACAAGGGCGCGGTGCTCAGGGATCTCGTTGCCATGACGGGTAAACGTCTTTGGCCGGACATCTCCGATATGGTAGATAATTTGCCTGCTGTCGTTGCCAAAGGTCTTACCCGAGACAAGGCAGATCTATATTATGGCGGATTGCTTCTTGATGGGGCTCAGGCCGAGATTGTCGCAGATGAAGATGGAGACGGCGATTCAGACGACGATGATTCTTCTCCGGGCGAGCCATACCCGGAGATGGTGGATATCCCCGGACGTAACTTCAAGTTGGGCTGTACTCCGGTCACGCAGGCGCAGTGGGAAGCAGTGATGGGGTATAACCCTTCTTATTTCACTTATAAAGGCGCGAACCGTCCAGTGGAGCAGGTCAGCTGGGACGATTGTCAGGAGTTCATCGAAAAGCTGAACGAGCAGACGGGGATGTGCTTCCGGTTGCCGACACAGAAGGAGTGGGAGTATGCCTGCCGCGCTGGCAGCAAGGGTGACTACGGTCTTGTGGAAGGTGGAGAGGAAGGCGACATCGACGACATGGGCTGGTATGACGGCAACAGTGACGACGAGACGCATCCCGTCGCGCAGAAACAGCCCAATGCATGGGGGCTCTACGACATGCACGGCAACGTGTCGACATGGTGCGCAGACGCGTCCGGCCCGTCGAGCCACGTGGTTTGCGGCGGCGGATTCAACTTTGACGCCGGCAGCTGCACGGCTACGTATCGGAACGGATGCGAGTCAGATTGTAGCGATAACTGGATTGGTCTTCGCCTTGCGATGGATTGCGACTCAGACACGGACGATGACGAGTCCGAAGAAGAGGATTCGTCATCGGCCGGGAGCAGTCACAAAAGTCGTACCTGTTCGGTTTTCCTAAAGGATATCGGTAACGACAAAAACGCTGTGATCAGGGAAGTGCGTAGACTTTTCAACAAGACATTCGGAGAGGCGAAGAATCTGGTGGAAACGAACATTTCACCCATACCTCTTCATCTGGACTGTCTCCGCGAAAAGGCCGAAGAGATTGCCGCGGCGCTGGAGGCGGTGGGTGCCACCGTTGAGATCTCCGACAAGGACGTAGGGACTGTAACAAGCGGGAACTGCTCGGTCGTTATCAAGAAGCTCCCATTCATGATGGGGCGTGGAGACAGGATGGGGGTCGCTTGTATAATTGCCGAGGCTGAGGGATGTATGCCAGCCAACGCATGGAAGATGCTAGACAACCTCCCCTTGACTTTTGCAAAGAACATCTCCCGCGAAGAGGCGGAGGAAATCGCTTCTAAAATTGAGGCGAGAAAGTGCAAGGTCGAAATTGTCTGATGTGTTGCCAACTCCGCCCGGCGGGTGCTGGATGCGGAGGAGGTGACGTGAAAGAAGGGAAAGATTATGTTGGATAACAATCAAGACGGCCCAGACGAAAACATACGAATCATGCCGAAGGATGTGTTCGCAAATTATAGTAACTCTGATTTACATCGGATACAGAAAGCGATTATCGATTGGGATGTTATGGTTGATAAACATCCTGAACTGGAGAAACTCTACGAGACGTATGGTGCGGATTATGAGAAGTTAAAACGGGACATCATAGATGAACTTAAGCGACGCGCGCTCAGTTCGTAAAAAACAAAAGGGAGATCAAGCGATGACTTTTACAGAGTGGTTTGAAAGTCTGGACATTCGTGGCAATATCGATGAGATATTTTGTCTGTATCGCACGGTTCTAGAACATAGTGACACCTGGGGATATGATGTCAAGGTTACTCCACATAGTTTTGTGGTCTCTCGTTACGACATAGAACCGCACCGATTTACAGAAAAGACGGCAAGTCAGTTTTGTGACTATCTAGATTCCTTGTTTGAATCTGGGGTCGAGGGAGAACATTATCGGGTTAATGGGAAATGAGGTCCACTGATAGTGGTTACCGTGCTGATACGGGCATTTTTACCAACTTCGCCCGGCGGGTGCCGGAAGCAGGGATGGTGAAAACAAAAAGTAAACACCACAAAGGAAACAAAGCATGAAAAGAATTCTTGATGGACATGATTTGACTTATTCTCAAATGAATGGATTGTCTTCTCTTTTCGGCGAGCCTGGACGTGCAATGCCTGTTACTAATAATAAGTTAAGAGAAACAGGAATGTCAGAGGATGAGGTGGAGGATCTTGTAAATAAAGGATATTTAGAACTTCTTACCAATGGTGATTATCTTTTGCCTAGAGATACATGTGGGAATGTTATCATATCTAGACTGACGGAGCGG
The DNA here is from genome assembly GCA_902770045.1 of uncultured bacterium. Taxonomy (GTDB): domain Bacteria; phylum Verrucomicrobiota; class Kiritimatiellia; order RFP12; family UBA1067; genus UBA1067. The sequence goes on from CACXRO010000004.1 coordinate 34,071, forward strand.
GGAAACGACGAAAGAATTCGACAAATGAATTCAAGAATGTTTTGATCGCTAATCTTGTACAAGGAGGTGCAATTTGACACTTCAATCCAAGGCTGTTCGCGAAACAGATTCTTTACTCAGATTCTTTACTCCGACTGGGGGCATGCAAACAAAAATATAGAGGCGAAAATCTCTAAAAGAAAGAGGAGTTGGAATGAAATTAGTGTCATACTCATATGAATTAGACGGGCACACACATTGTTTGTATGTTGATGAGGATTTCGCGGATTCTCTGTTGCCTCCAGAGGTAAAGACAATTACAGCGGGCCGGACAAAGGCGGCGTGTAGTGGGTCTATCAGGTTTGATCCAAAGGATAAAGAGTCCCTCCAGAAGAAAGGTTATCTGGACACGGGTCACTACTTCATAGAATCAGAGGCGGATTTATAATGCTTTTCCAACTCCGTTCGGCGAATGCCGAATAAGGAGACTAATCTTACAACGACAATAAAAAAAGAAAGAGGTTGGTATGAGCAAGACGAAAACATGCCCTAAATGTGGTGGAAGCGGTATGCTTGACCATTGTGGACGATGCAATGGGTCTGGCAAGGTGACGTGTAGCACGTGCGGCGGATCAGGAGAAATAAAAGATAGCTGCAGAGCCTGCAATGGGACTGGTAAGATTACGAAAACAAGGCTGAAAAATTGCTCTCAGTGTCATGGGGCGGGACAAATATATTTAGACACATATTTAGACCATCGTTGGATCAGCTGTGGGAAATGCGGTGGAAGCGGACAGGTGGAGGATGAGTACGATGAAGTCTGCCCAAATTGTAATGGAACTGGAGATTTTGGCTCGGGACGAGGATGCTCGGACTGCAATGGAACTGGCGAAGTAATCTGTCCAAGCTGTGGTGGCAATGCGCATAAACCGTCCACCTGTGATAGATGTGACGGTTCAGGAGAAGTTGAAGTATATACATCTTCCTCATCCTCTTCGTCTGAAGAAGGGAAATGGTGGGAATATGTCCTTGGGCTTCTTATATTGATTGCGCTTTGCTGGGGTGGATGGCGCGGTTACAAATGGCTATTTGGGGAGCGCGGCGGTAGCGAAGTCATCACGGAAGCCGAGATTATGGAGAAGTGGCAGGAGCATCTCGAAAAGAGGCGTGATGCTTTTGATGATGGCTTGCCCGAAAAGGAGATCGAAGCAAAGGGGCTAAAAAACTACACTTGGGACGAGTGGCAGGAGAAGTTCAAGAAGGAGCATGAAGCACCGGCGAAGCAAGAGGGTTCTGACAAAACAAGGGCGCAGGAAATTGGCGAGCAGGCACTTTCCACGGCAAAAGATCTTGGCGACAAGGCGAAAGGGTTGTGGCAAAGTATCACAGCCAAGGAAGAGAAGGATCCAGAAGCCGAACTGAAAAGACTCAATGCGCGTCTTGCGGAGTTGGAGGGTCGCAGCAATAGTGGTGAGACGACTGATGTGGAGAACATCGGAGAAAAATATAGAGAGCATCAACGGAAGCGAAGCGAATTGCTTATGAGCGGGCTTACTGATAGGCAACTTGACGCGATGGGGTATGCTGACTATACTTACAATGGGTTTAAAAAGAACTACAAGAATATAAAATACAAGACACTGGAAGAGATTCGGCAGGACAGTGAGTCTTCTGCAAGGCCTGTTGTGGTTCCAGAGAAGACAGCGGAGCCAAAAGATGCAACGTCGAGCACAACGGCTGAGGCGGTAGCGAGGGCGAAGGTGGCTGCCGAGGACAAGTCCAAGGCGGAGGCAGAGGCGAGGGCCAAGGCCGAGGCAGAGGCAAAACGACTTGCTGAGAAGTTGGCGCGCAAGGAAGCCGAAGAGAAGGCACGGGCCGAAGAGCAGGCAAGGGCGAAGAAAAAGGCAGAAGCCAAGGCTAAGGCTGAGGCAGAGGCGAGGGCTAGAGCAGAAGCCGAGGCAAAACGACTTGCTGAAGAATTGGCGCGCAAGGAAGCCGAAGAGAAGGCGCGGGCCAGAGAGGAAGCACGTGCAAAAATCCAGGCGGAAGATAGGGCTAAAGCTGAAGCTGAGGCGAAAGCTCGTGCCACGGCGGAGGCTATCGCAAAGGCGGAAGTAAATGCGGATGCCTCTGTCGAACCTGAAGGTTCTGCAGTTGGACAGCAAGACGGTGATATGCATAAAGCATCAAAGGATTCGAAAGGTATACGTATCGTAGTCCAGGGAAAGGGCAAGACGAAGGATGCTGCGGTGCGCTGGGCAATTCGTGATGCGGTGTGGAAAACCGTCGGCAAATGGGTGGATTCAAAGGCTCGGATTCAGGAGAATCATGACAAGGTTGTTGCCCAGGTGAAGACAATCACCGAAGCCGACGTTGCCAAGTTTGAGGTGATGGACACTCAGATGCAGGACGGCGGTTTTGTCGTCAAGGTGAGAGTCTCTGTCTCGAAGAAGAAGATCGCGCCGAAGTTTGCGGAAATCTTCCCTGATGTGTTTGGCAATGAATAATAAAAGTAGTGAATGAGAAAAGGAGTTGAATAAAATGAAAAAGCTGATTAAAGGTGTTGTACTCATTGTCGCGGCGATTCTGATGCTCGGCATCGTTGGATGCGGAGACGGAGATTCGGCGGACAGCATCGCGGAAAAGTGTGTTGATTGCTTAAAGGAGGCAGACTTCGACGGCATGCGGCAGATGTCAACGGGCGGCATGATTCAGTGGATAGACGTTGCCGAACGGAAATACGACGAAATCGCCAGATTGCTAGGCGAGAAGACTGCGTCCAAGTTCAGGGAGACATACGACGAATTGAAATACGAGCTTGGTGGCGTCCCTGACGGTGACACCAAGGTGATTGTGCCAGTCAGGATCAACGGACAGGATACGCCGATGACTCTCATCAAGCTGGGCGGCAAGTGGAGAATCGAGAAGTTCGACTTCCCGATCATATAGGCCATTTCTGCATTGCGCGGGGACAGTTCCTTTGAACGGGACTGTCCTGCGCATTGTTCAAAAGTTGAAAAGGTATATTTGAAAGGGGATAAGGTTCGATAGTTGGCAAGCAAATGCGACAAATGCGGGAAACTCGTTCCTGACGGTGAGGCGTCTTGTCCCCATTGCGGAACGAAGATCGAAATGGACAATCTTGCAGTAGGTTGTCTTTTCGTGCTTGGTTTGATTGGCCTTCTCTATCTTATTTTTAAACATTGGCAAGTGATCATTCTTGTTGCCGCTGTTTTGCTTGTTGCGGGGATATGCTATGCTGTCATAAAAAGCACTAAAAGTGAAGACGGCAATGATGAAAACCCAGGGGAAGGTGCGGATAAGGAAGGTCAAAGCACAGAGCCCGATAAGGTTGACGAAAGCGGCTCGTCGGCATGGCCTGAATTCGCTTCCGAGGTTGTAGAGGCGTCTGAAAGCCTGTATTCGGCCTTGTTGAAGATGTCGGGCGACGCGCCTTTTATCGCTACATTGGAAGCGACTGACTGGTTGGATTTGGGCGGCGAATGGTCGATGAACAACCGTTTGTGCGCACTTGCGCAAATCGACATGTTCAACGTCCTGAGGTTGCTCGGGCATGATGACATCGAGGAGAGCAAGGAGGGCTTGGCTTGCGCCTACATCGTGACCCGACTGAGTGCGGCAGCCGGTCAGAACATTGATACCTTCACTGCTGGATACAAGACCAATGAGTCCATGGCAAGGCAATTGGCTAAGATTGCTGAAGAGACAAGGCGTGTTCTCAGTCCGCTGATGGAGAGATGGCGTTCTTCCGTTCCAAGCGAGAAGAGTTTCTATTCTGCGGTGGTTACATTCTTTGTCGCGAAATGCAATCAGCCGGAGTTGTCGCTAAACTATTTGCGTTCGCTATATCAATGGGCTTCTGTGATTGCGAAGGCCGATGGTTCGGTCAGTGATGCCGAGGCAAAGAGCCTTGCGGCAATCATGAAAGCGCATGATGCGGCTAAATCGCCTGTCGGGAGAACAAGTGTTTCGGGCGGCGAGACGGGCGCGACAGAGAAATGCCAGGCGACGTCTTTTGCGCGAGACGAAGATCCATTCCAGAAACTTGAAGCGTTGATTGGACTCGCGCCGGTAAAGAACGAGATTATGGCGCTTGCGAATTTCGTTAAGATACAAAAGCAGCGAGTCGATGCCGGCATGAAGGCGGTGCCTGTTTCATACCATTGTGTTTTTACGGGGAATCCAGGAACCGGGAAGACCACGGTCGCCCGTATCGTCGCCGGGATATACAGGGATTTGGGCGTGCTTGCAAAAGGCCATCTTGTGGAGACGGATAGGTCGGGACTTGTTGCGGAATATGTCGGTCAGACAGCCGTCAAGACCAACAAAGTGATTGACAATGCGATAGATGGCGTCCTTTTTATAGACGAAGCATATACGCTTGCTCAAGCCGGGGGGAATGATTTTGGGATGGAGGCTATCGCCACTTTGCTCAAACGCATGGAAGACGACCGCTCCAGGCTCGTTGTGATCCTCGCCGGTTATTCTGGCGAGATGGAAACATTCATAGAAGCCAATCCCGGGTTGCGGTCGCGATTCAACAGGTACATAGATTTCCCCGACTATAGTGCGGAAGAACTTGTTCAGATATTCATGTCTTTGGCTGAATCCAACGAGTATGACTGCGACGATAGTCTTGCATCGGAGATTCACAAGGTTATGGTTAAAACTATCAGGCAGGAAGACGAGAATTTTGGCAATGCCAGATTTGTCCGGAACCTTTTCGAGAAAAGCATCCAGAAGCAAGCGATCCGTCTTTCAAAGGTTGCGCCCATCACGAACAAGATGCTTCGAACACTTACTGCCGATGATTTACCCTCAGTATAATGAGCAGCAGCTCCAGGGGTTCGCGCGCATTTGCGTCAACCCGTAGTTCTTCCTGTCGAAAAAGTACAATAGGCAAAAAGGGACAGACCCACCTATATATGTTTTACTGTATATGCTTGACGGCGGGGAGGCGATGTAAAAGTTCCGCGGCAGATAAACAGGTTGAAAAGTTGGGCTATTCCGGTTGAAAAGTTGAAAGGCTACCGGCAGGATCAGGCCGGAACTGCACTCCTCTGGCTGTGCGCCGCGGCTCTACCCGCGCTCCATCCGCAACGACGAGAATTCCGCCGCGTACCTGGTGACGCTGGAGCGCTGAGACTGGGCCTGCGTCAAGCCCGCGCCGCGTGCCACTCCTGCAGCGAGCGGGGCGGCACGGCTTTCGACGAGGCGGTTGCCGCCATGCCGCGCACCGCCTCGGCGAAGCCGGCGAGCGTCGTCGTGACCGGAACACCCGCGAGCGTCGCTGCCGTGCGTATCTTGACGCTGTCGTGCGCGGCGCTTTCGCCGTCCTCGCGCGTGTTGACGATCCACTTCACCTTGCCGCGCCGGATGAGGTCGAGCGTGTTGGGGCTGCCGAGCGGAATCTTGTAGAGGGCGTTCGATTCGATGCCGGCTTTCCAGAGCGCCGTGGAAGTGCCGCGGGTCGCCCAGATCTCGTAGCCGAGCTTGTCCAGCGTCTTGGCGAGCTCAACGACCTCGGCCTTGTCTTCGTCGCGGATGCAGAGGACGATTCCGCCATGCCCCGGCAGCGGCAGCGGGCTCCCCGCCGCGATCTGGCTCTTGTAGTAGGCCGTCGCCGCGTCCGCGCCGAACGCCATCACCTCGCCGGTCGACTTCATCTCCGGCGTCAGCGTGATGTCCGCGCCCGGGAACTTCACGAACGGGAACACCGCCTCCTTGGCGCAGAAATATGGTTTGGTAGTTTGGTGGTTAGGTGGTTTGGTGGTTTGGTGGTTAGGTGGTTGGGTGGTTAGGTGGTTGGGTGGTTGGGTGTGTAGCCGCTCTCCGACCATGCACCTTGCGGCGGTGCCGGCGAGCGACCAGCCGACCGCCTTCGAGACAAATGGCACGGTGCGCGAGGCGCGCGGGTTCACTTCGATCATCCACACCTCGCCGTCCTTGACCGCCAGCTGGATGTTCATGAGCCCGCAGACGTTGAGCTTCTCCGCGAAAGTGCGCGCGATGCGCTCGACCTCGGCGATCGTCTTCGCCGAGAGCGACACCGGCGGCGTGACCGCGGCGGCGTCGCCGGAGTGGCATCCCGCAGCCTCGACGTGCTCGAGGATCGCGCCGACGACGCAGGTCTTGCCGTCCGCGACGCAGTCGACGTCGAGCTCGATTGCGTGGGTGAGGAACTTGTCGATGAGGATGGGGCGGCCTTCCGAGATCTTTACCGCCGCCTCGACGTATTCCCGGAGCCGGTCCTCGTGGTAGACGATCGCCATGCCGCGTCCGCCGAGGACGAAGCTCGGGCGCACGAGGATGGGATAGCCGATCTCCCCGGCGATCTTCAGGGCGTCCTCGACGGAGTGGGCGATTCCGCTCGGCGGCTGCTTCACGCCCACCTCGTTGACGAGGGCGCGGAAGAAGTCGCGGTCCTCGGCGAGCGCGATGTCGTGGGGCGACGTTCCGAGGACGTTCACGCCTGCCTCGGCGAGGCGCTCGGCGAGGTTGAGCGGGGTCTGGCCGCCGAACTGGACGATCGCGCCATCGCACCGCTCGCGCTCGTAGATCTCCATCACGTCCTCGAAGGTGAGCGGCTCGAAGTAGAGCCTGTCGGAGGTGTCGTAGTCGGTCGAGACGGTCTCGGGGTTGGAGTTGACCATCACCACCTCGATGCCCATCTTGCGGAGCGCGAAAGCCGCGTGGCAGCAGCACCAGTCGAACTCGATTCCCTGGCCGATGCGGTTCGGCCCGCCGCCGAGGACCATGATTTTATGTTTCTGCCGCAAAGTACGCAAAGAGCGCAAAGGACGTTCTGTCTTTGCGTTCTCTGCGTTCTCTGCGGCTAACGAATAATATGAATAATAATACGGCGTTTTGGCTTCGAATTCGCCGGCGCAGGTGTCGACTTCGCCGAACTCGGGGCGGATGCCAAGGGCAAGGCGATTCTTCCGCACCGTAATCTCGTCGGTGCCGATCGCCGCGGCGATCTCCTTGTCGCTGAAGCCGAACGCCTTCGCCTGACGAAGGACTTCGGGCCTTAGCATATTTGTGTTTTTGCCGCAAAGATCGCAAAGGTCGCAAAGTGGTTCAGGGTGAGTGGAGTCTGAACTTGTCTTTGCGTTCTCTGCGTTCTTTGCGGCTAAAAAATGGCCACCAAGATATTCCCTGAAAGCTTCGATTTCATCGAGCTCGCGCTTGAACCACGGGTCGAAGCCCGACGCGTCGTGTCCCGCGAGCGGCGCCTCCAGCGACCTGACCGCCTTCAGGTATGCCTGCTTGAAGGTGCGGCCGATGGCCATCGCCTCGCCGACGGACTTCATCTGGGTGCCGAGGCGCCTGTCGGCGCCCGGGAACTTCTCGAAGGTGAAGCGCGGCACTTTTACGACCACGTAGTCGAGCGCGGGCTCGAAGCAGGTCGGAGTCACCTGGGTTATGTCGTTCTTGAGCTCGTCGAGCGTGTAGCCGACGGCGAGGAGCGCGGCGATCTTGGCGATCGGGAAGCCAGTCGCCTTCGACGCGAGCGCGGACGAGCGCGAGACGCGCGGGTTCATCTCGATGATGATGCGCCGGCCGGTCTTCGGGTTGACCGCCCACTGCACGTTGGAGCCGCCGGTCTCGATGCCAATCTTCTCGAGAACGCGGATGGAGTCGTCGCGCATCGCCTGGTATTCGCGGTCGGTCAGCGTCTGGATCGGCGCGACGGTGATCGAGTCGCCGGTGTGGACGCCCATCGGATCCATGTTCTCGATGGAGCAGACGATCACGGCGTTCCCCGCCTTGTCGCGCATCACCTCCATTTCGAATTCCTTCCAGCCGATGAGCGACTCCTCGATCAGCACCTCGTGGTTGAGCGACGCCTCCAGGCCGCGCGAGACGATCTCGCGGAACTCGCCCTCGTCGTGCGCGATGCCACCGCCGGTGCCGCCGAGGGTGAAGCCGGGGCGGATGATGAGCGGCCACGAGCCGATCTCCGCCGCGATCCGCTGCGCCTCCTCCGGCGAATGGGCGCTCCCCGACTTCGGCATGTCGAGTCCGAGCTCCGACATGGCGGCCTTGAAGAGGTTGCGGTCCTCGGCGCGCGCGATGGCCTCGGCGTTCGCGCCGATCATCTCGACGCCGCATTCGGCGAGGACGCCGGACTTCGCCAGCCCCGTTGCCACGTTGAGCGCGGTCTGTCCGCCAAGCGTCGGGAGCAGCGCGTCCGGGCGCTCCTTGCGGATGATCGCGGCGACGGAGTCGACGGTCAGCGGCTCGATGTAGGTCGCCTCGGCCATTTCCGGGTCGGTCATCACCGTCGCCGGATTGGAGTTCGCGAGGACGATTTCGAATCCCTCGCGCCGCAGCGCCTTCACCGCCTGGCAGCCCGAGTAGTCGAACTCGCAGCCCTGGCCGATGACGATCGGACCGGAGCCGATGATCAATATCTTTTTCAGGTCGGTGCGCTTCATTTCCGCTTCCTGCCTTTCAGCGCCGCCGCGACGAGGCCGAGGAAGAGCGGGTGCGGGGCGGTGGGGCGGCTCTTGAACTCGGGGTGAAACTGGCCGGCGATGAAGTACGGGTGCGACGGCAGTTCGACGATCTCCACGAGCTTGCCGTCGGGCGAAAGGCCGCTTACCTTGAGCCCGGCCGCCTCGAGCCTTTCGCACGCCTCGCTGTCGTAGGCGAGCTCGTAGCGGTGGCGGTGTCGCTCGGAGATTGTCAATGTTCCATTTTTAGCCACAAAGGACACAGAGTTCACAGAGTCTTTGTGCTCTTTGTGTTCTTTGTGGCTATAGAGTTTATCGGCGAGAGTGCCGCGCTTGATGACGCAGGGATAGGCGCCGAGGCGCATGGTGCCGCCTTTCTGGGTGATGCCGCGCTGTTCCTCCATGAGGTCGATGACCGGATGCGTTGTGTGCTCGTCGAACTCCGTCGAGTTGGCGTCCGCCCATCCGAGCACATCGCGGGCGTATTCGATCACCGTGCACTGCATGCCAAGGCAGATGCCAAGGAAGGGGATCTTGTGCTCGCGCGCGTACTTGATCGCCGCGATCTTGCCCTCGACGCCTCTTGATCCAAAGCCCCCCGGAACCAGAATGCCGTCGATGTTTGATAATTTTTTGCCACAAAGATCACAAAGGCCACAAAGTCTTTTCCCGCTCTTTGCGTTCTCTGTGTTCTTTGTGGCTAAAAGTTCTTCCGATTCGATCGGCACGACCACCACCTTGCAGTCGTTCGCCATGCCGGCGTGCTGCAGCGCCTCGTGGATCGACTTGTAGGCGTCGCGGATGGCGATGTACTTGCCGACGAGCGCGATGCGGCAGTGCTTCTTCGGCTGCGTCGCCTTCCTGACGAGCGTGTCCCAGACGGTGTGCTTCACCGGCCAGATGTCGAGGTGGAGCTGCCGCAGGACCTGCTCGTCGAGTCCCTGCTTCCTGAGCTCCCGCGGCACCGCATAGACCGAGTCGGTCACGTCCTGCTCCTCGATCACGCACTCGGGCCTCACGTTGCAGAAGAGGGCCAGCTTTTGCTTGTGCTCCTCGGGAATCGGCATCTCCGTGCGGCAGACGAGGATGTCGGGGATGATGCCGATGTTGCGGAGCTGTCCCACCGAGTGCTGCGACGGCTTGGTCTTGAGCTCGCCCGCGGCCTTCAGGTAGGGGACGAGCGTCAGGTGCACGAAGCAGGTGTTCTCGATGCCCTCCTCGAAGCGGAACTGCCGCGCCGCCTCGAGGAAGGGGAGCGACTCGATGTCGCCGGAGACGCCTCCGATCTCGCAGAGGACGATGTCGCAGTCGTGGTTGCCGGCGTCGTGGATCGCCGCCTTGATCTCGTCGGTGATGTGCGGGACGACCTGCACCGTACCGCCGAGGTACCCGCCCGCGCGCTCGCGCGCGAGGACGGCGGAGTAGATGCGGCCCGAGGTGTAGTTGGACGCCTTGGTGCAGGTGACGCCGGCGAAGCGCTCGTAGTGGCCGAGGTCGAGGTCGGTCTCCGCGCCGTCGTCGGTCACGAACACCTCGCCGTGCTGGTAGGGCGACATAGTGCCGGGGTCGACGTTGAGGTACGGGTCGAGCTTCTGCATGAAGACCTTGTAGCCGCGCGACTTGAGAAGCAGCGCGAGCGAAGCCGAGGTGATTCCCTTGCCGAGCGAGCTCACGACGCCGCCTGTGATGAACACGTATTTGACTTGCTTTTTCATGGCTGTTGTTTTTGCCGCAGAGAACGCAAAGAGCGCAAAGGCTTTGCGTACTATGCGTTCTTTGCGGCTTTTATCATCGATTTGAATTGGTTAAATAGGTAGTTGGAGTCGTGCGGACCGGGGCAGGCCTCGGGATGGTACTGCACCGAGAACGCCGGGAGCGTCTTGTGCCGGATACCCTCGATCGACCCGTCGTTGAGGTTGACGTGCGTGACTTCGAGGCAGTCCGGCACCGACTCCGGGATGACGGCGAAGTTGTGGTTCTGGCTGGTGATCTCCACCTTGCCGGTCTCAAGGTTCTTCACCGGATGGTTGCAGCCGTGGTGGCCGAACTTGAGCCTGCCGGTCTTCGCGCCGCAGGCAAGCGAGAGCAGCTGATGCCCCAGGCAGATGCCCATGATGGGGATTGGTTTGGTGGTTAGGTGGTTAGGTGGTTGGGTGGTGCTGGTATGCGCACTCAAACGCTCAAACCCCAACAACTTTCTGATGTTCTCGATGGCATAAGTCACTGCCGCCGGGTCGGCGGGGCCATTCGAGAGGAACACGCCGTCGGGGGAGAGAGCAAGCACCTCCTCGGCCGGCGTCTTCGCCGGCACGACCGTGACCTTCGCCCACGACGCCAGCGACCTGAGGATGTTCAGCTTGACGCCGAAGTCATAGCAGATGATCCATGGTTCGTGGTTCGTGGCTCGTGGCTCGGGTGTGAAATCATACGCCTTTTCGCAAGTCACTTTTGCCGCGTAGTCTTGGCCGTCGAGACCGGGCCATTCGTTGGACTTGGCCATCGCAGCTTCCTCGCTTAGAGACGCGTCAACGCAGAGATACGCCTTCCGGTTGCCGTGCTCGCGGATGTGCAGCGTCAGCGCACGGGTGTCCACGCCGTAGATGCCCGGGACGCCGTTCTCGGCGAGATATTCGCCGAGGCTCTTTTCGCTGCGCCAGTTGCTGGGTTCAGTGAGGTCGCCGATGACGAGCCCCGACAGAAAAAGTCCCCGGGACTCGACGTCCTCGGGGTTGATGCCGTAGTTGCCGACTTCGGCGGTGGTGAGGGTGACGAACTGTCCGGCGTAGGAGGGGTCGGTCAGGATCTCCTGGTAGCCGCTCATCCCGGTGTTGAAGACGACCTCGCCGAGCGCATCTTTCTTCGCGCCGAACGCGACGCCGTGGAATACGGCGCCATCGTCCAGCGCAAGGAACGCCTTCCGCTCCCGCTCGTTCTTCCATTTCTCCTCGTAGCTCATAGCCATAGTTCGGTTTTAGCCTTTGTCTTTGCGGTCTATGCGTTCTTTGCGGCTGACAACACTAGTAAGACCTTTCATTTATTTTGTCAAGATAGTTCTTGATCGCCTGGTGCAGGACCTTGTAGCCTCCTGGCGTCGGGTAGTCGCCGGTGAAGTACCAGTCGCCGAATTCGTGGTTCGTGGTTCGTGGTTCGTGGTTCGTGGCTGGGCGGTTAGGTGGTTGCAGGCATTGGCGAAGGTTGTCGACGGTCTGGTAGACGACCTTGACTTCCGCCTTCATGCCGGGCGGCGTGAGGAGACGCGCGATTTCCGCGCAGTGCTCCTCTTCGGTGAAGCGGGCATAGAGTTCGGCGAGAGGGTTTTCTTTGACAGGATTTACAGGATTAACAGGATTGGGATTGGGGGGCTGGGGGGTGTCTCCAGATAATCCTGAAAATCTTGTTAATCCTGTCAAAAGATTTTCGGCTTCCTTGCCGAGCAGGTTCATGAGCGCCTTGAAGGCGACGAGTTCGCCGAGGGTGGACATGTCGATGCCGTAGCAGTCGGGATAGCGGATCGGCGGCGCGGAGGAGGCGACGACGATCCGCTTCGGCCCCAGCCGGTCCAGCATCGGCAGGATGGCGTTCTTCATCGTGTTGCCGCGGACGATCGAGTCGTCCAGCACCACGAGCGTGTCCCGGCCGGGGCGCACCAGTCCGTAGGTGACGTCGTAGACGTGCTTGTAGAACTCGCGTCGCGCCGCGGCGTCGGCGATGAAGGTGCGGAACTTCGCGTCCTTCACCGCAATTTCCCCGAAGCGGGGAAATTGGTTAGGCGGTTGGGTGGTTAGGTGGTTAGGTGACTGCTGAGCTGAACTGTCCAACCATTTTTTGAATAATTCTTCCAGCAGCCCATGGAAGGCGATGCGGGCGGAGTTGGGGATGTAGGAGAAGAAGATGTCTTCGATCGGCGCATCCGCCGCGGCGAGGATCTGCGGCACCAGCGCCGCGCCGAGCGCCTTGCGCTCGCGGTGGATGTCGGCGTCGTTGGCGCGGGAAAAGTAGATGCGCTCGAAGGTGCAGGGGCGGGGTGGTGGTTGGGTGGCTGTGGGAGGATTTTCAAACCGCACTTCGCCGTCAGGAGAAACGACGAGCGTTTGGCCGGGCGGGAGTTCCTTCACCGCCTCCGGCGGCACGTCGAAGGCGGCCTGGATCGCGGGGCGCTCGCTGGCTACTGCCACCACGTTGTCGTCGAGGTAGTAGAAGCCGGGGCGGATGCCGCACGGGTCGCGCGTCGCGAAGGCCCAGCCGTCGCCGGTCGTGCCGCATAGCGTCCAGGCGCCGTCGGCTTTGGCGAGCGCGGAGGAGAGTGCTCTGGCAATCGGAGTCTCACACGGAGGCACAGAGGCACGGAGCCTTCCGTCCTCTGAGTCTCTGTGGCTCTGCGTGAGTTCGTGGGCGATCAGTTCGCAGATGAGGTAGCCGTCGGACCGGCTGGTGGGGAAGGAGCCGCGGCGTTGGTAGTCGTCGAAGAGCTCGCGCGCGTTGGTGAGGTTGAAGTTGCCGGCGAGGAGGACAGTGTGGGCGAGTTCGCTCGATTCGTGGATGAACGGATGGCAGAACGCCACCTCGTTCTTTCCGAAGGTGGCGTAGCGGAGGTGGCCGAGGAATATCCTTTCTTGATTTTTGCCACAAAGATCACAAAGGCCACAAAGGCTATCTCCCTCATTTTTGTGTTCTATGTGTTCTTTGTGGCTAAATCTTCTCCCGATGGCGGCGAGTATGTCCGCAAGCGGCGTCGCCGAAGCCGATTTTGCGATCCAGTACGGCGGTTCTCCCGGATTGGGGTTGTTGGAGAGGATCGCCGCGCCGGCGCCGTCCTGGCCGCGGTTGTGCTGCTTCTCCATGAGGAGCGAGAGCTTCGTTCCGCCATAATCGCCCGCGGCGACGGTGGTCCCGCGCAGGACCACCATCGCCACGGCGCATTCGTGCTTTAGTTCATCTGACATTTTGTCCGACTGCCATAGCACTAAACCACCAAACTACCTAACAACCTAACCACCTAACCATTAGTACAGGAACAGCATGTCGCGGTACTTCGGCAGCGGCCAGCGCTTGCCGTCGACCCGCTTCTCCATGGCGTCGACCGTGGTTCTCAGCGCGCGCATCGCGGCGATGATCACGCCGACGTCGCTGCCGCCGAGGGCCTCCTCGATGTCGTGGATCTCGAGCCGCAGCGCGTCAAGTCCGGCGCCGAGCTCGACCAGGCTCTCGCGCAGGGCGGTGGTGCCGGACGACACGCCGACCTTCTCGGCCCGCGCGAAGGCGTCCGCCGTCTCGAGGTACTCGGCCTTGACCGCCGGGAACACCATCTCCGAGGCGATGTCGCGGGCGCAGGCGCCTTCGATGCGGATCTTCTTCTCGTATTCCTCGAGGAAGATCTCGTGGCGGCTCTCCAGCTCGCGGCCGGTCATGACGCCGTACTTGGCGAAGAGGGCGATGTTCTCCTTCTTCGCGAGCGCGGCGAGCGCGGACGGTGTGTCCGGCGCGTTGGGGAGCCCGCGCCTGGCGGCCTCCTCCGGCCACTCGGCCTCGTAGCCGTTGCCGTTGAAGACGGCGCGCTTGTGGGCCTTGAGCGAGGCCTGCAGGATCTTCTGCAGCGCGTTGTGGAAGGCGGGGGTGTGCTCGCCGGGCTTCGCCTTGCCGGCGACCTTGGCCTTCTCGAGCTCGCCGGCGATGCGGTCGACCGCCTCGGCGACGATGGTGTTGAGGACCGTCATCGGACCCGAGCAGCAGATGGTGGAGCCGGGGGCGCGGAACTCGAACTTGTTGCCGGTGAAGGCGAAGGGCGAGGTGCGGTTGCGGTCGGTCGCGTCCTTGGGGATCACCGGCAGGGTGTCGACGCCGATCTTCATCGCGCCGCCGCCCTTGGACTTCGCGCCGCCGCCTTTCTCCAGCCGGTCGAGGACTTCCGCGAGCTGGTCGCCGACGTAGATCGAGATGACGGCGGGCGGCGCCTCGTTCGCGCCGAGGCGGTGGTCGTTGCCGGCGCCGGCGACGGACGCCCTCAAGAGGTCAGCGTGCCGGTCGACCGCCTCGATGACGGCGATGAGCATCGTCAGGAACACGGCGTTCTCGTCCGGATTGGTGCCGGGGTCGAGCAGGTTCTTGCCGCCGTAGGCGACCGACCAGTTGTTGTGCTTGCCCGAGCCGTTGACGCCGGCGAACGGCTTTTCGTGGAGGAGGCACTTGAAGCCGTGCTTCTCGGCGACGTTGCGGAGCGCGTCCATGATGAGCATGTTGTGGTCGCTCGCCAGGTTGAGCTCCTCGAACTGCGGCGCGAGCTCGAACTGCGCGGGCGCGACCTCGTTGTGGCGCGTCTTGGCGGGGATGCCGAGCTTCCAGAGCTCGCGCTCGACGTCGTTCATGAACGAGAGCACGCGGTCCGGGATGGTGCCGAAGTAGTGGTCCTCGAGCTGCTGTCCCTTGGCGGACGGCGCGCCGAAGAGCGTGCGGCCGGTGAGCACGAGGTCGGGGCGCTTCTTCCAGTACTCCTTGTCGACGAGGAAGGGCGGTCGGGATGCAGAGCGTCGCGCCGTTCGAATGGCGCTTGATGAAGGCGGGGCTCGTCGGGTCCCACGCCGTGTAGCCGCGGGCCTCGAAGGTGGAGCGGATGCCGCCCGAGGGGAAGGACGAGGCGTCGGGCTCGCCGACGATGAGGTTCTTGCCGCTGAAGAGCATGATCGGCTCGCCGTCCTTCAGCTCCAGGAACGAGTCGTGCTTCTCGGCGGTGGAGCCGGTCATCGGCAGGAACCAGTGGGTGTAGTGGGTGGCGCCGCGGTCCATCGCCCAGTGGCGGATGCCGTGCGCGACCTCGTTCGCGATCGACGGATCGAGCGGTTTGCCTTCGCGGATCGTCGCCTGGAGCTTCTTCGCCGTGTCCTTGCTTAGGTAGGTCTTGATGGCCTCTTCGCCGAATACGTCTTCGCCGAAGTGGGTGGCTTTCTTGGTCTCTTCCGTCATTGCGTTTTCCTTTCGGTGCCGCCGCGTCACCATGACGTGGCGAGCGAACGTGTTTTCATTAGCACGATCCGTGCCAAAGCCGAAATGCCGCGGCGCGCGGCCGGATTCTTACGCGCAGCGTCGGATTCTCGGCGAAGCGATTACTGAAATCGTAACCGGCACCGGATACAATGGCAAGTCCTGATTGGACTTCCCGGACGGCCGTCAACGCCGCCGTTTATTACATGATTGATACTTTGCGGATGGGCGAATTACATGGGCTGTAAGAAATTCGGTTTTGCGCGGGGTTGTCAGCCCATGGCACGGGTTGTGCTAAGTTGCACCCAATATGCAACGGATACACGACATCTACCGCCCGGCGGAGGAGCGCAAGACTGACTGGCGCGAAGTCGAGCGCTCGCTTTCGGACGAAGAGCTGAAGGAGCAGACTTCGCGCTGCATGAACTGCGGCCAGCCGTTCTGCCACGCCTACGGCTGCCCGCTCGGAAACCTTGTGCCGGACCAGAACCGCGCCGTGGCGCAGGGGGACTGGAAGCGGGCATACGACCTTTTGACGGTGAACTCGGACTTCCCCGAGTTCACTTCGCGCATCTGCCCCGCGCTCTGCGAGGCGAGCTGCGTCCACGGCCTTGACGAGGAGGCGGTCATGATCCGCCAGTCGGAAAAGCGCATCATCGAGACCGCGTTTGAGCGCGGCTGGGTGGTGCCGCGGCCGCCGGAAAGGGAAAACGGCAAGTCCGCCGCGGTGATTGGCGCGGGGCCGGCGGGGCTTTCCGCCGCGGTTACGCTCCGGCGCCGGGGCTGGGCCGTCACGGTCTACGAGCGCCGCGCCCAGATCGGCGGGCTGCTCCGCTACGGCATTCCCTGCTTCAAGCTCGACAAGGCGCTCATCGACCGCCGCCGCAAGATCCTGGAGTCGGAGGGGATAAAGTTCGTGACGGACTGCGAGGTCGGCCGGGACGTCTCCGCCGAATGGCTGGAGAAGGAACACGACGCGGTCGTCGTCGCCATCGGCACGCCCGCCGCGCGCGACCTGAAGATCCCCGGGCGCGAGCTTGAGGGGATCCACCTCGCGCTCGAGCTACTTGAAGGGCAGAACCGCTTCCTCACCGGCGAGCTGCCGGAGCCGCCGATCAGCGCCAAGGGCAGGGACGTGCTCGTCATCGGCGGCGGCGACACCGGCTCGGACTGCGTCGGCACCGCGATCCGCCACGGCGCGAAGTCGGTGACGCAGATCGAGATCATGCCCAAGCCGCCGGAGGAGCGCGACGCCTCGACGCCGTGGCCGCTCTGGCCCTACATGCTGCGCACGAGCTCCAGCCACAAGGAGGGCTGCATCCGCCGCTGGAACCTCAATTCGCTCCGGTTCGTCGGCGACGGGCGCGTCGCGGGCGTGGAGGTGGAGACGGTCAAGTGGGAGTTCTCGCCCGAGGGCCGTCCGGCGAAGTTCGCCGCGGTGCCGGGGACTAAGGAGACGATCAAGGCCGACCTCGTGCTGCTCGCCATGGGCTTCACCGGCGTCCCCGCCGACCTGCCGCTCGTCGCGCAGCTCGGGCTCAAGGAGACGCCGCGCACCGCGCTCCTGCCCGACCCGGCGCGGAACATCTTCTGCGTCGGCGACTGCGCCTCGGGCGCGTCGCTCGTCGTCCGCGCCCTCGCCAGCGGGAAGGCGCTGCCACTTGACTGAAAGAACCAGACCATGAACGATCAAAGCAGAAAAGACCGACAGCCGGGGCTCTACCGGCGAGAATTCGAGCACGACGCGTGCGGCGTCGGCATGGTCGCGAACCTCTCCGGCGAGGCGAGCCACGACATCGTCGAGAAGGGCATGACCATCCTGAAGCGGCTCATGCACCGCGGCGCCACCGGCAACGACCCGGATACCGGCGACGGCGCGGGACTGCTGATGAAGATCCCGTATGGGTTTTTCAAAAAAGTGCTTAAGTTACCCAACCACCTAACCACCCAACCACCTAACCACCAAACCGAATTCGGAATTGCGATGATTTTCGGCGGCGAGGGCGAGGAGGCGGCGATCGAGGGCGTGGTCAAGTCCGAGGGATGCAAGGTCCTCGGCTGGCGCGACGTGCCGACCAACCCCGACGCCATCGGACGCGACGCCCGCGCCGTTATGCCGCGGATTAGGCAGCTGTTCATAGCCGCTGGATCGGCAAGCTCTCAGAATCCTGTTAATCCTGTTAATCCTGTCAAAGAAGATTTCGAGCGCAGGCTCTACATCGTCCGCCGTCAGATCGAGAAGGCGACGAAGAAGACGTACGTCTGCTCCTGCTCGGCGCGGACGATTGTCTACAAGGGGCTGCTGCTTGCGACCCAGATCGAGAGGTTCTACCCCGACCTCTCGGACCCGGACTTCGTCACGCCGTTCGCGATCGTCCACCAGCGGTACTCCACGAACACCTTCCCTTCCTGGGAGCTCGCCCATCCGTTTCGCGCCATCGCGCACAACGGCGAGATCAACGCGCTCAAGGGCAACCTCAACGCGCTTGCCGCGCGCGAGCCGTCGCTCGCCTCGCCGCTCTTCGGCGACGAGCTGAAGAAGCTGCTGCCGGTCGTCCACGCGGGGCAGTCCGACTCCGCATCGCTCGACAACATGTTCGAGCTGCTGGTCGCGGCCGGGCGCGACGCCCCTCACGCGATGATGATGCTCGTTCCCCAGGCCTGGGGCGCGAAGTACCACATGGGCCACGACGTGCGCGCCTTCTACGAGTACCACTCCGCGCTGATGGAGCCGTGGGACGGCCCCGCGGCGCTGGCGTTCACCGACGGCAAGGGCCTCGGCGCGACCCTCGACCGCAACGGACTCCGTCCCGCGCGCTGGACGCTCACCAAGGACGGGCTCTTCGTCCTCGCCTCCGAGACCGGCGTCCTCGACATCCCGGCGGATGCGGTAGCCCGCCGCGGCAGGGTGAAGCCGGGGGCGATGCTCTGGCTGGACCTCGAGAGCCACCGGCTCATGGAGGACGCGGAGGTCAAGACGTTCTACGCCCGCCGCCGTCCCTACCGTCGCTGGGTGGACGAGAACCACATCCCGGTCACCGGCCTCTTCGCGGAGATCGTGCCGTCGAAGGCGCCCGGCGGCGCCGGCGCGCTCGCCGCGCAGCAGCGGAGCTTCGGCTACACGCTGGAGGACGTCGAGCTCATCCTCAGGCCCATGGCCGAGACCGGGCACGAGCCGGTCGGCGCGATGGGCAACGACGCGGCGCTAGCGTGCCTGAGGCAGGGGCGCTTCCGCCTCTTCGACTGCTTCCACCAGCTCTTCGCGCAGGTCACGAACCCGCCGATCGACCCGATCCGCGAGGAGCTCGTGATGTCGATCATGACCTACATCGGCAACCAGGGGAACATCCTTGACGAGACGCCGGAGCACGCGCGGCTCGTCAAGATGACGCGCCCGGTGCTGACCGACGACGAGATGCGGCGCATCCGGAACATCCCCGACTTCCCGGCGAAGACGCTGCCGCTGTTCTTCGGCGGCTCGCTCGAGGACGCGCTCAAACGGCTCGCCGCGGACGCGCTCGCGGCGGTGAAGGGCGGCGCGAAGATCATCATCTTGTCGGACCGAGAGGGTTTAGCCACAAAGGACACAAAGGACACAAAGAACACAGAGGGGAAAAGAATTCCATCGCTCCTTGCAGTCGCGGCGGTCAACAAGTCGCTTGCGGACGCCGGCTTGAGGCCGTCCGTCGGCGTCGTCGTCGAGTCCGGCGAGGTGAGCGAGGTTCACCACTTCGCCGTCCTGCTCGGCTTCGGCGCGACGGCGGTCAACCCCTGGCTCGCGCTGGAGACCGTCTCTGAGATCGGCCGGGCGGGGCTTCCCCGCTCCGCCGTCGAGACGACCGCGCTCCACGCGGTGCGTCCGGAGGCCGCCCCCTACCTGGCCACCTCCAACTACGTCACGGCGGTATGCAAGGGGCTGATGAAGATCATGTCGAAGATGGGCATCTCGACGCTCAGGTCCTACCGCTCGGCGAAGATCTTCGAGGCCGTCGGGCTCGGTCCAAAGCTCATGGCGGAGTACTTCGAGGGCGTCGTCTCGCCAGTCGGCGGTCTGGAGCTGGAGGATCTCGAGAGACTCGTGGCTCGTGGCTCGTGGTTCGTGTCGGAGAATCACGAGACACGAATCGCGAACCACGAATCACGAAACACGACTCTTTCGCCCGGCGGCGAGTACCGCGCGCGCAAGGGCGGCGAGGAGCACCTCTGGACGCCGCAGCGGCTCGTCGACTTCCGCGAGGCAGTGCGCAACGACGACTACGCCCGCTTCCACCGCTACACCGATGCCATCGACCAGAACAGCCATGTGACGCTCCGCTCGCTGCTGGAGTTCAATCCCAACCACCTAACCACCCAACCACCTAACCACCTAACCATTGAGGTCGAACCCGTCGATTCCATCGTGAAGCACTTCGTCGGCGGCGCGATGTCCCTGGGCTCGCTCTCGCCCGAGGCGCACGAGACGATTGCGCTCGCGCTGAACGGGCTCGGCACGATGTCCAACTCCGGCGAGGGCGGCGAGAACCCCGAGCGCTTCGGCACCGACAAGAACAGCGCGATCAAGCAGGTCGCGTCCGGCCGCTTCGGCGTGACGATCGAGTACCTCCGCAGCGCCAAGGACCTGCAGATCAAGCTTGCCCAGGGCGCGAAGCCGGGCGAGGGCGGGCAGCTACCCGCGCACAAGGTGAACGAGTTCGTCGCCCGCCTCCGCCACGCGAAGCCGGGCACCCCGCTCATCTCGCCGCCGCCGCACCACGACATCTACTCCATCGAGGACCTCGCGCAGCTCGTCTACGACCTCAAGTGTGCCAACCCCGCCGCGCGCGTCTCGGTGAAGCTCGTCTCCGAGGCGGGGGTCGGCACGATCGCCGCTGGCGTCGCCAAGGCGCACGCCGACGTGGTGGTCATCTCCGGCTTCGACGGCGGCACCGGCGCCGCTCCGCTCACCTCGGTGAAGCACACGGGTCTGCCGTGGGAGCCGGGGCTCGCCGAGGCCCACCAGACGCTGGTCAAGAACAACCTCCGGCACCGCGTGAAGCTGCAGGTCGACGGACAGCTCCGCACCGGACGCGACATCGTCATCGCCGCGATGCTCGGCGCGGACGAGTTCGCGTTCGGCACCTCGATGCTCGTCTCGCTCGGCTGCATCCAGTGCCGCAACTGCAACCTCAACTGCTGCCCCGTCGGCATCGCGACCCAGAAGGAGGAGCTGCGCTGCAAGTTCGCCGGCAAGCCAGAGCACCTGCAGCGCTACTTCCGATTCCTCGCCGAGGAGGTGCGCGAGGTGCTCGCCTCGCTCGGACTCAAGTCGCTCGCCGAGGCGCGCGGCCGCACCGACTTGCTGAAGGCGGTCGACGGCTCGCGGTTTGATTTTGGTGATGTGCTCGCGCAGAGACGCGGAGAAGCGGAGAAGCGCAAGGACTTTGAGCCTTATGCGTTCTCCGAGGCCGAGAACTACGACTTCCGCGAGCTGATTCCGGCCGTGGAGAAGGGCGAGACCGAGCTGAAGCGCGCAATCGCCAACCGCGACCGATCCGTCGGCGCGGCGCTCTCCGGCTGGCTCGTCGCCCACCATCCAACCACCCAACCACCTAACCACCTAACCATAAACTTCACCGGCGTTGCCGGGCAGTCCTTCGGCGCGTTTCTCGCCAAGGGAGTGGAGTTCAACCTCGTGGGCGAGGCGAACGACTACGTCGGCAAGTCGCTCTCCGGCGGCGTGATTACCATCAAGGCGCAGGATAACAAGTCTTTCCGTCCCGAGGACAATGTCATCGCCGGCAACGTGATTGCCTACGGCGCCACGTCGGGCGCGATCTACGTCAACGGGCAGGCGGGCGAGCGCTTCGGCATCCGCAACTCCGGCGCGACGCTCGTCGCCGAGGGCGTGGGCGACCACGGTTGCGAGTACATGACCGGCGGCACGGCGGTGGTGCTGGGTCCGGTCGGCGTCAACTTCGCCGCGGGCATGACCGGCGGCGTCGCCTACGTCTACGACGAGAAGGGCGACATGGACCTCAACTGCAACCTCGACTCCGTCGACCTCTTCCCGGTGGAGGCGGGATCGGCGGACGAGAAGGAACTGCTCGCGCTCATCGACGAGCACATCTCGCGCACCGGCTCGCCCAAGGCCAAGCGACTCGTCGCAGGCTGGGCGGACGTACGTCCGTATTTCACGAAAGTCCTGCCGGCGCACCGTCGGTAGATTAGGAAAGGAAGCAATGGAGAAAGTTCGCCAGCGCATCGTCATCTTCGACTACGGCTCGCAGTACACGCACCTCATCGCGCGCCGCATCCGCGAGCAGCACGTCTATTCCGAGGTCGTCCCGTTCTCGACGACCGCCGAGAGCCTCCGCGCGGACCTGCCGGCGGGCATAGTCCTTTCCGGCGGCCCGAACAGCGTTTTCGCGGAAGGCGCGCCGTCCATCGACCCCGCGGTGTTCGACCTCGGCGTGCCGGTGCTCGGGAT
Source organism: uncultured bacterium (assembly GCA_902770045.1). Lineage (GTDB taxonomy): Bacteria > Verrucomicrobiota > Kiritimatiellia > RFP12 > UBA1067 > UBA1067. Next base: position 55,971 of record CACXRO010000004.1, read on the forward strand.
CTGCTACGGGATGCAGATCATGTCCCAGGCGCTCGGCGGCAGGGTCGTGGCCGGCACCGCGCGCGAGTACGGCAAGGCGGAGCTGAAGGCGGACGGCTCCTGCGCGCTCTTCGCCGGCGTCCCCGAGACGTCGGTCGTCTGGATGAGCCACGGCGACCGGGTCGAGCGGCTGCCGGAGGGCTTCAGGGCTGCGGCCGTGAGCGCGAACTGCCCGTTCGCCGCGGCGTGCGACGAGTCGCGCCGGCTCTACGCGCTCCAGTTCCACCCCGAGGTCGTGCACACCCAGTTCGGCGAGCGGATCATCGGCAACTTCCTCTTCGGGATCTGCGCCTGCCGTCCCGACTGGGACATGGGCAAGTGGATAGAGCGCGCGGTCGAGGACCTGCGCCGGAAGATCGGCGACGAGCACGTCGTCCTCGGCCTCTCCGGCGGCGTGGACTCCTCGGTCGTCGCCGTGCTGCTCGACCGCGCGATCGGCAAGCGGCTCCACTGCATCTTTGTGGACAACGGGCTCCTCCGCTACCGCGAGGTCGAGGAGGTGGAGGCGATGTTCGCGGGGAAGCTCGGCCTCGACCTCCACGTCGCCCGCGCGGCGGAGCGGTTCTACTCGGCGCTGAAGGGAATTGAGGAGCCGGAGGCGAAGCGCAAGGCGATCGGCCGCGAGTTCATCGCCGTCTTCGCCGAGGAGGCGCGCAAGTTCAGCCACTGCCGGTTCCTCGCGCAGGGCACGATCTACCCCGACGTCATCGAGAGCTCCTGCGCGCCCGGCGGCCCCTCGCAGACCATCAAGAGCCACCACAACGTCGGCGGACTGCCGCCCGACCTCAAGTTCGAGCTCGTCGAGCCGCTCCGCGACCTCTTCAAGGACGAGGTGCGCGCGGTGGGTCGGCTTCTCGGCATGGATCCCTCGCTCCTCGACCGCCAGCCGTTCCCCGGCCCCGGGCTCGGCGTGCGCATCCTCGGCGAGGTGACAGGCGAGAAGGTGCGGCTTCTGCAGGAGGCGGACCGCCGCGTCCAGGAGGAAGTGCGCAAGCTGCCCGCCTATCGGGACATCTGGCAGTCCTTCGCGGTGCTGCTGCCGTGCCGCTCGGTGGGGGTGATGGGCGACCAGCGCACCTACGAGTACACCTGCGCGATCCGCTGCGTGAACTCCATCGACGCTATGACGGCGGACTGGGCTCGCCTCCCCTACGAGACGCTGGCGGCGATCTCGAGCCGGATCATCAACGAGGTGCGCGGCATCAACCGCGTGGTCTACGACATCTCCTCCAAGCCCCCAGCGACAATCGAGTGGGAGTAGCCCGCGGGCACCCGCTTTACAAGCCAAACTGAAATCTGGTATACTACTGCACAGCAATGAAAATCTGTGTAGTTGGAGACGGAGGCTGGGGAACGGCAAACGCGATGCTGCTCTCCGGGTACGGCCATGACGTGACGCTTTGGGGCGCATTTCCGGACTATATCGAGGAGATGCGCCGGACGCGCCGCAACGAGCGCTACCTTCCCGGGGTGGAGCTGCCGGCGGCGGTGCGGCTCGAGTCCGACCGTGCCCGCGCCGCGGAAGGGGCCGAGGTGGTGGTGCTCGCGCCGCCGTCGAAGTACTTTGCCCAGGTGGCCGAGGGCTTCCGCGGGCTGGTGGGGCCGGAGGCGCTGGTGGTCTCGATCACCAAGGGGCTCTGCGAGCGGACCTGCCGGCGGATGACCGAGCTCGGCGAGGAGACGCTCGGCATCGGGCCGATAGTCGCTCTCGCCGGTCCCTCGCACGCCGAGGAGGTCTCGCGCGGCGTCCCGACCGCGGTCGTGGCCGCGTGCGCCGATCCAGAAAAGGCGCGGCGGGTGCAGGATATCTGGTCCGGCCCGCGCTTCCGCGTCTACACCTCCGACGACCCGGCCGGGGTCGAGATCGGCGGGGCGGTGAAGAACGTGCTTGCGATCGCCGTGGGCTGCTCCGACGGCATGGGATTCGGCGACAACACGCGCGCGGCGCTGATCACGCGCGGCCTGGTGGAGATGAAGCGCTTCGTAATCGCCTACGGCGGCCGGCGCGAGACGCTCGACGGGCTCGCCGGCGTCGGCGACCTGATCGTGACCTGCACCTCGGTGCATTCTCGCAACCGCGCGGTCGGCGAGCGCCTCGGGCGCGGCGAGGCGATCGAGGCGATAACCGGCTCCATGCAGATGGTCGCCGAAGGGGTGTGGAACTCGCGGGTGGTGCACGAGATCGCCGCGCGGCTCGGCGTCGAGATGCCGATCTGCGAGATCGTCTACCGCGTCTGCCACTGCGGGCTCCCCGCGCGCGACGCGGTGGAGCTCGTCATGTCCCGCAGCCTGAAGCCGGAGTAGCGGCCGGCCCCGCGTGTTCCACTGCCGCTGCAGCGAAAGGATGTAAGAAAAATGGCACTTGACGAGATTGGCGAGTCGAGGTTTCCGCCGCCGGGGCGGACTCCGCGCGAGGACACCGCGGCGGTGATGAAGTTCTACCGGCTGCCCAAGGCGTTTCCGCCGGCGGCGCTGGATGAGGCGCGGCGGATCGCCCGCGGCGCGATTCCGGCGAAGGGCCGGCTCGACCTCCGGAAGAAGTTCGTCTTCACCTGCGACCCCGAGTCGGCGCGGGACTTCGACGACGCGCTCTCGCTCGAGACCGACCGCCGCGGCAACCGCGTCCTCGGCGTGCACATCGCGGACGTCTCCCACTACGTGAAGCCCGGCTCCGCGCTCGACCGCGAGGCGTACCGCCGCGGCACCAGCGTCTACCTCTGCGACCGCGTGGTGCCGATGCTCCCCGAGGAGCTCTCCAACGGCGTCTGCTCGCTCGTGCCCGGCGAGGACCGGCTCGCGTTCTCGGTGTTCATGACCTTCGACCGCTCCGGCGAGATGGTCCGCCGCGAGTTCGCGAAAAGCGTCATCCGCTCCCGCGCGCGCTTCACCTACGAGCAGGTGATGGCGGTCATCCGCGGCGGCCGCGCGTCCGTCGCCGGCGTCGGCCCCAAGGAGCTCAGGACCGTGCGCGCCATCGCCGCGCTCGCGATGGAGCTGCGCGCGCGCCGCTTCGCCGCCGGCGCGCTCGACATCGAGATCCCAGAGGCGGAGGTCGCGCTCGACCGCGACGGCGAGCTCGAGAGCATCACCGCCCGCCCCTACGACGAGTCGCACCAGATGGTCGAGGAGTGCATGGTCGCCGCGAACGAGGCCGTCGCCAAGGAGCTCTGGACGCGCGGGATCAGGATCCTCGCGCGCCTCCACGAGCCGCCGGACCCGGAGAAGCTGCTGATGCTGCGCGCGGAGCTCAAGTCCATCGGCGTCAAGGCCGGCAACCTCGGCAACCAGAAAGTGATGGCGCAGTTCCTCGCCTCCGTCAAGGGCCACCCGCTCTACCCGACGATCGCGATGATGGTCCTGAGGTCGATGAAGCGCGCGGTCTACGACGCGTCCACGATCGGCCACTTCGGCCTCGCCAAGCGCTACTACGCCCACTTCACCTCGCCCATCCGCCGCTATCCCGACCTCACGCTCCACCGCCAGCTCGCGGCGTGGCTGGAGAAGCGGGACGCCAAGGTGCCGCCGAAGCTGCTCGCGAAGTGGGCAGAGCACTCGAGCGAGCGCGAGGAGATCGCCGCCGAGGCGGAGCGGGGGCTTTTGGAGATCAAGAAGTACCGCCTGCTCGACGCCCAGCTCTCGACGCGGCAGATCCTCGACTACGACGCCGTCGTCACCAAGTGCGCGCCGTTCGGCTGCTTCGTGGAGATACCCGAGCTCGCGGTCTCGGGGCTCGTCCACGTCTCGCTCCTCTCCCGCAAGTTCGTGCGCTTCAACGAAAGCGACCAGACGCTCTCGGCGCCCGGCGGCGGCAGCTGGCGCGTAGGCGACCGGATGCGCGTCCACGTGGCGCGGGTGGACTTCGACGCGCGGCGGGTGGACTTCGTCCCCGTCGGCCGCCGGGACAGGTAGGGGAGAACGCCATGCGCCGCGCCTTCACCCTGATCGAGCTCCTGACTGTCGTCGCCATCATGGCGACGATGGTCACGGTCGGCGTGGTGAGCCTCAGCTCTTCGCGCGGCTCCACCCGCGTCTTCGCGGCGGTCAGGGACATGATGGCGATGATCCGCCGCGCGCGGTCGGTGGCGCTCGTCACCCAGAAGCCGGCGCTGGTGATCTACTCCAACGCCATGGTCGGCGACGAGCCGTCCATCAAGGTGGAGATCAAGGGCGAGCGGCTCTTCTCTTCGAACGAGTCGACGCGCGAGGTGCGGACGCTCGCCGGCGACCTGGTGCCGGCGCCGGAGCCGGCCGACGCCGAGGGCGGCGGCGAGACGATCGAGGACGTCCTCTCGCCCGAGTCGCTCTCCGAGGAGGTCGGGCGCGGGCTGCGCGTCAAGGTGCTCGTCGGCGACGAGGAGCTCGCCTCCTCCGGCGAGGAGCGCGCCCGCTCGCGGATATCGATCTACTCGACCGCGGACAACGTCTCGCGCACCCTGGTCGCGGAGGATGAGAAGAAGGCGCCCGAGGCGCCGGAGGGCGACGGCGCCGAGGCCGACGGCCCGGTGAAGGTGGCCTTCGCCGCCAACGGCACCGTGGACCCAGCCCACCGCATCTGGATCTACCCGGACGGCTCCACGCCGGAGAAGGGCTACTGCATCGAGGTCGACCGATTCGGCGAGCCCCGCTGCCGCGAACTGGAGGGAGGAGAGCGTTGAGGCGCGGTTTCACCCTCCTCGAAGTGCTGCTCGCCGCGATCATCCTCGGCGTCGGGCTTGCCGGTATCCTCACCTCGATGGTCCAGTCGCAGCGGTTCATGCAGACCATGCCAGACCTCGTGACCGCCCAGGAGATGATGGACCTCGGCGACATGGCCTATCCGCTCGCCGAGGTGAAGGACGCAACCGACATCAACGTCAGGGAGTGCCGGGTGGACGACCTCTGGCGGATCATCGCCGGCGACCACGGCCCGCGCCTCACCCGCGAGCAGAACGAGAAGTACCACGGCTACCGCTGGGAGCGCGAGGACCTCGACGAGCACGCGTCCGACAAGGACCTGGAGCGCCTCGGCTACCTCCACCGCGTGCGCGTCACCGTCACCTGGGGCGACCGCTTCCGCGGCAAGAAGAACTCGGAGAGCTACGTCACGCTCTGGCGCGACCCGGAGAAGTGAGGATTGCCCAAAATGCGCACGGAAAGACGCCACAGACCGGCCTTCACCCTCGTCGAGCTCATGCTCGCCGTGGTGCTGCTCGGCGTCATGACCACCATCTCCATCCTCACCTTCCGCGCCGTCACCAACGGCTGGCGCGTCTCGCGCGAGTACATGGACCGCCTCGAGCGCACCGACTACGCCCTCGACCAGCTCGTCTCCGCCCTCAAGTGCGCCTACTACCCCCACTCCGGCTCCCAGAACGGCGAGTTCGGCTTCATGCTCACGGACAACGGCGACGGCGACTCGCCGCGGAAGTCCGACACCATCGAATGGTCGAAGAAGGGCACCGCCCTCATCGGCTCCGACTCCTCCGGCGACGCCGTCCACCGCCTCCAGCTGATGGTGCTCGAGAAGGGCAGCGACGACTGGGGCGTGAAGATCGAGCGCACCGGGCTCTACGCCCGCGTCAAGCCCCACGCCAAGGTGATGATCGAGGAAGGCTCCACCAAGGACGAGAAGGACTTCGGCTTCGAAAGCGACGAGCGCTACTTCCCGATGCTCGTCGCCGGCGACGTGGACGGCTTCAACTGCCGCGTCCTCAAGGAGCCGCCGCAGAACGACACCCGCGGCAAGGAGGACAAGTCGGAGTGGGAGGACGAGTTCGCCGAGTCCAACGCCGTCCCCTACAAGGTGCAGCTCACCTTCTACATCGAGAAGGAGGACCCCGAGTACCGCTCGCGCAAGATCCGCATCCCGCTCCTGCGGACAGTCCGGATGCCCGTCTACGAGCAGTCGAAGGACGGCGCCGCGCTGCCGGGCGAGGGGGAAGACGGCGGCCGTAGCGCCGGCCCGCGCAGGGTAGGCGGCGGCGGAATCCGCGCGCCAGGAGGCAGAGGCGGCGCGGTGCCAGGAGGCGGAGGAGGCGGCAGATGAGGCGGGGAAGCGCGCTGCTGATGGCCCTCTGGACGATCATGGTCCTCTCCGTGATCGTGATCTCGTTTTCCTTCGAGGCGCGGCTCCAGGGCGGCATCAACGTCTACGTCCAGAACAAGAACCGCGTCAAGCGGCTCGTCGAGTCCGGACGGATCCTCGGCGAGGCGGTGCTCCTCGGCTACAACGACGCCAAGCAGTGGACCGAGGACGAGGACGAGAAGGAGCTCCTCGAGGACGACCGCTGGTACAAGGAGAAGCGCGACCTCAAGTACGCCTCGAAGTGCATCGTCGGCCCCATCCTGCTCGACGAGGACGACCCCGACTCCGGCACCGTCGAGGTCGAGATCTCCATTTCCGAACACGCCTCCGAGGGCGGCATCAACGTCAACAAGCTCTTCTCCGAGGACCCCAACTACATCACCCGCTGGCAGATCATCCTCGACCGGCTCGGCGTCTCGCGCGAGGAAGACTTCCGTACCGAGGAAGGCAAGACCATCAACCTCCAGCACCGCGTCATCGCCTGCTGGAACGACTACCGTGACGAGGACGACGTCACCACCTCGATCGACGGCAAGGAGTGCGGCGCCGAGAACAAGGAATACGAGGAGTGGTACGACGACCACAAGAAGGATGTCGCCGAGGAAGACCGCTTCGGCCCGCTCAACGGCGAGATCACCGACATCAAGGAGCTCTCCCGCGTCCTCTGCTTCCGCGAGTACCCGGCGCTGCTCACCGGCGGCGTGGTGAACCCCTACGACGACCGCAAGAGCCAGGTCACGGTGAAGGGGCTCCTCAACATGAAGATCCTCTCCGCCACCGGCGACGGCAAGATCAACGTCAACGACTGCACCGTCGACCAGCTCCTAACCGTGCCCGGCATCTACGTCGAGGACGAGGTGGACGACGACGACAAGACCGAGAGCCTCGAGGTCGCCGAGGCGATCGTCAAGTGCCGCTCGATCAAGCCGCAGGAGTACGACGTGCCCGAGGACGGCCGCACCGAGTGGGGCTACGGCGAGTTCACCTCCGACTGGTGGTCGGACATGTGCCAGCGCGTCTCGGACGAGTTCGACGTCGAGGTCGACCAGGCCGCGCAGAAGTACCTCACCGCCGCGCCGTCCGAGTCCACCGTCTTCAAGATGCGGATCACCGCGCGGCTCATGGACATGTCGTACACCGCCGAGTGCGAGTGCTACGTGAAGGACAAGCAGGTCCGCTACGTGAGCTGGAAGGAGTAGCCGAAGTGACCGATGTCGCGGTGATAGTGCTGATCGGACGCGAGCGCCTGCACATCGCGCGGTGCGTGGAGCGCCTCGGCCCCCTCGCGCCGCGGCAGGTCTTCGTCGTCGCCTCGCAGCCCGACGACGGCGGCGAGGCCCTCGCGCGCGACGCCGCGCGGCGGCTCGGCTGGGCCGTGGACGCGCAGGACCCCGCGCGCCCGTCGCTGGAGATCCGCTTCCACGAATGGCCGGGCAATCAGGCGGTCCAGCTCAACTGGGCGATCGACAGCCTGCCGCTCGCGGCGGAATGGGTGCTGCGGCTCGACGCCGACGAGTACCTCCTGCAGGAGACCGTCGAGGAGCTCAAGGCGACGCTCCCCGCGACCGACGCCACCTCGCTTGCCTTCCCGCTCTCGCGGCGCATCTTCGGCGGACCCATCCGCCACGGCATGCCCGAGATCGTGCTCGTGCGCGCATTCCGCCGCGGACTCGGGCGCTCGACCGGCGCGGAGATGGACGAGCGGTTCGTGACCGAGCGCGGAACCTGCCTGCGGATGAATGGCGGGTTCGTGGACGATTCGCTCCTGCCGCTCGCGGACTGGAAGCAGAAGCACCGCGACTACGCGCGGCGAGAGGCGAGGATGGCCGTCGAGGGGCGCGCCAACGGCAACAAGCGCCTCTACTACCGCCTGCCGCCGTACCTGCGCGCAGTCGCCTACTTCGCCTGGCGCTACTTCCTGCGCCTCGGCTTCCTCGACGGACTCCCCGGCTGGCGCTGGCACTTCTGGCAGGGACTCTGGTACCGCCTCCTCGTCGACTGCGAGATTTCTTGCCTGAAACGAACCACGAACCACGAACCACGAATATGATATAATACGCGCCATGAAATGGTCTAAGCTGATGATACAGACGCTCCGGGAGGACCCGGGCGACGCCGAAATCGACTCGCACAAGCTCATGGTCCGCGCCGGACTCATGAAGAAAGCCGCCGGCGGCCTCTACACCTACCTGCCGCTCGGCATGCGCGTCCTCAACAAGGTCCAGCGCATCGTCCGCGAGGAGATGGACCGCGCCGGCGCGCAGGAGATCGTAATGCCGATCCTCCAGCCCGCCGAGCTCTGGAAGACCTCCGGCCGCTGGGAGTCGATGGGCCCCGGGATGTTCCGCCTCAAGGACCGCGGCGCTCACGACTACGCGCTCTCGCCGACCGCCGAGGAGATGGTGACCGACCTCGTCAAGGGCGTCGTCAGCTCCTACCGCCAGCTGCCGGTCACGGTCTACCAGATCCAGTGGAAGTTCCGCGACGAGATCCGCCCGCGCTTCGGCCTCATGCGCTCGAAGGAGTTCCTGATGAAGGACGCATATTCCTTTGATGTCTCGCTTGACGCGGCGGACGCGAGCTATATGGCGATGTTCGAGGCGTACAAGCGCGTCTTCGCTCGCTGCGGCCTCAAGGCCTATCCGGTCGAGGCCGACACCGGCGACATCGGCGGCAAGTTCAGCCACGAGTTCCACGTGCTCGCCGACTCGGGCGAGGACGGCATCGCCTTCTGCGGCGGCTGCGGCTACGCCGCCAACCTCGAGAAGGCCGAGCGCCGCGTCGCCCCGCGCGCCGACGCTCCCTGCGGCGAGATGGAGACCATCCCCACGCCCGGCGCCAAGACGATCGACGAGGTCTCGAAGTTCATGGGCGTGCCCGGCTCGGCGTTCGTCAAGTCCCTCGTCTATCTCGCCGACGGCAGACCGGTCATGGTCTGCGTCCCCGGCGACCGCGATGTCAACGAGGTGAAGCTCCGCCACTTCCTCGACGCCAAGAAGGTGGAGCTCGCCGACTTCGAGACGGTGCTCCGCGCGACCGGCGCGAACGCCGGCTCGGTGGGCCCGGTCAAGCCGGCCGACGCGTCCCTCCGCATCGTCTGCGACCAGGAGCTCAGGGGCGCGAAGGGCTGCATCGTCGGCGCCAACCGCGACGACCACCACATCAAGAACGTCGACCTCGACCGCGACGCGAAGATCGCGCCCGGCGACTACGCCGACCTGGTGGTCGTCCGCGACGGCGACATCTGCGCCAAGTGCGGCCAGCCGCTCGCCATCCGCCGCGGCATCGAGGTGGGTCACGTCTTCAAGCTCGGCACCAAGTACACCGACGCCTTCAAGGCCGTCTACAAGAACGACAGCCTCGAGGAGCGCACGATGGTGATGGGCTGCTACGGCATCGGCGTCTCGCGCACGGTCCAGGCCGTCATCGAGCAGAGCCACGACGCGAACGGCATCGTCTGGCCGGCGTCCGTCGCCCCGTTCCAGGTCTGCATCTGTCTGCTCGACCCGGACAACGCCGACGCCGCCCAGGTCGCCGCGAAGCTCGAGTCGGAGCTGGAGGCGAAGGGGATCGACGTCATCGTCGACGACCGCCAGGAGCGTCCGGGCGTCAAGTTCAAGGACGCCGACCTCATCGGCTTCACCGTTCGCGTCGTCGTCGGTGCCAAGGGACTCGCCGCCGGCGGAGTCGAGGTGAAGCGCCGGTGCGACGAGAAGTCCGCCACCCGGGTCGTGCCGCCCGCCGAGGCCGCCGAGGCCGTAGCCTCTTTGCTCGCATGACCGCTGCGGTCCTGCTGGCCGCCGCCGCGCTGGTGGCCGCCTCGGCCGCCGGCCCGGCCGGGCGCGGCGCGCCGACGTTTACGGACGAGTTCGACGGCGCCGGGCTCGACGCGCAAGTCTGGAGCGACTGGGAGGCGTCTTTCCAGGGCCGCCGCGCAGGGTTTCTTTTCGCCCGGGACAATGTCGCGGTCTCCAACGGATGCCTCAACCTGACCGCGCGGCTGCTGCGCACGGACGAGAAGACGGTGGAGAATCTCCGCCGCGGCTTCGACACCTACGCCACCGCCTATGTTCGCCGCCGCGAAAAGAGCTTCTACGGCTACTACGAGTGCCGCGCTCGGACGATGGACTCGAAGGTGTGCAACGCCTTCTGGCTCTACGACCCGCTCTCCGACCAGCCCGAACGCAAGTTCCGCGTCGGCGACGTCTCGGAGGAGATCGACATGTTCGAGATCTTCGGCTCGTTGCGCGAATGGTACGGTACGGTCCACTGCCTTAAGACGCCGTATCTCGAGGGAATCGTCCACGGCGGGGTGGAGAAACTGCCGGAGAAGTCGAAGAAGGTGGCGCTCGATTTCAATCCCGCCGCGGAGTTCCACGTCTATGGCTTCCTCTGGTCCCGCGACCGCCTCGCCTGGTACATCGACGGCAAGGAGGTCTTTTCGCGCGCGAACGACCGCTTCCACCGTCCGCTCCACGTCACCTTCGACTGCGAGATCATGTACACCTGGGTCGGCGAGCCCGACCGCACCCGCCTCCCGCAGGTCTACTCCATCGACTACTTCCGCCACTGGTCCAGTCCGGAATGATGGCATAGTCTCTGCTAGTGCAGTGGGCATGCCTAATCCAAACAGCCTGTCGCTAAGGATCGAACAGCATATTGTCCGGTCACGATTTGAACATAGTATTCAGAATATGATAAAATACGCGTCAGCCAATCGAACGAGAAAGGGAGGTGGCGCGATGGAGCGGAATTCAAACCTGATTCTGACGGGCTGGGGCTACGCGGAATACGTGGCCTCGGCAGCGGTCGCATTGAAGGCACTTGGCGGCAGAGCGGACGTGTACGGCGTGAGCCGCAGGCGTTTGCCGGAGTTCCTTGGGGAACTTGCGGGAGAGCGCGGAACGCCGCAATGGAAGCACATCTACTTGCTTGGCCTCTCGTTGAGCGGCGATCCTGAATCGCTCAAGGCAGCTCTTGCAAAGCTGAAGGCAAAGGGCGTGGAGGTGACGTGGATAAGTGCGCTTGAAATGCCCGAACATATCGCCGCCCTGCTTGACGGCGTCGTGAAGGTGCGCTGCTATGACGGGAGCCTTCTCGAAGCGGTCGGGCAGACGTTTGGAGTGGACGTCGAGGTGTTCATGCCGTTCCTCAAAGATCGAAAGAGAGTGTCGGCAGATGTTCGCGCCTACTTCACGCTGATCGACACGGCGCAGTTCTATTACCGAAACTACCAGGACGAATCGCTCTATGCCACGACCGCCCGCTATCTTGCCGGCGGCGTTCGCCCTGCGGCGTGGGAGCCGGATGTCAGGAGTGCTGTCGAACATTACGAACGCTACGGTAGCAGAGAGCTGCTGGGGAAAAGCGACGAGATCACGACATTGCAGGATCGCATCAACCGGGTGGCGGCGCATGAACACGCCCGTGTCCTCATCCTCGGCGAAAGCGGCACCGGCAAGGAGACCGTCGCCCAGCAGATTCATACTAAAAGCCCGAGAAGCAAGATGCCGTTCATCGCCTTCAACTGCGCGAGCGTGACGAAAGACCTGCTGGAGGATCGCTTCTTCGGCCACGAGCGCGGGGCGTTCACGAACGCCGTGGAGCGGACGGACGGTTTGTTTCTCCAGGCGGACGGCGGCACGCTCTTCCTTGATGAGATTGGAGAGATGCCGCTGGAGGTTCAGGCGCTACTCCTGCGCGTTCTCGAAGGCGGACGGTTCATGCGCGTGGGCGGCAGGGAGGAGTTGAAGTGCGACGTTCGACTCATCACGGCCACAAACCGCGACTTGCCGCGCCTCGTGGTTGAGGGCAAGTTCCGCGAAGACCTATACCAGCGCCTCAACGTGGTGCAGATGAGAACGCCGTCCCTGCGCGAACACAAGGATGACATACCGATCATCGCCAACGCATGGTGGCGCAAGTTCCACGACAACGCCGTTCTCAAAGAAGAGCAGATTGCCGCGCTGATGGACTACGACTATCCCGGCAATGTCCGCGAACTTATCAACATCCTTGACAGGGCGACCGCCCTGGAGGAGTATGATTTTGACGCCCTGATGCACGAACACAGGGAGATGAATGCGGGTCTTTCGGGTGGACTGGAATTGAAGTCTGGTCGCGTTCCCGACAAACTCGAAGACGCGATTCGCCTCCATATCCGCCGCGTGTACGAGAAGTACGGTCAGAATCTCACCCGTGCCGCCGAAGCGCTCGACGTTAGTCGGAATACCGTGCGGAAATATTTGTAGGGTGGGGTTTGTTTCCCGCAGAGACGCAGAGTCGCTGAGAGGAGTTTCTAAATGGAAAAGAATGAGATAGTGTTGTTTGAGTCCGAAGATGGCGCGGTATCGTTGCCGGTATCGGTCGAGGCTGATACCGTATGGCTGACCCGTATGCAGATGGCGAATCTATTTGGCGTCACGCCGCAGAATATCACAATCCACCTCAAAAAGGTGTATGCGGCTGGCGAATTGGAAAGATCGTCAACTAGTAAAGATTTTTTACTAGTTCAAGAAGAAGGAGGACGTCAGATAGCCCGTTCTGTGAATTGTTACAATCTTGACGCAATCATTTCGGTCGGTTATCGTGTCAATTCCTCGCGCGCTACGCAATTTCGCATCTGGGCCACTAAAGTCTTGAAAGAGTATATGTTGCGTGGCTATGCAGTCAACCGTGAGCGTATCCGCCAGCTCGGCCAGACGGTTGAGGTGATGAAGCGGGTTGTCAACAACCTTGACACCGAGCAGGTGCTTGACGTCGTCCAGACCTACTCGGCGGCGCTTGATCTGTTGGACGGCTACGACCACCAGACGATTGAGAAACCGAAGGCAAAGGGGCGCGCGGTCGAGTTATCCTACGAGGAGTGCCGCCGCTTCATTGACAGCATGAAGTTCGCGGCGGATTCGCCGCTGTTCGGCAACGAGAAGGACGGTTCGTTCAAGTCCGCGCTCGGGGCGGTTTACCAGTCTTTTGGCGGAAAGGACCTCTATCCGTCTTCGCAGGAGAAGGCGGCGAACCTGCTGTATCTCGTCACGAAGAACCACGGCTTCTCTGACGGCAACAAGCGAATTGCCGCCGGGCTGTTCCTGTATTTTCTGAAGCGCAACCGGCTGCTTCTTCGCAAGGACGGCTCGAAGCGCATCGCCGACCATACGCTCGTTGCGCTTACGGTGATGATTGCAGAATCCAAGCCGCAGGAGAAAGAGCTGATGGTCAATCTCGTGATGACGTTTCTGAAGTGAGTTTATATCTCCCGCAGAGACGCAGAGGCGCAGAGAGGAGGTAGATATGATAGAAGATGACGTGAGACAGATAACTGGCGACGTAATTGATTCGGCGATGAAGATTCATAAGATGTTTGGACCAGGAATGTTGGAGTCGGTTTACGAACGGATGCTGGCGATAGAACTTAAGAGACGGGGGCATGGTGTGGAATGTCAGAAATCAATCGGCTTTATGTATGAGGGCGAGGCGTTTGAAGATGCATTTCGTCTTGATTTGCTTGTGGACGGGGAAGTTGTTGTCGAGTTGAAATCTACCAGCACGATGAATCCTGTTTTTGCCAAGCAACTTCGGACATATCTTGTTCTCTCCGGCTTGGAAATAGGCTTGGTTATTAATTTTGGTATGGCATTGATGAAAGACGGTATAGTGCGGGTAATCAACAGCCACAATCTAAACTGTTCTCAGAATCCACTCTGCGCCTCTGCGTCTCTGCGGGGAAGAGAAAAAGGGTTTCCCACAGAGGCACAGAGACACAGAGAAAAGGGCGGAACAACACTCTGCGCCTCTGCGTCTCTGCGGGAAACAAAAAAGGAACAACCATGATCAAGATTATCCAGGGCGATATAACGACACTTGCGGTGGATGCCATCGTCAACGCGGCGAACCAGGTGATGCTTGGTGGAGGCGGTGTTGATGGCGCGATTCACCGCGCCGCCGGGCCGGAGCTTTACGAGGCGTGCCTCAAGGTTCCGGAGGTGCGGCCGGGCGTACGCTGCCCGACGGGCGAGGCGCGCATCACGACGGGCTTCAAGTTGCCTGCAAAGTTTGTAATCCACACAGTCGGCCCGGTCTATCGCGAGATAACCGCCCCTTGCGGGGGTTCGCGACCCATGGGGAAGCGAACACGCCGAGCGGAGCGAGTGCCGAGACTTCATGGCGAGCCCGAAAAACTTGCGGCCTGCTACCGCAACTCGCTTGCTCTCGCGATGGAGAACGGCTGCAAGTCCATCGCATTCCCCTGTATCTCGACAGGTATCTACGGCTATCCGAAGGAAGATGCCGCGGAGATTGCGGTGCGGGAGGTGGAGGAATTTCTAGCCGCATCCACCTCCGCGCCTTGCGCTACGGTGGACGAGAAGAACGCAGAGATGGACGTGATCTTCTGCTGCTTCTCGACGCACGATGTGGCGGTGTATGAACGATTGCTGAAATGATATATGGAATTGAACAGGAAAGGATTTTTGCAATGAAGGCAAACTATGTGATGATAGATTTCGAGAATGTCACCCCTGATAATCTCGACGCGTTGAAGCAGACGGACTTCAAAGTTATGCTTTTTGTCGGCGAAGGCCAAAAGAGCATCCCGAAACAAATTGCAATGGCGATGCAGCGCATCGGAGCAAAAGGGGAATATGTCGAGATTGGAGGGACTGGGCACAATGCGCTTGACTTCCACATTGCCTATTACGTTGGTTGCATTTCAGTAGAGGACAAGGACGCATATTTTCACATTGTCTCAAAAGACAAAGGTTTCGATCCGCTTGTAAAGCATTTGCATGGTCGTGGCATTTTCATTGATCGTGTTGAGTCAATAGAGGCAATTCCGGCCTTGATGCAGGCCAAGTCTTCTAAAATGTCTCTCAGAGATCAGGTTGCACAGACGAAAGAGCGATTGTCAAAGCCTGGCGTAACGCTGCCTCGGTCGCGCAAGACGCTGTCCAATCATGTCAATGCCATGTTTGGCAAGTTGTTGCCAGAGGAGCGTGTCGTGGCAATTGTTGATGCATTATTTGTAGAAGGGTTTGCATTTGAGAATGGCAAACGTGTTGAATTCAAATGTGAGCGCAAAGCGTAAATGACTACCTTTCTTTCCAACCGCGACATCTACACCTCCGTCGTCTGCGGGATTGTGCCGCAGGTGAGGGAACGACTGTGGATTGCAACCGCTGATATCAAGGACATGTATGTTGATTCAGGTGGGCGGGACATGGTGCCGTTCTTGGAGGTTTTAGACGGAATGGTGAAGCGCGGCGTCGAGGTGCGGCTTATTCATGCGAAGGACCCTGGCCCGAACTGGCGGGACGACTTTGACCGCTATCCGACGCTCTGGACGGCGATGGAGAGAATGCTGTGCCCGCGGGTGCATTTTAAGTGCATCATCGTTGATGGGCGCAAGGCGTATTTCGGTTCGGCGAATCTCACCGGCGCAGGCATGGGCGCGAAGTCGGAGAAGAAGCGCAATTTTGAGAACGGCGTCTTGACCGACGACCCCGCACTTGTCGAACCGCTCGTCGAGCAGTTCGATTCCGTCTGGCGTGGGGCGTTTTGCCGCGACTGCGGCCGCCGCGACTTCTGCGGCGACCCGGTGGTGTAGATTGTCAGGATAGAGTATCATGCGAATATGTGCCAACACATTGCCGCAGATTGCGGAATACGCCCGGAGTGGGCGGGTGGTTGTTTTTGACACTGAGACGACTGGCTGCTCGCGCTACGATGAAATCTGTCAGATAGCCGCCGTGGAGTATGTGAATGGCGTTCAGACGCGCACATTCAATTCGTACATCTGCCCCTCGTGCGAAATGAATCCCTGGGCGGAAGGGGTGCATGGGCTGTCGTTGGATTTCCTTTCGAAACATGGTCTTGCGCCGGAAGAAGCGATGCGCCAGTTCTTCGAGTTTCTGGGAAGCGATGCGCTGCTCGTGGCGCACAACAACAAGTTCGACATGAGGATGCTCAACCAGGAGTGCGGAAAATTCGACCTCTGCTTCGCGCCAGATGGAATCGAGACCTGCGATACAGTCGCGCTCGCCCGTCATCTGCGCCCGGGATTGGATAGCTACTCGCTCGCAAACCTGATTGAAGCGCTCAGCATCGACGGCATCAACAGCCACGACGCCATTGACGACACCCTCGCCTGTGCTGGAGTGTTTTTCGCTTTGCTGAGTTAGCTGAAGTCCGCTCTGATTTTTACCAG